>CAYLSM010000082.1:0-17607 GCA_964386505.1 uncultured Gemmatimonadales bacterium
GGACCGCAGGAAGAGCCGATATCCCGCAGGTGGCGGACCAGGGCCACCGGGTCCGCCGCCGAGTAGCGACCGTCGCCGTTGTAATCCAGGCTGCCGTCATCGGGATCGGCCGCACCCTGCACAAGCAGGGTCAGCACATCAATCAACCCCTGTTGGCCGTCACCGTTGTAGTCCCCTTTCAATCCGGCCGCGGCAAGGAACCCGGCGGCTGTCAGCCCGGCCAGGCAGACTGCGGACAGAAGCATTCTCCTGTTCATCTGGCGGTTACCCCTCTCGAAAAGACAAGCCGCGTTACGGGAAACAGATGGCGGCGTAAGCGGATTGGCTGGCTTGCAGTCACCGGAACATGGAAAAACAATGGAAAAGTGCGGAATGCAGACCACTTCGGGAAGGTCCTTTCCCGGCTAAAATTTTGAGGGGTCCAGCAGGACATACTTTATCGCAACGCGGTTATACGTATATGTGATATGAACCATTCCATCCGTGCTCTGAATGACTGCCGGATACGAATACTCCCCCGGCTGATTCTCCAAGGTCATCACTTCCGACCATCTCTTCCCGTCACTTGAAACAGCCACGTCAAGAGGCTACCTGGACTGAATCGAATTGTTGTACACCAGGAGCAGCCGGCCGTCCTTGAGTGTGACACCATCGATCCCTGAATTCGGATTGGGTAGTCCGGTTGGTTCCATCTTACTCCAGGTTCTCCCGTTATCATGGGACCAGCTTTCAGCAATCATTTCCTGTTGAGTTCGGCAAAGGGCCTGGAATGCACCGTCTGCATGGCAGAAAACTGTGGGCTGAATGGCCGCGAAACCATTCCCATCGTTTATGGGACCAACCGTTTCCCAGGTGTCAGCCGAAGCGGATGCTATCTCGAAATGCACTCTCCAGCCGGCGTTTTCGGTACTCGACGGACACAGGATTTCTCCGTCGCTCAATTGGACAGGTTTGTTTTTGATAGGCCCGAGAATGTTATCCGGTAATCGTTCCGGCTTGCTCCAGCTTTTTCCACCATCATTTGAGGTCATCAGCATTCCCCACCACCGCACCGGATCCGGCCCCACCTTGTAGAAAATCATCAATGGGCCTTTGCGTAGCTGGAACAGCACCGGATTCCAGCAGGGGTAACGCAATGTATCCGATTGTACACCGTCAGCTACTTCAACCGGAGCCGACCAGCCTTCACCCTCTAAACGAGAAACCCAGATGCCAACGTCGGGATTTTTCTCACGCGTCCCACCGAACCAGGCGGCCACAATCCCTGACCCGGCCTCAACGACCGTCGAGGCGTGGCATTGCGGGGTGGGCTTGCTGTCCAAAGTGAAAATGAACTCCCCCGAGACATAGCCGGGCTGCTTATCGACTGGATTTTCTTTCCCGGCTGATACCACCTTGATTTCAAAACCGGTCTGAGCGAGGATCAACACTGAAACAACAAACATTTTTTTCATTCGTACAGCGGTTTTCATTCTGCATGCTCCTGGCTGGGAGAAAATGAAAGATCCCGATGACATGTGCATCTTTCACGCGATCAAACGTTAAGGAGAGAATTCTTAACTGAATCCAATCCGGGGTTCCATATCTGCATCAGGATATTTCGCCAAGAGCAGTCCTGCGGAGATACTTTCGGAACCAGGCATCCTTTTATAATTGCTTGCTGCACGCAATTATTAATCGCACAACATTTCGGGCTTGTCAAGTTTTTTCAAAAACCCTTACAACATGAGGGTTACGGATGGATTATAACTGCGTAGACAATCGAGTCAGCGGCTGGTTTGCCGGAACGATCCCCGCGTGGATGGCGGCTCCTCCTCGGGGGGTTGACTGTCTCAGCCCTCCAGCAGGCGCTGGAACACCCGCTCGGTGTTCTCCACCGTAAGCTCCACGCTGAAATCGACCAGCGCCCGATCGCGTCCCCGGCTGACAAAGCGTGCCGCCAGTTCCCGGTCCTGCAGCACCCGGTTGACCTTGTCCGCCAGGTCGCGCGGGTCCAGCGGCTCGAACAGAAGGCCGCTCTCGCCCTCCTCGACGATCTCCGGGTTGCCGCCCCAGCGGCTGGCCACCACCGGCACGCCCAGAGCCATGGATTCAAGGATGGTCTGGCTGAGGCCCTCGAGCAGGGAGGGCAGCACACTCACGGTGAGCAGAGGATAGAACAGCAGGCTGCGGTCCTCGTGGTCCAGGATAATGACCCTCTGCCTGGGCCGCAGGCGGTCGAGCAGAGAGTCCCACTCCGGCTGACGGCCCGGGCCGACTATGAGGATAATGGCCTCGGGAGGGAGCCAGGGCAAGGCCTGAATTAGGATGTCCTGGCGTTTCTTGCGCGCGATACAGCCGATCACGGTCGCGCCCTCGGGGATATCCAGGCGCTCACGCAGGCGGGCCGTGCCGCGTGGGTCCAGGCCCTCGTATTTTTCGCGCGGAGTGCCGTTGTACACCACCTCGATCAGGCGGCGCGCCACCCAGCGACGGGCCAGGGCCTCGCCTACCGCCCGGCTGACCGCGATCACCCGGTCGGCGCCCAGCGTGGCGAGAAGCCCGCTAAGGCGGCTTGAGTCGGGCATCTGGCGTCGGGTGAAAACCAGCTTGAACGGGCTGCGGTGAATGAGCTTGGCCCGCAGCGCGGCGTAGCGGTCCTGGCTCGACTGGGCGTTTACAATCTGGATGCCGTGCTCGCGGCAGAGGCTGTCGATCTGGCGCGCCGCCGGGCCGCCCATGCGGCCGAACTCCATCGGCACCAGGTGCACTTTCGAGCCGGAAAGGTCATCCCAGATACGCGCCTCGCGCCGGCAGCCGAAAAAGACTGTGTGTCCGCGCCCGGCCAGGCCGCGCGCCAGGTATTCCATCGAGCGGGTCGCTCCGCCCAGATCGCCCTGATAGGTGAGGAACAGAATATTCATGCGCATAAGATAAAGGTTCCGCCCCCCGGAGTAAACCCCCTGCCGCAGGCGGCTGTCTGAACGCGACAGCAGGGCTCCGCGAAAAAAAATGAAAATAAACCCTTGTGCTCAGAGGCAGGCCTCCCTATATTCGTATTACCAGTTTTAAAATCGTAACACTCGAAATTATTAAACAGGATTGGAGGAGTCGTGCACAGGGATTCATTGTTCGGTCTGATACTGCTGGCAGCCTCGGCCCTGGCCCGTCCGGCTGCGGCGGAGATAAATCCGGATTCAGTTTACCAGCTCCCGCCCGTGGTGGTGGTAGGCAAGGCGGTGATAGACGAAGTGCAGATACGAAACACCGGGGTGGCGGTCACCCGGATCAGCGAGCAGCAGGTGCGCGACCTGGATGCCCTGGACCTGCCCTCGGCGCTGCGCCGGGTCCCTGGCGTGATGATATCGCGCCATAACTTGGTGGGCAGCTACGGCGGCGGTGAGGGCGGAGCGGTCTACATCCGCGGCATGGGCGCAGGCCGGCCCGGGGCCTCGGTGGAGATGATGGTCGACGGGGTGCCGAAGTTTGTCGGCCTCTGGACCCACCCGCTGATGGATGTGCTGAGCGTGGACAATCTGGAAAGCATCGATGTCTACAAGTCGCCCCAGCCGGTCACCATGGGCAACATGTCGTTCGGCGCGGTGAACCTGCACAGCCGCCGCATGCGCAGCGAGGGTTTCCGCACCGAACTCAACACCCTCTACGGCTCCCACGACACCTATAACCTGGTGTTCAACCACGGCGGCAAGCAGGGCCGTTTAGACTATTATCTCGGAGCGGCGGCCAAGGGCACGGACGGGCATCGCAAGCAGGCCTATGGTGAGTTGAAAAACTACTGGGGACGGATCGGCTACGACATCTCGGACACCTGGGACGTCTCGCTGATCCTGTCGGAATACGACAACACCGCGGATGACCCGGGCGTGGTAACCGCCGCTCCGCCGGTGCGCGGACGGTTCAACAACACCGATTTCACCGCCAACCTTACCCTGTCCAACCGCAGCGAGCGTATGGACGGTTTCGTGCGGCTGTACGCGGACAACGGCAGCATGAACTGGCAGCAGTGGGACGCCGCCGCGAGCGACCCCTACGACACGAACACCGATTACCTCAACCGCGGCCTGCGCGCCCGCCAGAACATCGCCCTGGCCGAGTCCACCCAGCTCACCGTGGGCCTGGATTACGACGCCTATGGCGGCAAAGCCACCGAGCTGCACATGGACAAGCCCGCAACCACCAAGAGCATGCCCTCGAAATATTTCTACAGCACCGCGCTCTACGCCGACATCTCACGCAGCTTCCAGCTTAGCCCGGGCCTGAGCCTCACTCCCTCGGCCGGCGCTCGCTACAACTGGCATTCGGCCTACGACAACGAGGCCGCCCCGGAGGCCGGAATTGTGCTGTCCGGGGATAAGTGGCAGCTCTACGGCAATTTCGCCCGGGGCTACAACTACGCCGGCGTTTACGCAGTCTGGTTCTACAACGTGGCCTGGAACTACCAGCAGCCGGCCTACGAGGACCTGAAACCCGAGCGGGTCAAACACTATGAAGTCGGGTACAAAGTCACGCCCAGCCGGGGTCTGACCCTGGACCTGAGCCTGTTCCACGACGACGGCGAGGACATGATCAGTTTCGTTTCGCCGCCGCCGCCACCGCCCTCGTTCGGCAACGTTGGCAGTTTCAAGACCACCGGGGCCGAGCTTTCGGCAAGCTGGTCCGCACTGAGCCGTCTCTCGATCTATGGGGGCCTCAGCGTGATGAACTCCACCCCCTCCGACCTGCCGCAGGCCCCGGGCTACATGCTCACCCTGGGGACCAACCTGATCGTCGCCCCCAGGCTGCACCTGAGCCTGGACCTGGAGTCCGTGGGCGACCGCTGGGTGGCCAACGACCGTTTCGGCAGCGTGATGGGCAAGGTGGACGCTTTCACCACGCTCAACACCCGGGTCGATTACTACCTGGGACAGGCCGGGGCCTCGCTGGAGCACAGCAGCCTTTTTCTGGCCGTGGAGAACCTGACAGATACCAACTACGAGTTCAAGCCCGGCTATCCAATGCCTGGCGCCACAGCCTATTTCGGATTATCTTTCAACCGCTGAACCCGCTTACAACCACGACGGGAGGGTGAGGCATCCCCTCCCGTCTTTTTTTTCGGAGGACCCGATGCAGCGTTTCACGGTCAGACTTTTACTGGCCTTGGCTCTGGCGGCCGCTTTCAACCCAGCGGCCCGCGCTCTGGCCGTGGAACGTCCAGTGGTGACCGCCTCGACCAGCATGATCGGCTGCATGCTGGAACTTCTCGCTCCCGGCGGGATCGAGGTCCAGACCCTGATCCCGCCCGCCTCCTGCCCGGGCACCTATGACCTTCGGCCCGGGGATGCCGCGCGGCTGGCCCGTTCGGTCCTGATCGTGCGCCACGACTATCAGGCCTACCTGGACAGCCGTTTCCGTGAGCAGAACCCCGGGATGCACCTGGCCGTGCTGGAGACTCCCGGCCACTTGCTGGTCCCGCAGAATTTCCGCCGCGCCCTGGAACAGCTCAAAGGCATCCTGGCCCAGACTTTCCCGTCCCTGGACAGCAGCCTTGAGGCCAACTACGCTGCGGCGCTCACGATGATCGACTCCGCCGACACCCGCGCCCGCAATCGCCTGGAACAGTCCGGGATCGCCGGGCGGATTGCGCTCTGCTCGGACAAGCAGGTGGGGTTCGCGCTCTGGGCCGGGGTCAAATCCGCCGGGACATTCACCAACTCACCCGAGGAGCTTTCGGCGCTTAACCTGGGCCGGATAATCAAGGCCGGGCGCGAGGGTGGGGCCGCTTTCGTGGTGGGTAACCTTCAGAGCGGTGGCGAGAAAGTCGCCCGGGCCGTGGCCGCGCAGACCGGCCTTCCGGTCTGCATCCTCAGCAATTTCCCGGGAACCAACGCGCGCAACGGCGACTGGCCGGGCCTTCTGGCCGACAACCTGGAGCTGTTGATCCAGGCCGCCGGCGGCGACAGCCAGCCATGAGCGCGGCCCTCGAATTCCAGCAGGCCGCGGTGGTCCTTCACCACCGCAGAGTGCTGCACGAGGTCTCGTGGCGGGTCGAGAACGGGCAGTTCTGGGGTATAGTCGGTCCCAACGGGGCAGGCAAGTCCACTCTGGTAAGCCTGGCGGCCGGGTTTGTCCCCCTGGCCGCGGGCAAGGCCAGCGTACTCGGTAAGGAACTGTCAGCATGGAAACTCACCGATCTGCGCAAGCGGGTGGGGTTCCTGGCCCAGCACCTGTTTTTCGACGAGGGCCTGCCTATATCCGCCCGCGAGGTGGTGTTGATCGGCCGGACCGGGCGGCGCGGGATGCTGCGTCTCTTGAGCGCTGCGGACCACGCGGCCGCGGAGCGTTGCGCAGCCGAACTGGAGGTGGCCCACCTTCTGGAGCGGCCATTCGGCACGCTCTCGGGCGGTGAGCGCCAGCGGGTGCTGCTGGCCCGGGCCCTGGCCCAGGAGCCGGAGCTGCTGATCCTGGACGAGCCCACCGCGGCACTCGACCCGCGTGCGGCCCTGCGTTTCCTGGACAGCGTGGACCGCCTTCAGCAGACCCGCCGGATGACTGTCCTGGCCGTAACCCATGAAATTTCGAGCCTTCCCGCCGGCTGCGGCCATGTGGCCCTGGTCCGCGCGGGAGAGATTCTTGCCGCCGGTCCCAAGGAGCAATGCCTCACCCCGGAGCTGCTTTCCACGCTGTACGGCAGCCGGGTGGAACTGGAGCTGCGCGGCGGACGGTACCAGATATTTCAGGAATGACTGCGGTGAGCCTTCTCGAACTCTGGCAATTCCCCTTTTTCCGCAACGCCCTGGCCGCCTCGGTCCTGTGCGGGGTGGGCTGCTCGGTGATAGGCGTGTTCATCGTGACCATGCGCATCCCGTTCATCGGCGTTGCCATGTCGCACGCGGCCATGGCAGGCGCGGTGTTCGGCCTTCTGACCGGCCTTCCCCCGGCGGGCTGCGGGTTTGTCATGGCCCTGGCCGCCTCTTTCGCCGTGGGGCCGCTGACCGACCGGGTGCGGATGGACCCCAACATCTCGCTGGGTGTTATTTTCTCGCTGATGATGGGCCTGGCGTTCCTGGGGATCGGCCTTTCCCCCACCCCGCGCAACGACATGCTGGGCCTGATCTGGGGCAATATCCTGCTGCTCTCGGGCGGCGATATCCTGCGCCTGGCCTTGGTGACCGCCTTGAGCCTGGCGACAGTGTTCCTGTTCTACAAGGAGTTCCGGGCGGTGATGTTCTCGCGGCAGGTGGCGGCAGCCTCGGGCCTGCGCGAGCGTCTCACCTGGTACCTTCTGCTGGTTCTATGCGGGGCCACGGTGACAGTGAACCTGGACACTGTGGGCGGGCTGATGCTGTTCAGCATGATAGTCAACCCGGCGGCGGCGGCCTGGCAGTTCACCTACCGCATGAGCCGCCTGTTCCTGATATCGGCGCTGTTCGGCGTGCTGGCTGCTGTGGCCGGGATGCTTCTTTCCAGCCTGTGCAACCTTCCCTCCGGGGCCTGCGTGGTGGTGGCCTCCAGCGCCCTGTTCGGGCTTTCGCTACTGTTCTCGCCCAAAAGGAGGCAGGCCGGCCATGGCGCACTCTGAGCAGCACGGCCCGCAGAGCAAGCGGCACTTTTTCGATTTCCACGCCGAGGGCTGGGACCGTGACAACAGCACCGCGAGCGAGCGGCTTAAAATCGACTCCCTGGTGCGGGACATGGGCCTGCGGAAAGGCTGGCGGGTGCTGGAGGTGGGTTGCGGCAGCGGCCAGGTGAGCGCGGCGCTCCTGGGCGTTCTGGGTCCGGCCGGGCAGGTGACCGCTTTCGACATCTCGGGGGCGATGCTGGCCCAGGCGCGGGCCAAGCAGTTGGAGCGCGCTTTCTATTTTCAGGCGGATGCCGCTGTCCTGCCCCTGGCCGGTTCGCTGTTCGAGGCGACGGTGCTGTTCCGGGTGTTCCCGCACCTGGACGGCAAGAGCGCCTGCCTGGCCGAGCTACGCCGTGTGCTGCGACCGGGCGGCTGGTTGATCCTGGCCCATCCCGCCGGGCGGGAGCAGCTCAATGCCTGCCACGCCGCCATGAGTGACGAGGTGGCCTTGGACATGCTGCCCGAGGAGCCGGTGCTGCGCGACACCCTGCATGTGGCCGGGTTCAAGGTCATGTCAGTGGAGGACCATCCGGAACGCTACCTGGTGCTGGCCCGCCGCAACGGTTAAACCCCACAGGTTTACTTCCTGTCCCCAAGCTCCAGGCGCGCGGCGCAGGGTGCGTTCTTGGCCACGATCCGGTTCAGAATAGCGCAGTGCAGCCCGGCGAAAGTGCGGCAGCTCCCGGCCCCGTCCAGCCCGTATTCCTCGGGGAACGAGGCGTGAGTGCAACGCAGATCGCACCAACGGGGCAGGTTGCTTTCTTCTTTGCGTTCCATTGTTCCTCCTTTTTCCCAAAATAACGCTTCCCGCCCACGGAGCAATCCCCAGCCGGTCAAAGTGCGGCCGGAGCCGCTCCCCGAGTCTGATAATATCCTCTCAACTTATTCTATACCATAAAGTTCTGTCCTCAAGACCTCTCACTTGAATGCCGATAATAATATGATGGGTGGGAAACTCACCTGTGCGGATATTTTTTCCGGATATTCAAATTGCGTTTAATTTGATTTCGGAAAAATATTCCTCATAAAACTCAAAACCGGATATCAGGAGACTGCGCGCCGGTATGATTTGTCGAGATATTTCATTGAGGATCAATCGATTAGCCGACAGCAAGGCCTTATATGGCATAACTCTTGCTCCTTCCGGGCCGTCCGGTCATGAGGCGCATTGCGCCCGCGGCATACACTCCGGCACAGCCTGACAAGGCTGAAAGGCAAACTATGGCTTCATCATCCCCGATCAGCATCTCCGGCCTGGCCTCCGGCATCGATACAGAGTCGATCATCACCAAGATGGTCGATGCCAAACAGATTCCCATAACGCGTTTGCAGAACCAGCAGGAACTTCTCGCGCTCAAGCGCGAGGCCTACCGGGATGTCAACACCCAGGTGCTGGCCCTGCAGAACGAGGCCCTAAACCTGCGTCTGGACTCAACTTTCATCACCCGCACGGTCGAATCGAGCGATGACGGGATCGTTCGCGCCACCGCCAGCCTGGGTACGGCCAAGACCAATCACCGCGTCAAGGTCCTTCAACTGGCTCAGGAAGCGTCGGTCAGCAGCAACCGCTATTACAGCCAGGCCAGTTTAATCGGCTCCAATACAGTGGGCATAAACCAGCTCGGCAGCACCACCACCCTGAACGCCCCTGGGGCGGGACGGTTGATCGGCGGGGTGGCCCTCACCGACTCGACTACCCTGAGCGACCTCGGGCTGGGCTCTGATTTCAGCCTCAAGATAGACCTGGACGGCTCCGGCTCCCGCAACCCGATCTCGATAACCGGTTTGAGCGGCAGCAGCACCGTGAGCCAGGTGTTCCAGGCGATCCGCGACCAGGCCGGCTCGGCGGTCAAGGTGCAGCTTGTCCGGGACGATTCCCTGGGCGGCAAAGTGATCCAGATCGCCAGCAGCTACGTGGGCGTGGATGTGGGCGTGAGTGGCGCGGTGGCCGAGGCGGCCATGGGGATCCAGAGCGGGTCCACGGCCTCCTCAGACTCCACCACCGGACTGGGCTCGGCCCGTCAGGTGGCGGCCCTCAACCCGCTGGATGTTGTGAGCGGCACCGCCCTGGTGGTTTCGACCAACGGCAAGGCCGGCAGTCTCACCGGAACAGTGGATCTGGCAGGAGCCGCCTCGGGCGGCGATGTCATGGCCCTGACCCTGGCCGACCTGGGGATCACCGATTTCGACGGTTTCACGGTGGACCCGGACGCCAGCGGCGCCACTGGCAACCTGACCGTTCTGAAAGAGGATGGTTCCACGCTCGGCGGCAGCGATACCCTGGCCGACCTGATCCACGCGATCAACCTCACCGGCCCGGATGTGACCGCCCAGGTGGTGGACGGCACCGGAGGGGCGAAGTATCTCCAGATTATCGCCAACGAGGGCGGGCGTGACGTGACAATCAGCCAGACCGGAGCCACGGACGGGTTCCTGTCAAAGCTGTTCGGCCTGAGCGGTGATAATTCCACCAGCAGCAACGCCACCACCGACAGCAGTGATTTCACCATGATCAGCGATTTCTACGGCCGCGGCTCGGTCTCGGCTGATGAGCGGCGGGTGGTCAGCGGTACCAAGGAAGACTTCCGCGGCATCGGCGTGACCAACCTGATCGATGGAGTCACCCTGCTCGGGGCCACCGTGGGCGATGTTTTCTCCGCAGGCTCGGCCCGCATTCAGATAAACAACAGCCAGAACCTGGCCATTTCCGACAGCTCACGCACCGAGCTGTACGGCGTAACCGGTGTCACCAGCTCGTCTTTCGCCACCGGCCTGGCCGTTGACCCGGACGGAACCGGCGTGGCCGGCCTAAACCGCACCATCGCCGACCTCAACGCAGCCGGGGCTTTCGGGCTGGACAGCGCAATCACGGCCGGCACGTTCAAGGTCGGGGACGCCACTCTCACTTTGACCCAGGAAGAAATCGACAGCGGGATAACCCTGGCCGATGTGGTGGCCCGGATCAACAGCGCCGGCCAGAACATGATGGTGCACTATGAGGACAGCACCGACCGTTTCATCGCCTCGGCCTCCGCGTATGGGGCCGATGGAGAGGTTTCGTTCGGCGCCTACAGCGGCGGGGCCGGCGAAAGCAATATCCTCAAAGTTCTGGGTCTGACCAACGCCTCCACCACGGTTTCCGGCGGCTCGGACAGCGGGCATATCGACTCCGGGGCCGAGCTCGACCAGGCCGGTTTCGCCATCCGGCCCACCTCGGGCACTATCACGATCAACGGCATCTCGATCTCGGTGGACGCCCAGGTTGACACCCTGGATGACGTGATCGACAAGATCAACAACTCAGCCGCCGGGGTCACCGCCTCCATAGACCCTGATTACAAGCGCTTCACCCTGGTCCAGAAAGTGGATGACGACACCACGGCCGACCATATCCAGCTCGGGTCGAGTTCGGACACGAGCAACCTGTTCACTGTCCTGCGGCTGCTGCAAGGAGCCACGGCGGACGGGTCGATCAGCAGCGTGGAGTCGCCCAAGGCCAAGAACGATGTGGGCCAGGCCCGTCAGGAGGCCCAGGTTCAGGTGGACGGGATTAACTACACCCGCAAGACCAACACCATCGACGATATCACCTCGGGCATGACCTATGAGTTGCTTGGCACCTCCGACAACATGGTCACACTGACTGTCCAGGGTGACTCGGAAAAGGCCATCGACGCTATCGCCCAGTTCATCGTCGAGTACAACAAGACCATAAAGCTGCTCAGTCCCGACACCGTAAGCAACGAGGACAAAAAATATCTGGAGCCGATCACGGATGAAGAGCGTTCCAGCCTGACTTACACCGAGCTGGTGGACCGCATCGACAAATATGAAACTCTCAATAAGAGCGAGGCGATCCGCAAGGAGAGCAATTTCAAGATCCTGCTCAACCAGATCCAGAGCATCATCGGGTCTCGCGTGCAGATCAACGGCAGCACCCTGCAGAGCCTGGCCGATCTGGGAATCAACAGCGGCGAAGCGGGAAGCCCGTTGACCGAGGATTACTCAGGGGTCCTGGTGGCCGACTCCACCGACCTGGACACGATCAAGGCCGCCCTCCAGGATAACGAAAAGCTGACCGCCGCTCTGGCAAGCGACGATGTCTCGGTGGCGCTCCTGTTCAACCAGAACGCTCTCTCCTCCACTTCGGTCAAGGGAACGACCGGGTTCGACGAGAGTACGGACCTGGCCAACGACATCTCGTTCGAGGTATATGACGGTACGAACAGCGCCACGATCACTATCCCGGCGGGCACACAGAGCAGAAGTTCGATCCTAAGCCTCATAACCACCGAGCTGCAGAGCAAGGAGCTTGACGATATCTCGGTCTCGTTTGACGGGACCGGGCACCTTCAGTTCAAGAGCGAGACATCCACCGGCAGCGCCTACATGCGTATTCTCGACCTGACCGCGTCCTCCGACACCGACCGCCTGTCCACCCGTTTCGGCATGAGCGGCGGTTCCTATATCGGGCCGGACGCCGATGAGAAAGCCGGCGCGGCGCAGAAAATGTACACCTCGCTGCGCCAGAGCACCGGTATACAAGGGTTCATCCCGCTGAGCGTCTCGGTGGGCGGAACATACGGACAAGGCTCGATTTATGACGATATGGTGGACCTTCAGGACCGTATCGACACGATGAACGACCGTCTGGACGAGTACGAGACCCGTCTGCGCAACAAGTTCACCGCGATGGAGAACGCCATTTCAAAGCTCCAGGAGCAGCAGAACTCGCTTTCGTCCTACACCGGCGGCGCCTCGGCCACCGCGGCCAGCGGTGGATAAACGGCCCGGGGGCCTTGATGGATTGATTTAATAAGGAATAACAAGGAGCATTCCATGCTTAAGCTCACTCTGGATGGACGCAGCCTGGACACGGAAAACTTTCGGGCCGATACCCTTGCCGACTTGATCCGCTCGGTCGAGCAGGATCTCGGTCCTGAAAGAGTGATCGTGGCCATGACTCTGGACGGCCACAGTCTGGACCAGGAAAGAGAGAAAGCCGACGCCGCCAAGCCTCTGGAGAATCTGCAGCAGCTCGAAATCACCACTCAGAGAGTGATCGATCTGGCTCGCAGCACACTCCGTAGCATGATCGAGTTCATACCACGGATCGCCGTCCAGCTCGCCGACTGCGTGGAAGAACTTCACGGAGCCCGCGAGAACGATGGTTACGAGCACCTGAAAAAGGCCATCGAGGGCCTGCAGCTCGTGGCCAGCGCCTGGCCGCCCATTGTCCGATGGCTGGGAGCCGAGGGCTGGCCGATCGACACCCTGGCCCCGCGCACCGAGGGGTTCAACGAGCTGCTGGGCGACATCGCCCGGGCCCAGGAAACTGGCGACGTGGTGCAGCTCTGCGACAGTCTCGAATTCGAGCTGGGGGAATTCCTGGAAAGCTGGCACGGACACGCCATGCAGTTGCTGGATCAACTCGAGCAGAACGACTGAGAAAGGCCGGATGGATATCTTTCGCCTAAATATGGAAGCCCTGGCGCAGCGCAGCCCGCATCTGGCCCGCCAGGTGAACCAGGCCCTCCCGGCCGCGTCCGAGGTGGCCGCCACTGCCGCAGGAGTGCCTACTCTGCGCCTTATGGACGCCGGTGGCCGTCCCTGGAGCCTGCACAGCGCGGTGGACCCACTGCGTGAGGCCGAGCGCCTGGTCGAGGCCCAGTTCGCGCCAGGGGCCAACGCCTGCCTGGTCTACGGTTTCGGGCTGGGCTACCACGTGGACCGCCTTCTCGAGCGGTTGGGCGACTCCGGGCATGTGCTGGTGGTGGAGCCGCAGATATCGATATTCAAGGCCGCACTGGCCGCACGCGATTTGCGTCATCTTTTCAGCCGCGACAACATTTTCTGGGCCGTGGGCGAGCCTGTGGAACAGGCGCCGGCCCATTTCGGCGAGGTGTTCCGCGTGGCCTCGCTGGAGGGTGTGATGATTCTGCCCCACGCCCCCTCGATGCGGCTGTGCGGCGACTATTTCGCCCGCCTGGACGACCTCTGCCGCAAGTGGATCATCGCCGTGGGCGGCAATTTCCTCACAAATGTGGCCGCCGTGCGCAACTATTTCTCCAACACCCTGGACAATATTCTGGCCCTGGCCGGCGATCCTCCGGTCAAGCGCCTTTTCGGACGGTTCAAGGGTATCCCGGCAGTGGTGATCTCGGCCGGCCCCTCCCTGGACCGCAATATCCAGCTTCTGCGTCAGCTCGAGCGCCATGCCGTTCTGATCTGCGTCGACACCTCGCTGGGCCCCCTCCATCGCGCCGGCGTGCAGCCGCACCTGGTGCTGGCCGGGGACGCGGGCGAGAACAATTTCCGCCACCTCAAGGGCCTGGGCTGCACAGGCGCCGCCCTGGTGGCCGAGCCGATGACCCACCCGCGGATCGTGAGCGAGTTCCAGGGACCCCGTTTCACCATGAGCTTTGACGAGACCCTCATGAAACGGCTGTCCGCGGTGCTGGGAGATTTCGGGAAGGTCAAGGCCTGGGGCTCTATCTCCACCGGCGCGTTCGACCTGGCCCACCGCCTGGGCTGCGATCCGATCGTTTTCACCGGCCAGGACCTGTCGTTTCCCGGCCTGCGCTATTACGCCCACGGCACTTACCAGGAACGCCGCTGGCTGCGCGAGATCGGCGGCGGACGCACGTTGCAGGACATGCACGACCGGCGCATGATAAACGAGAACAACCTGGACGCCACTGACATCTTCGGCCGTCCGGTGCGCACTTCCAAAGCCTTGGAAGCCTACCGCCAGTACTTCGAGCGCGAAATCGCCGAAACCGGCAGCCGGGTGATCAACGCCTCCGAGGGTGGAGTGGGATTCGCCGGTGTGACCAACCTTCCCCTGGACGAGGTGTTCTGGCGCTACGCCCGCCGCACCCACCCGGTGCGCCAGATGATCCTGAGCTGCCACTCGCTGCGCCCGGCCCGTGAAAAGCAGGCGGTGTACGATTTCCTCAGCCGCTCGGTGGAAGAACTTTCCACTTTCTGCACGCTGTGCAACGACGGGTTCGAGCTGGCCCGGTTGATCCACCAGGGCCAGAGCGCCAACCCGGAGCAGGATTTCGCCGGCATCGAGGCGGTTTACGAGAAGGTGTACAACCGCAAGGACGTGCTCGAACTGCTGGAGCACGCCAACCAGGGCGGACTGCTCGCTTTCCAGCGCGGTAGCCGTCAATTGGAGAGCCGCACTCGCGACCGGAGCCTCATGGAGGATGCCGCCAGGTTATACGGGGCTTTTTTCATAAGTTTCTACCAGACAGCCGATTTTCTGCTCAAACGGATGGAGCGCGCCGCTCTGGCCGTGGGCTCAAACCTCGATTTCGAAAGTACGGAACACACTGACAGCCCGGATGTGGATTATCTCGCAGCTGTCTGAACTGTGCCGGACTGGGGCGGTTGACAACCCCCGGTCCGCGCGATACGCGAAAGAGGTGTTCTCGAGATGAGTCAGACCATGAAAAACAGCACCTATGGCCAGGCTTACAACAAGCAGATCAAGGATTACCAGGCCATGCAGGTACTGAGCGCCAAGCCGGAAAAGCTGATCCTGATGCTCTATGACGGGGCCTTGAAATTCATGACCCTGGGTATGGAGGGCATCGAGCAGAAAAACCTGGAAAAAGCGCACAACAATCTGATCAAGGCGCAGCGGATTTTCCTCGAGCTGATGACCAGCCTGGATTTCAAGAAAGGCGGCGAGATCGCCTCGAACCTGTTCCGCATCTACGAGTTCATGCATCACACGCTGGTCAATGCCAACGTGAAGAAAGAGGCGGAGCCGGTCCTGAAAGTCAGCGAGCAGTTGCGCACCCTGCGCGACAGCTGGGAAAAGGCGATGAAAAGCCAGTGGAACGGGCTCCCCGAGGGGCTGGAAAAGTCCTCACCGGCCGCGCAGTTGCAGGGAGAAACTGAGCAGGCGCATAAGCGGTTCGAATTCAAGGGCTGAAAAACCCTCCGGGTTCTGTATCCGGTGGGTTATAAGGCAACACAATGTTCATTCGGTGAATGAAAAATGCTCGATCAGTTCGACCTTCTGCTTCCCGGCAGCCTTGTCCGGGAGATGATGCTCCTGGCCGAGATCGGGGATGACCCCTCGATCAGCCAGAGCCGCATGGCCGCGCGCGTGGGTCTGGCCCCCTCCATGGTCAACAACTACATCCGCCGGCTGGTTGAGAGCGGCTACCTGATGAAAGCCGGGGCCAACCACCGCAGCACCACCTACCACCTGACCGCCGCAGGAAAATCGCGGCGTGAGGAATTGGTGCGGCGCTGCACCATCGAGACCGTACGGCTGTACAAGTATGCCAAACGCGAATTCAGAGAGCTGCTGGCCGAGCGTTTCGGTGGACGTCGCGACCTGGGGATCGTACTCTACGGAGCGGCCGAAACCGGCGAGCTTGTCTGCCAGCTCTGCCTTGAAATGGGTCACCGAGTGCTGGCCGTGGTCGACAGCGACAGCCGCCGTCAGGGCCGCCGCATGCTGGGCCTGGAGGTCCGCGGCCCCGAGGCGCTGGAGGGGCTTCACTTCGACCTGGTGCTGATCACCTCGCTCGGCCACGCTGCCGAGATAGCCGATTGCCTGGAGCCACTGCGCCGCCGCGGCCGCGAGATTATCAGCGTGGGTTGAGCCCGGAAGCTGCAAAGCGGGAGAAAGATAGAA
Organism: uncultured Gemmatimonadales bacterium; assembly: GCA_964386505.1. Classification (GTDB taxonomy): domain Bacteria; phylum Gemmatimonadota; class Glassbacteria; order GWA2-58-10; family GWA2-58-10; genus JAJFUG01. The sequence continues at coordinate 16,263 of CAYLSM010000082.1, forward strand.
TGGCCAAGAAAAAACACAAAAAAGCCGTCCCGGTGAAAGCCGCAGTCACACCCGAAGCCGCCCCGGTGCTGAGTGCGCAGGGTTGGAAAGACAGCCTCACCCGGGCTTTCTCGCCCGCGGCCCTGAAAGCTGTCCTCGACAGCCCGGCCGTTGCGGAGGGTCTTGAGCCGCTCCGGCCCCTGGCCGCGATATGGTTGCGCACTGCCGCCAGTCCGTCTTGGCCAGCCTGGCGTCCCGACTGCTGCCTGAGCGATCCGGCAGGCGGACGGTTCTTCGCCGCCGGGGCCTCCGAGGAGGGCCTGGGCTGTTTCGACCTCGCCACCGGACGCAAGCTCTGGAGCCTGCCCGGCGGAACGCTCGGCCGATCCGGCGGCATGTCCCTGGCCGCGGGCAGTTTGTATGTCTGCGACCGCTGGAACAACCGCATCCTGCGGCTCGACCCGCAGAACGGCAAAGAGCTGGGGCGTTTCGAGCACTCGGCCCCCGGGCGGCTGCTGGATGACCCCTCCGACATATTGTCCCTGGAAACGGACAGCGGTGTCGAGCTATGGGTCTGCGAGCGCGGCAACCATCGCGTCAGCCGACTCGACACCCAGGGAGCGTTCCTGGGCTGGATCGGCTCGCGGGGGCTGGAGGTGGAGGAGACGGTGCGGCGGTTCAGCGGGCCGCAGGCGGAGAGCGGCAAACCCATGTTCGAGTTCCCGGAAACACTTTCCATGGCCCCTGACATCGACAACGCACCATCCGTGTTTGTCTGGGACAGTTTCAACAATCGCCTCGTGCTGCTTGATGCCGATGGCTCCCTGAAACGCTGTTTCAGCCTTCGCGGCATCGATTCGGCCAAATTCTGCGGCCAGGTTCGGGGGTTCCCATTCCCCGGCGGGCCGCTGGCCCTGGGCGTGGATGATGTCGCCAACACGCTGCGTATCTGGGACCACGAGGGCCTTCTGCTGGCAAGTCTCAGCCTGGAAGATTATACCCCCCAGGCCGGACGCGTCGAGCGGTCGCGGTTTGCGGTCGGTGCAGACAGCCCGCGGCTTCTCAGCAGCCGGGGCAAGTCTTTCGTTCTGGACGGTCCGGCCGCGGACCCGGAAAGCCTTCTGCGCACTTTGATCAATATTTGCCCTGAGCGCGCCGTGCTGCGCCTCAGCCTGGCCGAACGCCTGAGTTCCGCCGGGCGGGATCCGGATTGGGATACGCTCCTGGAGGGGTTCGAGCCCGAGACGGCTGTGGAGGAAATGGTTGATCTCTCCGGGGCACTGGACCACTCGCTGGAACGCGCGGTGCACCGTCTGGCTGCCCTGTCCGGGCAACTCGACCAGGCAGGGAAAAAAGAAACAGCCTC
>CAYLSM010000083.1:0-17502 GCA_964386505.1 uncultured Gemmatimonadales bacterium
TTTCACGTAATCGATCATCGCCGGCAGCGACACCTGCTGCCCGTCACCGTAAGGCACACCGCAATAGCGCGAGCTGTGGCCGTGGAAATACTAGACCACCGGGTAGCGCTTGCCGCTGGTCTCATAGTCGACGGGCAGGATGATCCGGTAGTGGCGCTGCTGCTGGAAAGTGTTGCTCCAGTGGGTCAGGTCCTGGAAATCAGCCGAGGAGGAGGCCGGTGCGGGACGGGCCGTGACAGTCACTGCTATCAACAGTGCCAGGACTGTGAGGCGATATTTCATCCGATTCCCCCTTCTATCAAAACTGAGGTTTGTTTTCATAGTTATCGGAGCTGTCAGGATTTTCCCGTCCAGGCACTCAGCGCTCGAGCAGAAACACTTTCAGGCTGTCCGGGTCATCCGGGCTGGCGACTGTCTCTACAAGCCGCAGGCCTACAGACAGAGAGTCGCCATCCCAAATAAATTTTAGATTCTTATAGATAGAGTAGTTATCGTTCTCCTCGGGAGGGCGCATAATCTCCAGCCCCTCGTCGCCGTCCCCGAGGTTAAGAGACAATGATTTTCTGAAATAATTTGTCACTCCCGGCCTGACAACAGGGTAGAACTGACTCCTGGACAGGACCAGCAAGGCCGGTTTTTTTGCGGACAAGCTGTCCATGACATCCTCTGAGGACAGCGGCAGCGTTACCCAAAGTCCGTCCACCAGACCGACTCGAAACGGAAACAATGACTTGTTAACTCCTTCCAGTCTGTGCCACCAGTCACCCTCACCCATCACGGTGATATTCTTTCCCGAATAACCTTGCCTGAGCTGCTCCACCAGCATGGATTTGTTCCTGTTCCGGGACATTTCGCCCTGATTGGCAAACACAGTGCCTGCACCCTCTCTGTAAAGCGCCCCCGCCTGGAGGAAATAGAAACCGGTTACAACATAGAGGAGAATGGAAACGGTCAGGATTGTACGGATATGTTTCCCGAGCCAGACCGCCGGGTGCAGTGTCATCCTCTTTTCCAGGACAACCAGGCCCCGCGCCCCTAAAAACACGGCAATCGGAGTGAGAATGAACATGTAGCGGGAAAAAGACAACTGGAACAACACGGGATAGAACAGAATCATCAGACTGGAAGACAGAATAAAAACTTCCAGGTAGCGCAGGTGTGACGGCCTGGGCTCATCGTAAGCACAGGACAGACCGAGAAACAGGAAGAATGCCGGCGGGATAATCCGTGTCGGAAGTATTAGCACGGTTTTCAGCACATCATACAGCACGAGCACACTCGCCAGAGAAACAATCCGCCAGTTCTCCATGATGTAGCCGAGCTTATTGCCTGAGGCGGTCAGTCCGCCTGGCAGCCCGACACCGAACATGCTGGTGACCCGGCGACCCAGATTGCCCAGGATATGGCCAGGAAAAGAGCCTATTCCCGGTCCCGGGCTTATCGGGACTAGACCGGACCGGGTTAGAAAAGCAAAGAACAGATTGGAACCCAGGAAACAGATTGTCGATACTGTTACAACGCCGATAATGCTCCTGATAACTCCCGTTCCAACCGGTGAAGCCTTCCAGCACCGCGCTGACACCAGTGCCAGGGAGAGGGCGAAAATAACGATACCCTCAGGACGCACCTTGCACAGCGCAGCAAAAAGCAGCATGACCGCGATCAGTTGCCCCTTTTTCCCCTCGGCCAGATAGTTCCCCAAGAGAATGAGTCCAACCAGATAGAAAAACACGTACATTTGTTCAGCGGTCATTACGCTGGAGTGAAAAGCGATTGACGGCATCACCGCATAGAGCAATCCGGCCCAGTAAGCCCCTGCCGGGCCGTAGAGGCGTCTGCCCACGACATAGACCGCCAGCAGGCCGGCGATGGAGATCAGAAAAGGCAACACGGCTGCGCTGAGGCCGGCATTGTGGGTCAAAGAATAGACTGACCAGACCGACGGTGCGTTAAGCAGGATGAAAAGCAGTTTCGGGGCGGCCTGGACACTTTCCACCCCTTGCCAACCAGGTCCGTGTGAAATCAGGTCAAGCGCTTGGTCGAAATAGTTAGACTCATCCCCGGATGGCGCCCCACGGAACAGGAACGTGGGTAATCGCAAGAGCACTGTCAGAAAGAGTAAAAACCAGAACCTCTTATCACGCAGCATGCAGCCTCCGTCCGCCAGGGGTACAGCTATGGACAGCGTGTCGATTTTCAGCTTGCTGCCAGAAGGCTCCGCTCGATCCGGTCCAGCTCGCGACTCTGGTCCGGCGAAAGGGCCGGAACCTCTGTCCGGGCGATTATAGTCTCAGCCTCCCGGGCGGCCTTGTCCTGAAGGGCCAGACCGCCCTTGGCCTCCCAAGTCTCACGACGGTCGCGGCAGAACAGGACCGTCTCGTAGAATTCCGCCTGGAAATGCTCAAACGTGTGCTCGCTGGCCAGGTAGCTGCCGCAGGGGCCAATCTGGTCGATCAGGTCCAGGGCCAAACTTTCCGGGACCACCTCGATCCCGCGCACGAAACGGCGGGCCTGTCCGATTATCTCGTTGTCGATCACGGTCTGTGCGTAACTGATACATAGCTCGCTCTCCAGGGTGCCCGCACCCCAGACCAATCCCACTCCAGCCAGGGAATGGGTCAGTATGGACATGCATTTTTCCACTGCGCTCTGGCTGTCGGCCAGCATGCTGTCCGAGCTGGCCCAGGAGGCCGACGGCAGGTTGTAGAAAGCGGCGAGCTGGGCTCCGGCCGCGGCGAGCAGGCAGTTCTCCGGCCCGCCGGTTACCGCGGTGCCGGTGCGCATGTCCATGATATGTGCGAAACCCAGGTTGTGGATACAGGGCCGTCCCGGCTCCAGCACTTGATTGAGCACGATTCCGGCCAGGATCTCGGCGTTGCCCACCGTAACCGCACCGGCCAGGGTGACCGGAGCTGTGCCACCGGCCATAGGCTCGCCGTTGATCATCACCGGGATACCATGCCCGGCGCTGCGATAGAACACATCCAGCGCCAGGTTGGTCCAGCGCAGCGGGCCATGAGCGGTGAATCCCAGGCTGAACACCGGACGTTTTGCCAGGTTCTCACCACCCAGCAGGACCGCCGCCATCTCGACTATCGCCGCGGTGCCCTCCGGCGAGAACGAGAGGACTCGCACATGCTTGAGCGTGTTCTCGACCATAGTGCGGAACCCGGCCACGTCCCGGAAACGCGGCGGGGCGTCTTTCACGCTCACCCCCACCACACCGTCCAGGTTCGGCAGGCCCTCGACCAGACGGCTCAGGCGGGCCAGCTCGGCACGGTCGAACTCATGCTTGCCCCGGCTGTCGAACAGGTTCATCGCCGCGGCGGTCCAGAATGTCGAGACCTTGCCCGGACCGATTTCCCAGGACTTTTCTCCCCGGTCGCAGAACCGCACCTTAGAGGGGGCCAGAGCCAGGCATTCCTGGACCAGGGCGCGGGGCAGACAGACTGTCTCGCTGTCCTTTCCCGGCCGGGCACCCCGGGCAAGAAGGGCCGCGCGTATTTTCTCGTGCTCCAGCTTGACACCTGTTGTTTCGAGCACTGTCAGGGTGGCCTCGTGGACCTGTCTCAGACCGTCTTGGCTGAAAACCGTGCTTCGGATCACGCAAACCCTCCAAAGTATTGTATGCTCTTTGGGTAAAAGCTGTCACCAGAGGCCGACAGCGCTTATTATTCCAGCCAGGAACTCCTTTATCGCACCACCCCAGACCATTGCGGCGACACCGCTCAACAACATCAGCACAGGCAGCCCCAGCCAGAGCAACTGTCGATTGAGTGTCTGTTCCAGCCGGAGCCAGCCTTCCGCGGCCAGAGGCATCATAAGCGGCTCCACCGGCAGGCGCAGGCGAGGCGAGCCGTAGGTTGCCAGGCAGATCAGGAAAAAATAAAACGCCACCCCGAGCGGAACCAGATATTCTTTCCAGCCCCGGGGACTGAACAGCCAGGGCAGTGTCAGCAGGATCAGCCAAACATACCAGGGATTGACAATCCCGTCGTTGTGGCCCAGAATTTCCCAGTCCACCGGCACCCAGAAAAACAAAGCCTTGCGCACAAACATGTAAGCCGCTCCGGCCGGGTCCTGGCGCAGCTTTTGAATGGCCATCCGACGCATCGCCTGGTCGAACTGCAGTTCAGGCAGATCATAAATGTATCTGTCCTCCGGCGGCAAATCCTGCGGACGCAGGTTCATCCCGAACCCGTGCCCACCGGGAGGATAATTGCCTATGTAAAGCACCATCCCGCTGTTGGTGCCGCCAGGCAGGAACGCGTGGAACACATTCCAATTGCGTACAGTCCAGGGAACGAGCGCGGCGAGGAACACGGCACAGAAAAGAAATCCGGACAACAAACGCCGGTGGTCTCTATCCCCCCAGGCCAGGGCAAGCAGCCAAAGCCCGATAAGTGGAGCCAGATAGAGAGTCACCGCGCGTGCCAGGCACGAAAGTCCCAGCAGCAGACCGGCCAGAACTGCCCAGGACATCCTTTTCGTGTGCAGGTGCAGTACAAGGCTATAGCAGGCGGCGACCAGAAAGAAGATAAATAGAGTCTCGGTGAGGAGCCGGTTCGCAACCAGAGCCAGGGGCCAGTATAGCGCCAGAATCACTCCCGCGGCCAATCCGGTGCGCTCCCCGGCCAGACGGCGGGTCATTCCGGCCAGCAACACCGCGGTCAGGGCGCTGAGGATCACCTGCAGCAGGAAAACCACAACAAAGCTCTCGCCGCAGAGCGTGTACACTCCAGACAGAAAGAGCGGGTAGAGCGGCTGGACCACCGCCGTGGGATGACCCTCGTTGACCAGACCCGCCCCGGCGCGCAGACTCACTGCCATTTGATGGTAGAGCAGGGAATCCTTGTTCAGCGGCGTGTCCAGTTCCGGCAGACGCAGCCCCAGGGCGATCAGCCGTACGAGCAGCGCCAGCAGGAACACGCTCAGCAGCGGATGTGAAAGAAGTGTTTTTTTCAGGCTCGACACGGTCAGATCGATCCCTGTCTCAATTTGTTATCTGGCTGGCACACAGCCTGCCGTAAGGCTGTCAGAAACCTCATTTTCCTCAACCTGGACCCGGTCGGAAAAAACGACCCGCACCTGGGAGAGCTTCCCCTCCACCCCGCGGCTGTTCACCGCCTGCACACGGATCAGGTTCTCCCTCTCGTGCAGTCTCCAGACAAATGAGCCGGCCTCACTACGCACCGGCGGCAGACTGTCCACAGTCACCTCGAAATGCGAGAAGCCGGGTGTTAGCGTTTCCAGGGTGACCAGAAACCGTCCCTCATCCAGCGGATACAGGCTCAGACCGACCTGATTCAGCGGCCAGTAGAGGTCTGCCGCTTTATTGGTCGAATATTTGAACGCCGGGTTGTCACGGCTCAAGCTGTCCCGCCATTCCACGGCGTTCATCACGGAATTGGACAGCGGGTGCCAATGCGGGAAACGGTTGGTGAACCAGTCGTTGCGCATGCGAACGGCGAAATCTCGGTAGAGCGAGAAATAAAACTGGCGCTCCCGGTCCTCCATCTGACCGCTGTCCACCCGTTCGATCAAAACCCGCTGACTGGCCTCCGGGTCGTTCAATAAAGCGTGTATCTCCAGCACATTAAGTATTTGCCCATCCAGGCTCACCCGCAGGCCGTAAAACGGGTCGAGCATTACCCACTTGCCCTGGCTGTCGCACCAGGCCTCCACCGTGACATGCCCGCCGGTGTCCGAGTTCAGCATCACATAGCGTCCGGTGTAGCCCAGGGCGGCCAGAACCTGCACCAGTGTGGTGCTGTACTCGCTGCACCAGAACTGTTCGCCGTTCACAACGCGATGGATTATTTCCAGGGAGTTGAAATTGAAATCTACTTCCGGAATTGTTTCCGTGACAATGTGGGGTCTGTGGAATATCCGGTATGTCCACCGGGTGGCCCGCCAGAGCAGAGTGCAGTCCGATCCCTCATCTCCTCGGGCCAGACTGTCCAGCCCGCAAAAAGTGCGCAGCGAATCCAGGAGCGGCTCGCCGGGAGGCTGGTAGCTGAAACCAAAATGACTTTGCGTCAGGGAACCGCTTTCGAAACCGACCTCCAGCACGGAATCCCCGGGCAGGCTGCGATTAAGGCAAGCGCGGAGCGAGTCGGCGGAACGGATTGGGACTGCGCCGGGAAGGCCGGCCGAGCAGAGGCAGGGTCCGGTGGGTGCGACAACCTGACGGCCGGCGTAGGGGTCCCAGAGTTTCAGGGGCAGGGCCGCGCTCTCGGCCGCCACGCGTTTGGAGAGCCAGACTACCTGACGCTGCCAGCTCCAGGGACGGAACGTGTCGCCGCGCCTGAACAGGAGAGCCACTGTCAAAAACAGCGAGAACAATACTGCGGCCAGCACCGAAAGCAGGACTGAGAAGCGGAGTAGCCGGTTCATCGCGGACGTGGTTCTCCGTTGGTGTGGCGGTGTCGTTTCACCGGGTCCATCCAGAGGTTGCTGTGGCTGGTAATTTAGCCCAAGGGCACCATAAATACAACACCGGCGCACGATAATTATCCTGTGCGCCGGTGACTGGTCTGCCCTGGACAATCAGGCGGGGTATTTGTCCGTGAGATAATCGCGCAGGTAATGGTTTTCGGCGGCCGCGGCCTGGTGCAGCGCCTTGACCACGTCCCCGATCGAGAGCATCCCCAGCAGACGCTCGCCCTGGATCACGGGAATGTGACGGATACGGTTGCCGGTCATCACCTGGAGCACATACTCCAGCCGGTCCTCGACAAGACAGACAATCAGACGGTCCCGGCCGGTCATCACCTCGTTCACCCGCATGGCAAGGAAATCCGGACCGTGGGTGTAGCTGCGGCGCAGAAGGTCGCGTTCGGTCATGATCCCGGCAATCCGATGCTCGGCGTCCACCACCACAAGGGATCCGATATTGTGCTCCACCAGGGTGGCTATCGCCTCCCCGACCGTCTTTTCCTGATAGACAGTGTATACCTGCGTGCCCTTGGATTTCAGAAGGTCACCGACTGTTTCCACTGTTCCTCCTGGTTTGAGGCGGCAAAAATATAGAAATGATTTTATATACCATTCTAATTGTTGAAGCGTGGATAGTCAACAACGGCAGGCAGTTGAAAAAGTCGAGTTGACTCTAATCCGAAAAAAGCATAATTTTGATTATGAAAACCGGAGTCAAAAGCCGGCCATTTCACAGGATCGAGCCTATCCCCAGCAAAAACAACAAGATGGCGCAACCCGAGGCCTCAACAATGTCGGAACTATCCAGCCGCACTCTCCGTCTGGCCCTGGAGAATGCTGCCACCGGCATATTCGTGGTCGACCCGGACTGCCGGATACGGTTCTGGAACCGGGCCGCCGAGGCGATAACCGGACGCACGGCAGAGCAGATGAGCGGCCATCGCTGCTGCGACCTGGAGCACTCCGACTGCGGGATGGGGCAGCCGGGAGACAACGGTCATTGCTCGCTGTTCAAGGACCGCAGCCCTGTGTCCCAGGAATGCCGGATCGAGCGGCCGGATGGTCGCAGCGTGCGGGTGCTTCGCACCGCCAGCCCGCTCTACGACCCCGAGGGTAAGCTGCTGGGTGCGGTGGAAACACTGACCGAGCTTTCGGCCCCGGAGCACAGCCTGGCGCCTGCTCCGGAGCTGCCGCGTATCCTGGATGAGGGCTCGCCCGTGCCCGGGATGCTGGGCGGCTCCGAGGTGATGAAACAGGCCTACCGTCTGATGCGTTTCGCCGCGGACAGCGAATCGAGCGTGCTGCTCACCGGCGAAAGCGGCACCGGCAAGGAACTGGCTGCCCGCGCCATCCACCGTCTGAGCAAACGTTCCGAGGGTCCATTCGTGGCGGTCAACTGCTCGGCCCTGCCCGAGTCCCTGCTCGAAAGCGAACTGTTCGGCCATGTGCGGGGGGCTTTCACCGGTGCGGTGGCCAACAAGGTCGGGCGGATCGAGTTGGCCTCGGGCGGCGTGATTTTCCTGGATGAGATCGGCGATATATCGCCGCTCATCCAGCTCAAGCTGCTGCGTTTCCTTCAGGAACGCGAGTACCAGCGCGTGGGAGAAAGCGCCACCCGCAAGGCGGATGTCCGGGTGATCACCGCCACGCACCGCGACCTCTACCAAATGGTGCGCCGGGGTGAGTTCCGCGAGGACCTCTTTTTCCGGCTCAAGGTCTTCCCGATCAATCTTCCTCCGTTGCGCGAGCGCAAGGGTGATATCCCGTCCCTGCTGGAGCATTTCGTTCTGACTTTCAACCGCCGGACAGGCAAGCACGTGCGGCGGGTGCACCCCGAGGCGCTGCGCCTTCTGCTCGACTACTGCTGGCCGGGCAACGTGCGTGAGTTGGAACACGCGGTGGAGTATGCGTTCGTGCTCTGCCAGGGCGAGGAGATCGGTACGTTCGAGCTGCCACAGGAACTGCTGCGGGCTGAGTTCCGGCGCCAGTTCTGCCAGCAGAGCCAGACAGGCTCACTCAACCCGGACTGGCCGGAGGCCGACAGCGTGATTCAGCCGGCAACCAACGGTGCTGACCAGCGCCAGGTTTTGCTGGGCGTCCTGAACCGCACCGGCTGGAACCGAAACGAGGCCGCCCGCCTGCTGGGGGTGAGCCGGGTCACGCTCTGGAAGCGCATGAAAAAGCTGGGCCTGACCGGGTCTGAGAGGACCAATCAGGCGGATTAACCGGTTTACAGAGCCTTAACATGATTAACATAATTAACCATGTGTTAACAATAAAGCGCCAAAGTTAACACACTCCCGCATCTTCCGCTAAGCCGACCAAGCATTCAACTATTTATTATATATAGCGTTACTCAGCAGGGCAGTTTTCTTCTTCTCCGTGGCACTGTTCTTGTTATGTCTGACTGTCAAATGCAGGCAGCGTTTTTTCCAACGAACAGTCTTCCAAAGGAGAATTAAAATGAGCGCTCTGAGGCATTTTAACGACAGCAATTTCGCCACTGAGGTCGAGTCCGGTTCCAATGTGGTGCTGGTGGATTTCTACGCCGACTGGTGCGCCCCCTGCCGAATTCTTGGCCCCAGCGTGGAGGAGTTGGCCGAGGAGTACAAGGGACGGGTGAGCGTGGGCAAGCTGAACGTGGATGAGAGCCCCGGCGTACCGATGCGTTTAGGCATCATGGGTATCCCGACCCTGCTGTTCTTCAAGGAGGGTAAGCTGGTGGACCGGGTGGTTGGGCTGGTGCGCAAGGCCGAGCTTAACCGTCGCCTCGACACGCTTCTGGGTCAGGCCGGCTGAATTATCAACGATAAACGATTCCCCCTTGAGGAGAATGTCATGAAAATGGAACGGATCATTCGCGCTATCGCCGGGACCATGGTCCTGGTCAGCCTGGCCCTGGGCTGGTGGGTGAGCCATTGGTGGTTCCTGCTCACCGCTTTCGTCGGGGCAAACCTTTTCCAGTCGGCTTTCACCCGCTGGTGCCTGATGGAAGATATCCTGGCCAAGCTGGGAGTGGCCGAAAAATCGAAGGCCTGATAAACAAGACATTTTTCAATCATCCAGGAGATGGCATGAAACTCAAAGCAGGAGCTTCCCCGAGTGCAAAGGCCGCAGCGGTGCTTATGGCCGTTGTAATGCTTGTAGCGCTGCCGGGGCTGGCCGAGGCCCAGTCCGACACTCTGCGGGTGACACTGGCCGAGATGCTCCAGAGCGCCGGGCAGGCGAATCCCATGCTGCGTGCAGCCCGCAATGCGGCCGAGGCCGCCGAGGGGCAACGCCTGGCCTCGATGGCCGGTTTTCTGCCCCACCTGAGCATGTCGGAAATGTTCAGCCGGAGCAACGATCCGGTCTACGCTTTCGGCACCAAGCTGCGGCAGTCGGTCTTCTCGGAGCGGGATTTCGCCATGAGTTCGCTCAATTTCCCCTCCCCGATCACCAATTACTCCACCCGTTTCGTGCTTCAGCAGCCGATTTTCAACGGCGGCCGGGCCTGGAACGGACGGCGCATGGCCGAGTCCTACGCCAAGGCGGCGCAGAAAGCCGCCGGCTACTCGGCCGAGGAGACCGCCTTCCAGGTGCGCAAGGCTTACTATTCCGTGCTACTGGCCCGCGAGAGTTTGGGCGTGCTGGATGCGGCCCTGTCCGCCGCACGCAGCCACAAGCATCAGGCCGAGCGCATGAGCGCCGAGGGTCTGGCCACCCGCGCCGATGAACTCAAAGCTTCTGTCCGCGTGGCCGAGCTGGAGCAGAAACTGATCGCCGCGGCCAACTCGATCACCGTGGCCGGTGAATACCTCAAGCTGGCCTCCGGGGTGCATGACAACCACCCGGTGCTGCCGCTGGACAGCCTGGATGCAGCCGCTTTCAATGCCCCGCTGGACAGCCTGATCGCGTTCGCCCTGGCCTCGCACGGCCAACTGGCCGCTGCAGACCAGGCGGCCCAGGCCGCCGGTTACGGCGCCAAAGCCGCGTTGGGTTCGCTGATCCCCAGCCTCAACGGCTTTGCCCAGTACGAGCGCGACGCGAAGGACGTGTTCGGAAAGGACGGTGATAACTGGATGGTGGGGGTGTCGCTGGACTGGAATTTCTTCGATGGCCTGGGCAGCGTGGGCAATGTCAAGAGCGCCCGCGCCATGCGCGAGAAAGCCCTGAACGAGGCCGCCATGCTCCGTCACAAGGTGGAGGTGGACGTGCGCGAGGCCTGGCTCAACCTGCAAGCCTCCGGCAAGCAGATCGAGGTGGCCCGTGGCGCGCGTGATGAGGCCAACGAGAGCCTGCGCATAGTGGAGAACCAGTACCGCGAGGGCCTGGCCTCGATCACCGATCTACTGGACACCGAGGCCGCCGCCACCGGGGCCGGGCTCAACTACTCGGCCGCCCTTTACGAATACAACCTCTCGCTGGCCGGCCTCCGTCTGGCCACCGGCGGATACCCGATAAACGACTGATGAACGCTGTCCCGCCGGACAGCGGGACTCAAGCCTGGAGAGACCAGATGGATAATAAGAGGACAGTCATCGCCGTGAGTGGAGCTTTTCTTTTTCTGCTCAGTCTGAGCCTGGCCTGCGGCTCCCCGAAGGAAGCTGTCGAGGAGGGGGCGCGGGGAGAGCTGCAGGCGGCGCTCTATAAGGCCGAGATGCGCGAGCTTCCGCTCTACACCACCGCCGTGGGCACTCTGGAGCCTTTCACCCGGGCGCAGGTTTCCACCCGGATCATGGGGCATGTCCAGCAGGTGCTGGTCCAGGAGGGCCAGAAAGTAAAACGCGGCCAGACCCTTCTGCGTCTGGACATGCAGGCGGTCTCGGGCCAGGTGGAGCAGAGCGAGGCCATGCTGGCCGCGGCCAAGGCCCAGAGTGAGAACGCCGAGGCCTACTACAAGCGGATAAAAAATCTATACGAGGACAAGAGCGCCACCCGTCAGGCCCTGGACAACGCCCAGGCCCAGTACCAGGGCGCCCTGGCCCAGGTGCAGGCCGCCGAGGGCGGGATCGCCGCCGCTAAGTCGAACCTGGCCTATTCGGTCCTGGCCGCACCGTTTGACGGTTACGTGACCGGCCGGACTGTGGACCCGGGCGACATGGCCGCCCCGGGCATGCCCCTGGTGACAGTGGAGCAGCAGGACAGCCTGAGAATACTGACAACCCTGAACGAGCAGGACCTTGGCAAGATCGCGGCCGGGGATGAGGCCTGGATCGAGACCGACCTGGCCGGACAGGGACGTCGCACGGCAAGGATCGAGGCCGTGGTGCCAAGCGCCGACCCGCGTACTCGCTCGTTCCGGGTCAAGCTGGTGGTGGACAACAAGGACGGCGCCCTGAAAAGCGGCGTGTTCGCGCGTGTCTCTTTCGCCACCGGCTCGGGCCAGCTCCTGGCCGTACCGACCGAGGCAGTGGTCCGGCTGGGCCAGCTCACCGGCCTCTATGTGCTCGACAGCCGCAACCTGACCCGTCTGCGCTGGGTGCGCCTGGGAAAGACCAGCGGCGACATGGTGGAGGTCCTTTCTGGTCTGAACGACGGTGAAACCGTGGTCCTGGCCGGTGACCGTCAGCTCGGCGAGGGCCTGTCCGTGCGGGAGGTGAGCCGATGAGCATGCAGCTTGCCGGTAAAATCGGCCAGAGTTTCATCCAGTCCAAAATCACTCCCCTGCTTGTGATCCTGTCTCTGTTCCTGGGCGCGGTCGCTCTGATCAAGACCCCGCGCGAGGAGGAGCCGCAGATAGTGGTTCCGATGGTGGACGTGATGGCGGGACTGCCCGGCGCTACTCCCGCTGAGGTGGAAGCGCGCCTGGCCAAGCCCCTGGAGGAAATGTTCTGGGAAATACCGGGAGTGGAGTATGTCTATTCAATCTCCTCCCCCGGCGGGGCGATGGTGGTGGTGCGGTTCTACGTGGGCCAGGACATCGAGCGCTCTCTGGTCAAACTTTACAACAAGATTTACTACAACATGGACCGCATGCCCGCCGGCGCGACCATGCCACTGGTCAAGAGCCGCTCCATCGACGATGTGCCGGTGCTGGGCCTGACCCTCTGGAGCAACCGCTATGACGGGTTCGAGCTGCGGCGCATGGCCACCGAACTCGAGGAGCGGGTCAAGAAACTGAACAACGTCTCCGAGACCCAGGTGATCGGCGGCCAGCGCCGTCAACTGCGCGTCACGGTCGACCCGGACAAGCTGGCCTCGGTCAACCTGAGCCTTCTGCAGCTTGTGCCGATGCTCCAGGCCGCCAACGTGGACCTGCCGGCCGGCAGTTTCGAGAACAATAATCAGATGTTCCTGGTCGAAACCGGCAACTGGATCACCTCGGCCGAGGACCTGGGCCGCCTGGTGGTGGGCGCCAACATGGGCAAGCCGGTCTACCTTCAGGACGTTTCGACAATTGAGGACGGCCCGGAAGAAGTGCGCGATCACGTGTTCTTCGGCCTGGGGCCGGCAGCCGCGAAAAAGGGCCTTGCCCCGGTCGACAGCTCGCGATATGAGTACACGGCTGTCACTCTGTCCGTGGCCAAGCGCAAGGGCAGCGGGGCCTCGGGCGTGGCGAAGGATGTGGAACAGCAGGTCGAGGAGCTGAAAGGGGTGGTTATACCGTCGGACGTGCAGGTCACGGTGACCCGCAACTACGGCGAAACAGCAGACGAGAAGTCGAACGAGCTGCTGTTCCACCTGGCCCTGTCGATCATCGCGGTGACCCTCATCATCGCCCTGACCCTGAGTCCGCGCGGCGCGGCCATCATCTTCGTCTCCGTGCCGGTGACATTCGCCCTGACCCTGTTCAGCTACTATGCGTTCGGCTACACGATCAACCGGGTGACCCTGTTCGCCCTGATCTTTGTCACCGGTCTGGTGGTGGATGACTCGATCATCGTGGTGGAGAATATCTACCGCCACTACTCGCTGCGCACTCTGCCGCCGCTTCAGGCGGCCGTGGCCGCGATCAACGAGGTGGGTAACCCCACGGTGCTCGCCACCCTGACCGTGATCGTGTCCATCCTGCCCCTGGTCACGGTGGGCGGGCTGATGGGCCCCTACATGTCGCCTATGCCCATCGGGGCCTCGCTGGCGATGACATTCAGCCTGATGGTGGCGCTGATGATGGCGCCCTGGTTCGCCTACCGTCTGCTCAAGGGCAGCTACGGCAAGAGCCACGGCGAGGGCCTTCGCACCGAGGACACCCGCACCTACCGTCTTTACCGGCGCTACATGCTGCCGCTTATCGAGCGTCCCCGCGTGCGCTGGACCTTTGTCCTGATCGTGGTTGCGACGGTTGTGGCTTCCACCGGGCTGTTCTACCTGCGCTGGGTGGAAGTGAAAATGCTGCCGTTCGACAACAAAAGCGAGCTGCAGGTGGTGATTGACATGCCCGAGGGCACGACTCTGGAGCGCACCACCCAACTGTCCATGGAAATAGGCGACTACCTTCGCACCGTGCCAGAGGTCACAGACTACCAGATATACAGCGGCACCTCCGGGCCGTACAATTTCAACGGTCTGATCCGGCACTATTTCATGCGCCGTCAGCCCAACCTGGCCGATATCCAGGTGAACATGCTTCCCAAGGGCGAGCGCAAGCGCCAGAGCCACGAGATCGCAGTGGCGGTCCGTGGCCCGGTCACAGCGCTGGGCGACAAGTACGGCGCCCGGATCAAGATCGCCGAAATACCCCCCGGACCGCCGGTGATTTCGACCCTGGTGGCCGAGGTCTACGGCCCCAGCTACGAGCAGCAGTTGGACGTGGCGCGGCAGGTGAAGGATGTGTTCTCCAACACACCAGGCGTGGTGGATGTGGACTGGATGGTCGAGGACGACCAGGTGCGCTTTGTCTACGCCGTGGACAAGGAAAAGGCCGCCCTGAACGGAATCAGCACGGCCGAGGTGGCCCGCACACTGCGCCTGGCTCTGGCTCAGGACGGGCTGGCCATGGGGCATATGGACAGCGAGCAGGAGCCGGTCGAGATCGTGCTGCGCCTGCCCCGCGAGCGCCGCTCCAGCGTGGAGGACCTCAAAGGCCTCTACCTGAGCAGCCCGGCCGGAACCCAGGTCCCGCTGGGTGAGCTGGTCACGGTCGAGCAGCGCAGCCTGGACAAGACAATCTACCGCAAGAACCTGCGGCGCGTGGTTTACGTGACCGGAGATGTGGCGGGGTCGATAGAAAGCCCGGTCTACGCGATCCTGGACATGAAAGACCGGATCAGCAGGATCTCGCCCCCGGGTGGCGGGTACGAGATCCAGCAGTACTATGCCGGGCTGCCCAAGCACGACCAGAAAATAACGATGAAGTGGGACGGCGAGTGGGATATCACCCAGGAGGTGTTCCGCGACATGGGGGCCTCGTTCGCTGTGGTGATCGTGCTGATGTACTTCCTGCTCGTGGCCTGGTTCCACAGCTTCTTCACGCCGATCATCATGATGCTGCCGATCCCGCTGACCCTGGCCGGGGTTATCCCGGGCCACTGGATACTCGGGACGTTCTTCTCGGCCACCTCGATGATCGGGGTGATCGCCCTGGCCGGGATCATGGTGCGAAACAGCGTCCTGCTGATCGATTTCATCGAGACCCGCCTGCACCAGGGCATGAGTCTGGTGGATGCGGTGATCGAATCGGGCGCGGTGCGGTTCCGTCCCATCGCCCTGACCTCGGGCGCGATAATCGTGGGCGCGATCGTGATCCTGTTCGACCCGATATTTGCCGGACTGGCGGTGTCATTGTTCTTCGGAGCACTTGTCAGCACTGTGCTGACCCTGTTCGTGGTGCCGCTGTTCTACTACCTGTACAAGGAACGCTGGGGCGGCGAGACTGAGCCGCAGGAATAAATTCGCCGTGGCAGGGGCCGCAGGGTTCCTGCCACGGGCAGATTGGAGGGGATGAGGATGAAAATGCTAACCATCATAGTCAGCCGCGACCTGAGCCACGAGGTCGAGGACATTATCGCCAACCTGCATGTCGACTGCTACGTGCAGTTCCCGGACGCCCTGGGGATCAGCCACAGTTGCAAGGGAATGCTGGGCGACAACCTTCCCTGGGAGGCCTCGGTGATGATGGTCTCTGGGGAGGACGACAAACTGGAGGCCCTGGCCGAGAAAATCCAGGCGCATGTGGCGGCCAAACCGTTCAAGCCCTGCCTGCGGATGATGTTGAGCGCGGTGGACAAGGCCTGGACCTGAGTATAATGCAGGACTTGTTTTCGGAACGGCCGGGTATTCATAAGAATACCCGGCCGTTTTTGTTCAGTGCTCTTCCAGAGCCTCCGGGAAAAGAATGCAGTAATACTGGCCAGTTCAGCTCAGCCGCATAGTACTCCCCAAACTCTCGTATAATTGTTGTCCATATTATTTGCCCTGCCTCTCAGAAGAAACTATTTTAAACCCGCCAAGAACGGAAATCTTGTAAAGTCGTTTCCTTCCGCCGGAATCCTTTCCTTTTAGACGGACCGTAGTGATATTAGTTGACCATGCCGGGCGACTACCTCCCAAAGCCTGGCTGTAGCTTGTGCATTCGGCTTTTAGACAGAATTCATTCCTTGCTGTCTCTGCATAGATGCGCGGTCATTCATGTCCAGGAGGAGCCTGATCCGATGCGTAAACCCAACCTGTTTCTAATCCTTGGAGGACTCTTTGTCAGCGTAATTCTGATTAACATGCTGGCCTGCTCCGAGGCTGGACAGAAAATGCGCTTCAGGGACACCAGTCTTTCGTTCGAGGAACGGGCCGCCGACCTTGTCTCCCGGATGACCCTGGACGAAAAAATCTCTCAGATGGGCCACATGGCGCCGGCGATCGAGCGCCTGGACGTACCGTCCTACTGCTGGTGGAGCGAGGCCCTGCACGGAGTGGCCTACCTCAAGGCCGCCACGGTGTTCCCGCAGGCGATCGGGCTGGCCGCGACCTGGGACCAGCCGCTGATGCTGCGAGTGGCGACCGTGATCTCGGACGAGGGGCGGGCCAAGTACCACGAGGACCTCCGCCACAACGACCGGCGCCTGTTTCACGGCATCACTTTCTGGTCCCCCAATATCAACATATTCCGCGACCCGCGCTGGGGCCGCGGCATGGAAACCTACGGCGAGGACCCTTTCCTCACCGCCCGATTAGGCGTGCAGTTCGTGCGCGGTATGCAGGGTGACAATCCTAAATACCTGAAAACTGTGGCCACCCCCAAGCACTACGCAGTGCACAGCGGCCCGGAGCCAGAGCGACACAAGTTCAACGCTGTGGTGGGCCAGCGCGATTTCCTCGAGACCTATCTGCCGGCTTTCCGCGCCACGGTGGTCGAGGCCGGAGCTTTCAGTGTCATGGGCGCCTACAACAGTTTCCGCGACCAGCCCTGCTGCGCCAACCCCACCCTGCTCACCGACATCCTGCGAAACGAGTGGGGTTTCCAGGGCTATGTGGTCTCGGACTGCGGTGCAATCCAGGATATCTACGAGGGCCATGCCAAGGTCAAGACCGGGCCCGAGGCCGCTGCTCTTGCGGTCGCGGCCGGCTGCGACCTCAACTGCGGCCTGGTGTTCCAGAACGATCTCCGTAAAGCCGTGGATACGGGTCTGCTCGGAGCGGACCAGATCGACACTGCGGTGCGGAGGCTGTTCCTGGCGCGGATGAAACTCGGTATGTTCGACCCGGACTCCCTGGTGCCCTACGCCTCGATCCCTTTCGCGAACAATGACTCGCCGGAACACCGTGAGCTGGCCCTGGAGGCCGCGCGCAAATCGATAGTCCTGCTCAAGAACGAGGGTGGGCTTCTCCCGCTCGACCGCAAACGCTACCGGAACGTTCTTGTGCTCGGCCCCCAGGCTTTCTCGCTCGACTGCCTGTTGGGCAACTATTACGGCATGCCCTCGGCTTACTCCACGGTGCTCGATGGTATCCGCGGCAAGCTGCCGGAGGGCGCACAGGTGACCTACCGGACCGGCTGCGCGATTGCGGAGGATTTTCCAAATTTCGAGTGCGTGCCGCCCAAGGCGTTGTTTGCCCCAGAGGGCGAAAGCGCGGGGCTGAAAGTCGAGTATTTCGCCTCTGCCGATCTGTCCGGCCAGCCAGTCAGAACCGGCTCGGAAGAGCTGATCG
>CAYLSM010000084.1:0-17281 GCA_964386505.1 uncultured Gemmatimonadales bacterium
GATGGGGTGTGTGGCTTGAACAGGTTTATGTTGGGCACGGTGCACCGTGCCCCTACGCTGGCAATCGAGAATCAAAAAGGATTCCAGGATTCGCAGACATTGCGGGCACGACGTAGGGGCTTGGTATTTGGGCACGGCATGCCGTGCCCCTACGTCTAAAATCGCTTTTATAGCAACAGTAATTACAGTCATTATGTCTAAAACAATCGCAGCTTTTCAGGATCCTCACCAAAAATAGCACACAAATCAACTTTAAATTTCGGATTTCTTAAATTAAACAAAAATCTATGTGGCTTAAACGCATCCAGCCATATAAAAAGGTGTATTTTCCCAATATCGAATTTTACTCTACCTTCGGAATAACTTTTATACAAAGGATATACACTCCCATTCTCAGAATAAAAATTACCGGTAGTAACCGCAATCAAATCCAGAAAACCACTATGCTTATCTTCGTTGTAGAAAGCAAGCACATTAGGGGAACTCTCGTTTTGATTAACGGCATCAAACTGTTTACTCGCTTTGTGTATATGCGCAGATAACCGATTAAAAACCGGATCATTACGCGGCCCTCCTACAATTTCTCCAAGCATCGCATTTTCAAGTTGCTCATCAAGCCATGTGTCTTTCTGTGTGTTTTTTACCTCACAATAAAACACAAACTCTCCTCGAAAATATACTCTATAATCGGGAGTTTTTCCTTCTCCTATCTCCGTCTTAACAAATCTCTCTGAAGTAAGATTATATTCAGATAAAAAATCTCGGACAACGTCCTCGGCATTCATATACAGAATTTCCGGATCACAATTGATAAAACCAAAAGGCCCCGCTTCACAGCGAGGCCAGGGTTTCCACTAAGCTGTCCATCTGCTTTCTTGTCCGCTTCTCGGTCACCGCGGTAAGAAGCAGGCCCTCCCACTGCGAGTCCAGCCGCCCCAGGTCGATCCCGGCCAGGAACCCGCGCGCCAGGGCTTTCTCTATTATCTCGCACGGTGGTTTCGGCGGCCGCAGCACAAATTCCCGGAAGAACGGCTGCTCCGGGAACGCCAGGCTCCAGCCTGGCAGGGCCGCGATACGCTCGGCCAGATAGTGGGCTTTCTGCAGGCTCAGGTTCGCGGCCTCGGTCAGGCCCTCGCGTCCCAGCAGGGTCAGGTGGATCGTGGCGGCCAGGGCAAGAAGGGCCTGGTTGGTGCAGATGTTGCTCGTCGCCCGCTCACGCTTGATATGCTGCTCGCGGGTCTGAAGGGTGAGCACGTAGCCCGGCCTGCCGTTCACGTCCTCGGTCATGCCCACCAGACGGCCGGGGAGCTGGCGCTTGTAGCCCTCGCGCGTGGCGAAAAAGCCCAGGTACGGCCCGCCGAAACTGAGCGGCACGCCCAACGGCTGGCCCTCGCCCACGGCGATATCGGCCCCCGCCTCGCCGGGCGAGATGGTCAGGGCCAGGGCCACCGGGTCACAGACAACCACCGAGAGGGCGCCTTTATCCCTGGCCTGGGCGCAGAGGGCCGCGGTGTCCTCGAGCAGGCCCAGGAAATTGGGGCTCTGCACGATAATACAGACCGTGTCCTCGTCCAGGGCCGCGGCCAGGGCCTCGCGGTCGGTGACACCGTTCTTAGCCGGCACGCGGCGCACCGTGCAGCGTCCGCCGGAATTGTAGGTTTCCACCACCTGCCTGTAGGCCGGGTTCACTGTGTCCGAGACCAGGACCACCGAGCGCTCATCGTTGACCGCCGCGGCCATCAGGGCGGCATCCGCCGTGACCGAGCCCCCGTCGTAGCCGCTGGCGTTGGCGATGTCCATGCCGGTGAGACGGCATATTAAACTCTGGTACTCGTAGATAGCCTGGAGCGTGCCCTGGCTGACCTCGGCCTGGTAGGGCGTGTAGCAGGTGTAGAGTTCGGAGCGTGACAGGAGCTGCCAGGTGGCGGCCGGGATGTAGTGGTCCCAGGCTCCGCCGCCCAGGAAACTGACCGTGGCCGCGGGGTCACAGTTGGCGGCGGCCACCTCCTCGACCAGGGCCGTGACCTCCATCTCGGTCAACGGCTCGGGCAGGCTCAGACGGCAGCGGGCCTGGACCTCGGCCGGGATAGAACGGAAAAGCTCATCCAGCGAACTCAGGTCGAGGCTTTCGAGCATCCGCTTGACATCGGCCTCGGTGTGGGGCGTATATCTCATGTTTTCTGCGCGCGCTTTCCGGCCTCAGCCGATCATGTCCTTGTACTCTTCCGGGGTCAGAAGATCGTCCGGGGCATCCTTGATTTTCACCTTTATCATCCAGCCATCGCTGTACGGGTCGCTGTTGACCAGTTCCGGCTCATCGGCCAGGGTGTCGTTGATCTCCTCCACTGTCCCGGTGACCGGGCTGTAGAGGTCGGCCACGGTCTTGACCGCCTCGATTGTGCCGAAGCTTTCCATGGTCTCAACCTGGTCGCCCACCTCGGGCAGCTCGACATAGACGATGTCACCAAGTTCGTTCTGGGCGTAATCAGTGATCCCGATCACCGCGAGGTCATCTTCCTCGAAACGGACCCATTCGTGTTCCTTGGTGTACTTCAAATCCTTCGGGATTTTCATCTTGCATTCCTCTTCCGAATTGTGAAAAAGGTATCCTCAAGCTCGCTGCGGGGGTTCAGGCGCGCAGTTATCTGTTTCAGGCCCGCTACTATATTTAAAGAATAATCCTTTGTCAAGGACAGATAAAGGGGCGGCGCTCAAAATAAAGGAGCGCCGGGGCAGGACCAGCCCCCGGCGCTCTCCAGAAGTCATGATCAACGCAAGGTGAGCTGCCCGGTCACGGTGGTGGTGGTGGCGGCATCCGCCGAGCCCTTGAACCCGGGCTGCTTGCCGCCCACCGTGATCTCGAACGCGCCCGGCTCGGTCACGCGCACACCGTTGTCGTTGATGATGGTGAAAGCATCCGGCGCCAGGCTGAACTCGCAGCGGGCGCTCTCACCCGGGGCGAGCGAGACGCGCTTGAAACCGACCAGGGCGCGCTGGGGCACCGGCACCGAGGCCTCCAGGTCGGACAGGTAGACCTGGACCACCTCATCTCCGGCTCGGCTGCCGGTGTTCTTTACCGTGACCGCCACCTTGACCGAGTCGCCCGAGGTGATCTCGGCGGGAAGGCTCAGTTCGCCGTACTCGAACGTGGTGTAGCTGAGGCCGAAACCGAACGGATAGAGCGGCTCACCCTTGAAATAGCGGTAGGTGCGGCCCTGCATGTTGTAGTCCTCAAACGAGGGGAGCTGGTCGACCGACTTGTAGAATGTCACCGGCAACCGTCCGCCCGGGTTGTAGTCGCCAAACAGCACATCCGACACGGCCTTTCCACCCTCCTCGCCGGGGTACCAGGCCTCGACAATGGCTGGCACGCTCTTGTCGGCGCTGTTGATCGACAGCGCGCTTCCGTTCATCAGCACCAGCACCACAGGCTTACCCGAGGCCACGGCTTTCTTGAGCAGGGCCTCCTGGGTGGCGGGCAGATCGAGGCTGGTACGGTCGCCGCCCGAGAACCCGGGCACCTCGACCGGCATCTCCTCGCCCTCCAGATTGGGCGACAGGCCCAGGCAGAGCACGATCAGGTCGGCCTGCTTGATGACCGGTGCGACCTCGGCCTGTATGGGCAGGCTCCACTCCAGCAACACGTTGGCGTCACCCTTGATCCCGGTCATCTCGAGCTGCAGCGCGTGCACGCTGCCGGCCTCGAACTCGACCTCGGCGCTCTTCTCGGTCCAGGCCGTGGTGTCAGACTGGGCGAGTGCGACGCCATCCAGGCTGAGGGTGAATTTGTTCCCGCAGGAAAGACGCAGTTTGTAACGGCCGGCCACCGGGACCTGCACCTTGCCGCTGATACGGGCCGAGTGCACCTGGCCCTCGAGCTGCGGCACGATCGGCCAGTGGAAACGGTGGGTCTGGAAACCGATAAACGGGACGTCACTCACCGCCACCGGCTCGCCGGATATTGCCTCACCGGCGAAATGCTCCACTTTCAGCTTGCCGTTCCAGCCCTCGGCCGGCAGGAAAGAGGCCGGCGGCACCATCTCCCAGTTCTCGAAATTCTCGGCGATGTCGCAGCCGGTGAGGTAGGTGACCTCGGTCTCCGGCGGCAGCTTCGCCCGGATACCGTCCAGCACCGTGGTGTAAGCCGAGGGATGGCCGTTGTAGTTGCCCAGCAGGCAGTCCAGCGAGACAGCCTGGGGACCGAGCACCGCCACTTTCTTATACTTGTTGCAGTCCAGGGGCAGTATCCCGCCGGCGTTTTTCAGCAGCACGATGGACTTATGCGCGGCCTCCAGGGCCAGCTCGCGGTGGGCCGGGCTGTCGTTGACCGACTCGGGGATCTGCGCGTAGGGGACCATACTGTCAGGGTCGAACATCCCGAGGTTGAAACGAGCCAAAAACAGGTGCTTGACCGCGGTGTCGATCTCGGCCTCGGTGAGCAGGCCCTTTTCCACTGCCTCGGCCAGGGCCTCCTGGTAGGCGTCGCCGCAGTTCAGGTCGCAACCGGTGCGCACGGCCAGCGCGGCGGCCTCGGCCGCGTTTGTGACCACGTTATGGCCCTGGTAGAAATCGCGGATCGCCCAGCAGTCGCTGACCACATACCCCTTGAACTGCCATTCGTTACGCAGGATGTCGACCAGCAGGGTGGGACTGGCGCAGCAGGGGTGGCCGCGGAAACGGTTGTAGGCGCCCATGATGCTCCAGGCGCCGCCCTCGACTATGCAGGCGTGGAATGCCGGCAGGTAGGTCTCCAGGAAATCGCGATCCCCCACCACGGCGTCGAAACTGTGGCGCTCCGGCTCCGGGCCGCTGTGCACGGCATAGTGCTTGGGTGTGGCCACTGTTTTCAGGTACTTGGGATCATCGCCCTGCAGACCCTTGACAAACTGCACGCCCAGGCGCGCAGTGAGGAACGGGTCCTCGCCGTAGGTCTCCATGCCCCGTCCCCAGCGCGGGTCGCGGAAAATGTTGATATTGGGGGACCAGAAAGTCAAACCGGTGTAAATCCGGTGGTCACCGTGGCGCATGGCCTCGTTGTGCTTGGCGCGGCCCTCATCCGAGATGACCGTGGCCAGGCGGAAATGCAGGTCGGCATCCCAGGCGGCGGCCAGACCGATAGCCTGGGGGAACACGGTGGCGATGCCGTTGCGGGCCACGCCGTGCAAGCCCTCGTTCCACCAGTTGTAGGAGGGGATGCCCAGACGGTCGACCGCCGGCGCGCTGTGTCCCATCTGCGAGATTTTCTCGGGCAGGGTCATGCGCGAGACCAGGTCCGCAGTCCGGTCCGCGAAGGGCAATCCGGTGTCGAGATACGCCATCTTGTTCTCCTTGGGCGCACAGGAACCAGCCGCCAGGGCCAGAACACAAACCGCCAGGCCAACTGTCAGGTACCTGAAAAAGAACATTTGCATCGCCACCAACCCTCCGTTTGAGCGTTACGGCTTGGACAACCGGATATAATTTGAGTTCTCCGCAAAACGATTCTAACCACTCACATACGGTCGTACAAGCTTTTCCGCATCAAAAAGAGCCCTGAAACCCGTTCCAGGCGGAGAAAAGAAATATTTGCTGTTTTTTAACGCGGGTCTTATTATTCTGATTATGCTTACAGCACTGACAATTAGAGGTCAGGCCGCAGGACCAACCCCCTCTGTCCCCGGAGCGCCGGATGCCCATCGACATTAAAGCCATTCTCAAAAGGATGAGCCTCGAGCAGAAAATCGGCCAGATGATCTGGTGTCAGCTCTGCGGTTTCCATAACTCGCTCAAGGACAGGCAGATCGCGCAGGGCGAGGAACTGGCGCGCAGCGGCATTCTGGGCGGTATGCTGTTCAAGTGCGGTGAGTTGTACGAAACCGCCACCCGCATCCAGAAAATCCAGCAAGGCCTGGAGTTGCCCCTGGCCGTGGCGGCCGAGGTGGAAAACGGTCTTGGCTCGCTCCTGTCCCGGGGTACGCATTTCCCGAGCAACATGGCTTTCGGGGCCACGCGCAGCGGAGAATACGCCTACCTGGCCGGTAAGATCACGGCCGAGGAATGCCGGGCCGTGGGTATCAACACGATAATCGGCCCGACCTGCTCCCGGGTGGGCGTGGCAATTCCCGAGGGCCTGCCCAGGGTGGAATCGTACGGGGAGAAACTGCACCTGGTGACCCGTCTGTCCACGGCATTCATCAAGGGCGTGCACACCGGCGGCGCGGTGGCGGCCCCGCGCTATTTCCCTGGCACCGAGGCGATCTGCAAGGGTGAGTTCACCGGTAGCCGCTGGCTGTACCACCTACGCAAACTGCTGGTGGACACCGAACTGGGTGTGTTCGAACTGTTGAGCGAGGCCGGTCTGGCAGCGCTTATCGTGGACTGGCGCGAGATGCCTGACCTTATCTCGGGCAAGATGGTGCCTGCGATTACCGACCGCAACCTGGTGGAGGTGTTCCTGCGTGAGGTCCTGGGGTTCAAGGGCGTGGCCATGACCCCCGACCTGTCGGAACGTCACATGGAGCACCTGCTCGAACCGGAGACCCTGGTGGCGATGGTCAACGCGGGGGTGGATGTCCTGGCCGGAGTACCCGATCCGGAGGGAGTCAGCCGCACCCTTCTCGACGCGGTATACCGCGAGCGGATACCGATCACCCGGGTGGAGCAGTCCGCCGAGCGCGTTCTGACCCTGCGTCTTCGCCTGAAGAAAAACACCCGCCCGGTGATGATCCCGGAGGAGATCGACCGCAAGGTCTCCAGCCCGGCCAACCTGGAGGTGGCCGACCGGGTGGCCGAGGACTCGATCACCCTTCTGCGGGACCGTCGGCACATACTGCCTCTCGACCCGGCGCTTCGCCGCTCGCTGCTCAACCTGACTTTCACCGCGCGTTTCGAGCCGGACATGGAGAAAGACCTCCACGACTGCCTGAGCAAGACTTTCGAGCGTGTCAGCAGCCGTCAGCTTGACAGCCGTGTGGACGCGGCCAAGCTGGATGAGGCCTGGGTCGAGGCCCAGTCGGCCGAGGTGATACTTTGCTGCATGTTCACCAACCAGGGCCCTAAATATTCGGCCCACGGTTTCAGCCCGACCCAGGTGGAATTTGTCCGCCGCCTGATCGAGATGGGCAAGCCGGTGATAATGGCCTCGTTCGGCGACCCGCGCGTGATCTGCCTCTTCCCGGAGATCGACTGCTACCTGTGCCTCTACTCCTCCTGCCGCGCCAGCCAGAGCGCCCTGGTCAATGACCTGTTCGGCAAGCTGGTAATGCCGGTCAAGGGCAAGCTGCCAATCACCCTGGACCGCAGCCTTCCCTACGGTTTCTGCCTGGACCTGGCGCAATAGCCGGAACAACGGGGGGCCGGCGGGGCGCAAAGCGCCCGGCCGGCCGCGCGGGGGAACCCGCAAGCTTCCGAGTATCCCCGCAACTCACTGAACGCCTCCACCCTCATCGCATCCCCTTCTCCGCGCGCGGCCAGCCCCGCGTGAAACGCGGCGCCGGCCCCCCGTATCCGCAGCGCGGACCCGCATCTCTGGACAAGCCTGACTCGATTCCATATCGTTAGTACGAAGGAGGACATACAATGGAAAAGCAAGCCACTGTCCGTTGGGTCGAGGGTTTGCAGTTCGTGGCCAACCCGCCCTCCAACCACGCGATCCTGCTCGATGGCTCCGGGCCGGGAGGCGGCGCCGATAGCGCGGTCCATCCCAAGGAGTTGCTGTTGTGCGCCGTGGCCGGCTGTACCGGGATGGATGTCATCTCTATCCTGAACAAGATGAAAGTCCAGGTAAAAGCCTTCGAGATGACAGTCAGCGCGGAGGAGGCCGAGGAGCACCCGAAGTATTACCGCAGCCTCAAGGTGACTTATGTCGTGCGGGGCGAGAATATCCCCGAGGACAAGGTGAAAAAGGCGGTGGATTTGAGCAGCGAGAAATACTGCGGAGTGATGGCCACCCTGCGCCAGCCGGTGGAGGTAAGCACCGAAATCCGGATCGAGAACGTCTGAGGCCTCAGAGCGCGTGGACTTTGCGGCTCATGGCCAGGCTTTCCAGTTCCAGGGTGACCGTGACCAGGCTGTCCGCCGGGAGCTGCCCCGGCTGGACACAGACAGTCGGTCCCAGGGCCGCGCGCCAGCGCCCCCCGGCTGAGGGCGACTCGTGGATATGGCCGTGGAGGGACAACCGGGGCTGGACCCGCTCCAGGAAAGAGCGCACCGCCAGTGAGCCGACATCCGCGCCGGAGTCGATTATCCCCAGGCCGAGGCCCTGCGGCGGCTGGTGCAGCACATAGACTGCGTGCGACTGGGTGGACGGGCTGGGGAGACTGTCGAGGCACTCGCCCAGGTCGGGCAGAGACTGGCAGCGCGTGTCCCAGTCCGGAACAGGGTAAAGACCATCCTGGCATGACAGCAGCGGAGTGCGGGCTACCGGCGGCGGAGTGGAGTCCGGGAGGTCCCGTCGGCAGCGGTCCTTGAGGGCGAACGGCGCATCCGTGGTCAGGGGCGAGCCGACAAAGCTCCAACCGTCCAGCTCCACGGTTTCGTTCAGCAGGGTACGCCCGCAGCCCGACCCGGCCATGACTTCGCGGAACACGTCGTCCAGGCCGGCCAGATCCATGTTGCCCAGGGTGGCCAGGAACAGGAGCCCGCCTCTGGCGAGTGAATCGAGGTACTGCCTGAACCAGCCCTCGAGGAACTGTTTCTGCACCGCGAACAGGTCGGGGCCCAGCGGATAGAGGTCGCCGCCGTTGACTATCGCTCGCGCACCGCAATCGATCGCCAGTTCAGCAGCTTTTTCATAGGCTGCCTTGCGGCCGTGCAGGTCGGTGACATACAGGATTTTCACAGTTTGAATCCCTTCCGGCGACGTGCGCCGGGACTCAATCTATAACCGGTGGCGCGCTCCGGCAAGAAAGCCGGCTGCCCCCGGTCTGGAAAAAACTAAACCCCTCCGGCCGCAGGGTCGATAATCAGGTTGTACGCCTTGCACCAGAACATGCATTCCATACTTGCGTAAACTGTAGAAATTCGCAATAATTCAAGGAATGTATGCTCCGGCGGGGGGTTTGTTTTTTCTGGAGGGAGCCTTGATGGCGGTAGTTGGAGAACTCGAAGGATTGATTCGCAATCACGACCTTCTGATCTCGCGCGGCTCGATCGTGGATGCCGCCAAGGTGAAGGCCCTGATCTCGGAGTACATGTCCAAGAACGACATCATCTCCCGTTTCTACAAGCCTATCCGGGAAAAGCTGGAGGAACTGCTTTTCTGCGCCGAGAACAATTTCGAGAAATTCCAGGAGATCCTCAACTACAAGCAGATCACACAGCTTGAATTCTTCTACCCGGAATTTTTCAAGGAGTTCTCGCGCGACCTGAATGATTCCGCCAGCGGACGGATTGCGGCGGGAGTCCAGCTCTACGCCGGACTTCTGGCCGCCTCCAGCCTGCATGCCGACCGCCGCCTCCTGTTCAAAACCATCGATCATTTCCTCAGCAAGCGCGAATACACCAAGGTCCAACGCATTTTCGAGCGCCTGGACGAGACCGCGCGGACCGTGGCGGCTATGGGCGCCGACAACGGCAATTCCAAAAACTATATCCTTATCTCGGATGAAAACGTGGCCAAGGAAATCGGGAAGATGCTGTTCGCGGCCTACTCCGAGGAGACCTCGCGTCTTGAGGGACAGAACCAGGGCTATGCTTTCGCCCGCAATGCATTCCTGCTGGCCAACATCATGAGCACCTACCTGCCGGAGCAGGAACTGATCACCGACTCCAGCCTGGTCAGCGCGGCGGTCCTGTATTTCAAGGAACTGGTCCAGCGCACCGATATCGACAACACACCCGACCTGGTGAAGTTCATCGAGCAGTTCAAGAACAATCCCGCCACCATGAAATTCAGGAACGAGAGCCCGGATCTGTTTGCCAACTACATGAGCAGTCAGGATGTGCGTGAATCGCTCAGCGAGTTGATCCGCAACCTGCTGGGCAAGACCCGTTTCGATGAGGCGCGCAACCTGGCCGCCTCTCTGGAGGGTATGATCGCGTTCGATTCCATCTTCCTCGACCACATCGGCTCGCTCAAGGAAAACCGGTTCTACGTGCAGGCGATCGAGATGGCGGAGAAGATGAAGATGAAGGACATGCTGACCGATGAGCTTAAAGTCGAGGCCCTGCGCGCTCTGCTGAGCGACTACTCGGAAAGCCCCCTGCGTTCCAACCTTAAACGTCTGCGGAATTTCTGCTCCCGCTACAATATCAACACCATGTCTTTCCCAGGGATCGCCACTTTCCTGCGCGAGCAGCTCGAACAGATCGAGCGCGCTAACCCCGATCTGAGCGCTGACATCGACCAGCTCTACAAGGTATTCCACGTACAGAAAGTGCGGCGTGAGACCATGCAGCTCGGCCTGCTGAAAATCTTCGAGCCGATCGTGTTCTTCTTCACCTGGGTTTTCAAGCTGTTCCTTCGCGTGTTCAGCGGGGGCGCCGCCGCAGCCCCGGCCCCAAAGAACGACCGCCGCTGATTCTAAGTTTCCGTCCCCTCGCTTCCCGACCTGATACCCAGTCCACTCAGTGTCTCTCAAACGGGTGATCCCGCTCGAAATCCGGGCAATAGTTTTCCCGGCTCTCCAGGGCCTGGGCCCAGACATTCTCCAGACGGAACTGTTCGACCAGGGCCAGGGCCTGCTCGTACTCCCGGACAGTGATCGGCCGTTCCAGCCCAGGGGTTACCGTAGCCCGGTAGGAGGGGAAATACTGGGACATCAGGCTGAGTTGTACGTAACGGGAAATTCCGCGGGAGAGGAACTCCAGCACCTGAGCCGTGCCGGCCAGGCCGCCGGGAAGGATCAGGTGGCGCACGATCAGCCCGCGCGCGGCAACCCCGCGCTGGTCCAGCTCCAGAAGGCCCACCTGACGGAACATCTCGGCCACCGCGGCGCGGTTGACCGCCACGTACCCACGCCCCTCGCTCAGACGTTCCGCGGTCTCATCCGAACCGAACTTCATGTCCGGAAGGTAGATATCCACCACGCCATCCAGCAGGGCCAGGGCTTCGAGGCACTCGTAGCCGCCGCTGTTCCAGACCACCGGCAGACAGCAGCCCTCCGCCGCCGCGCGTTCCAGCGCCGCCAGCACAACCGGAAGGTGCGAGCTGGCAGTGACCAGGTTCAGGTTGTGGCAGCCGGCTTTCTGAAGGGCCAGGAACCGGCGGGCCAGACCCTCGGCGTCCAGCTCCTGTGCCCCGCTGTCAGCGTTCCGGTCCGGTATCAGATGCGAGATTTGGTAGTTCTGGCAGAACAGGCAGTGCAGGCCGCAGCCGGCGAAAAACACCGTTCCCGAGCCTCCCGTGCCCACCAGCGGTGGCTCCTCGCCGAAATGGGCAACGGCACTGGCCACCGGGGCGCTGAGTACAGAATCCGCCCCACAGGCCCCCCGTTGCCCCAGCGGCCGTTTCGCCCGGCAGGCCCGGGGACACAGCTTGCACTCAGCCGCCAGCTCCCGGGCGCGTGTGGCCCGGAGCGCCAGCTCGCCGCTTTCAGCCAGTGAGACCCAGCCCGGCTTGTATGTTTCCTTTTCCTCGCTCAATTGAACCACACAGAAGTAAAAAAACCATCTTGTCCCGAAATGCAGGGGGCGGGTTTGAAACCCGCCCTTTCTAATCTCCCGCCAACTCCAGCCCGCTCACTTCGACTGCCCCTCAACCGCGATGGCCTCGATCTCTACCAGCGCTCCGCGGGCCAATCCAGCCACAGCCACTGTGGAGCGGGCGGGCTTGGCGCCCGGGAAAAACTTGGTGTACTCCTCGTTCATCGCGGTAAAATAGCCGATATCCGCCAGAAACACGGTGGTCTTGACCACCTTGTCCATTGTGGAGCCGTTGGCTTCCAGGATAGTCTTGATATTCTCCAGAGCCTGGCGCACCTGGGCGCGGAACTCCGGCTCCATTTTACCGCTGGCGGCATCCGCACCGATCTGGCCGGAGACGAAGACCAGCCCCAGAGCCTTGACCGCGGGCGAGAATGGCAGCGCCGGTTTCTGTTCCGTTGTATCCGCGCCCTGGGCCAGGAGCATCCCGGCCGTCAACAGCACCGACAGTGCGGCAATCGCCAAAGCTCTCATCTCAACTCTCCTGTTTTAATGAGCGGTCAACATTCCTTTCATTCAATCCGTCATGGATTCAAACCGTATTCCGGTCCCGGTTTGAGGCAGCCTCACAGCAGCTCGTCGATATACACCCGCCGTCCCTCGCGGGCGCTGATCACCGCGGCGACCACCGGGGCCAGGCTGCGAAGGCCCTCCTCGCCGTTCACTATCGGCTCGCGGTCCTCGCGCACCGCGCCCTGGAAATCCTTCAGCTCGAACGCCAGGCTGTCCTGCGGCTCGAAATCGATCCAGTGGTCGCTCTCATCCACGTGCCCGAACTTATCCAGACGCTCGATCCGGCCGTCATCCACCCAGTTCATGTAGCGCAGAAGGCCCTCGCTGCCGTGCCACACGCTGTAGCAGTCGTTGTGGATGTAGCTGGAGACCAGCACCCCGGTGGCCCCGGACTCGAACTCCAGCAGCGTGGCGCTCAGGTCGGGGTTGTCCATGTCCAGCATCACGTTCTCGAAATGCGAGCTCACGCTCACCACCTCGCCGAGCGTGGCCCGCATCACGTCCAGCAGATGAATGCCCATCTGGATCAGCGATTGGCTGGGACAGGTGGCCAGGCTCCAGCGCCAGTCGCCGGGACGGAGGCCGAACGCGTTGCTCGACCCGAAATGCGCCTCCACGGCCAGCGGTTGCCCGATCCGGCCAGCCTGCACCAGCTCGCGGATTTTGGTATACGAGCCGGAAAAGCGCGTGCTGTGTCCCACGCAGAGCTTCACCCCGTTGTCGCGGCAGACCGAGATCAGGGCCTCGCTCTCCTTGATGCTGTTGGTAATCGGCTTGTCCACGAACACGTGCTTGCCGCGCACTGCGGCCTCGTAGCCCTGTTCCAGGTGGTTGTGGTTGGGGGTGGCGACAATCACCGCCTCCAGGTCCGGGTGCTCCAGCATCTGGTTGTAGCTCTCGCAGGGGGTGCAGCCGAACTCGGCGGCGAATTTCTCACGCGAGGCCGCGGTGCGGCTGTAGCAGGCCACCACCTGGATGCTCCCGTTTTTCTTGCCGCTCAGGGCCAGTTTTTTGCCGAAATTCAGCCCGGCCAGTCCTACACGCAGCGGTTCCATGACAGTTCCTTTCGTTTCTCGGTTGAAAAAAAGTCTGCCGCCGTACAGCCACTGCCACTCGCTCCGGCGGTATTGACAAAAATAGCCCTGCGACATGGGATGAAGCAAGCCCAATCCCCAGGAGGATTTTCGCGTTTTTCACACCGCTTGCGCGTCCCGGAACAGGTCCCGAGCGTGTTTAAAGCTGAATCTGCTGTTGCTTATCCGGCCCGGGGAGTATAAATTAATCATGATTGGACCGGCACTGAGGCAAGAAAGGCGGAGACCGGATGGATCAGCCAGCGCCCGACACGCGCTTCCGGAAACTACAGATTGCCCGCGAAACCTTGGAGCGCTACACAGGCAGCGCGCCGGACCTTTTTCAACCCTATGTCCTTCTGACCAATTTCCAGCTCTACACCGAGCGGTTCGCAGTTGGGGAGAGACGCTCCAGCCATCGCGGCTCAGCCATGAGCGCCGTGCATGATCCATCCGCCGGGATAAGCTTGGTCTGTTTCGGGATCGGCTCACCCAACGCCGCCCTGATCGTGGATGTGCTCTCCTCGATACAGCCGAGAGCGATCCTTTTCCTGGGCTTGTGCGGGGGCCTGAGCGAAAAGCATCGTGTGGGCGATTTTTTCCTGCCCACCGCGGCGATCCGGGATGACGGGACCAGCCACCATTATCTGCCCGAGCGGGTGCCGGCTCTACCCTATTTCCTGATCCAGAGATACCTGAGTCTCGAACTCGACCGGCGGAGCCTGACCTGCCGTCACGGCATCATCCACACCACGGGATACCGTTTCTGGGAGTTCGACCAGTCGTTCCGCGAGATGCTGCTGGCCGAGCGCGCCCGGGCCATCGATATGGAGACCGCCGCCGTGTTCGCGGTGGGGTTCGCCCTGGGCCTGCGGGTGGGGGCGCTTCTGCTGATCAGTGATCTACCGCTGACCGAGGAAGGGATCAAGACCCGGCGCAGTTCGCGCGCCGTGTTCGATAAATTCATGGACATTCACCTGGATGTGGGCCTCAGCTCACTGCTGCAGATGAAAAAAGAAAGCGGCTGAGCCGCAGAACACCGTGAAACCCGATAATCTCCGGAGCGAGGAGTCCCCCCGCCGGGTGCGCCGCGCTCAATTTTACAATCCGCCCAAGCCGCTGGACTACAAGGGACACCCAATGAAAAACATCACCGAGTTTTCGATTGTCCCCGCGCTGCCCGAAAAACTGCGCGTGCTGCGCGAGATCGCCGGCAACCTCTACTGGGCCTGGGACCATGACCTGATCGAGCTGTTCCGGCGCATGGACCCCAACCTCTGGGAAGCGACCCGCCACAACCCCTCGCTCATCCTGGACACGATCGACCAGACCACCCTGGACAAACTGGCCGTGGATGACGGGTTCCTGGACCACCTGAACTCAGCCCGCCAGAAACTCAACGAGTATCTGGCCGACACCCGAACCTGGTTCCAGAAAGCACACGGCGACCAGGATTACAAGATGACCGTGGCCTATTTCAGCGCCGAGTTCGGTATCTCCGAGTGCCTGCCGATCTACTCCGGCGGCCTTGGCGTGCTGGCCGGCGACCATGTCAAGAGCGCCAGCGACCTGGGCGCGCCCCTGGTGGGCGTGGGCCTGATGTACCAGCACGGCTATTTCCGCCAGTACCTCAACATTGACGGGTACCAGCAGGAATCATACTACGACAACGATCCCTACAAGCTGCCCGTGGCTCCGGTGCTCGATGCTCAGGGCAAGCAGATCGTGGTCTGCGTGCCGTTCCCGGGCCGCAATGTCTGCGCCAGAATCTGGAAAGCCCAGGTCGGACGGGTGCCGCTGTATCTGCTCGACACCAATGTCCCGGCCAACAG
Source organism: uncultured Gemmatimonadales bacterium (assembly GCA_964386505.1). Classification (GTDB taxonomy): domain Bacteria; phylum Gemmatimonadota; class Glassbacteria; order GWA2-58-10; family GWA2-58-10; genus JAJFUG01. Next base: position 15,041 of record CAYLSM010000084.1, read on the forward strand.
CCCCTCCGACCGTGCGATCACCTACCAGCTCTACGGCGGCGACAAGGAAATGCGCATCCAGCAGGAAATCCTGATGGGCGTGGGCGGGCTGATCGCCCTGGACGCCATCGGGATCGACCCGGATGTCTGCCACATGAACGAGGGCCACGCCGCGTTCCTGGGCATCGAGCGCATCCGCCGGCTGACCACCCGCGAGAAGCTCTCGTTCGACGAGGCCCTGGCCGCGGTGCGCCCGGGGACCATTTTCACCACCCACACCCCCGTGCCGGCCGGCATCGACACCTTCGACCCGGCCATGGTGGACTATTATTTCTCGCCGCTTTACGGTCAGCTCGGTCTGGACAAGCGCCGCCTTCTGGCCCTGGGACGCCGCAACCCGGACAACGACCTCGAGCCGTTCAACATGGTCTACCTGGCGTTCCGTCTCTCGGGCTACTATAACGGCGTGAGCCGCCTGCACGGCGCGGTCAGCCGCAGCATGTGGCAGAATGTCTGGAGCGGCGTACCGCTGGAGGACGTGCCGATCACCTACGTGACCAACGGCGTACACATCCACTCCTGGCTTAGCCGTGATTTCGCCTCGCTCTACGACCGCTACCTTGGCCACCGCTGGCGCGAGAACCCCACGGACAAGGCGGTCTGGGACCGGGTTGACCAGATCCCGGCCGAGGAAATCTGGCGCACCCACGAGCGCCGTCGCGAACGCTTGGTGGCGTTCGCCCGCAAGCGCCTGAAACGTCAGCTCAGTGAGCGCGGGGCCTCGGCCCAGGAAATCTCGATGGCGGATGAGGTGCTGGAGCCGGGAGTGCTGACTATCGGGTTCGCCCGCCGTTTCGCCACCTACAAGCGCGCCACGTTGCTGCTCAAGGATGTCGAGCGGCTCAAGCGGATCATGAACAACAAAGACCGTCCGGTCCAGTTCATCTTCGCCGGCAAGGCCCACCCGCGGGACGAGGAGGGCAAGGCTTTCATCCGCCAGATCGTGCATTTCTCGAACGACCCCGAGGTGCGGCGACGGATCGTGTTCCTCGAAAACTACGACCTGGTTGTCTCTCGCTACATGGTCCAGGGGGTGGATGTCTGGCTGAACAACCCGCGCCGTCCGATGGAGGCTTCGGGCACCAGCGGCATGAAAGCGGTCTACAACGGCGCGCTCAACCTGAGCACCCTGGACGGGTGGTGGGACGAGGCCTACGAGCTGGAGCGTGACTCCGGCTGGGCTATCGGCAAGGGCGAGGAGTACACCGACCTGACCCTTCAGGATGAAATCGAGTCCAACGCCCTGTACAACCTGCTGGAAAACGAGGTGGTGCCGCAGTTCTACCAGCGCAGTGAGAACGGTCAGCCTCGCCGCTGGATCGATAAGATGCGCGCCTCGATCTCCAAGCTCGGACCGGTGTTCAACACCAACCGCATGGTCCAGGAGTACCTGGAGCGTTTCTACCTTCCCGCCGCCGAGAGCACGGTGGCCCTTTCCGCCGACAACTACGCCCGGGCCAAAGAGATGGCAGCCTGGACCGGACGGGTGCGCGAGGCCTGGGGCGGCGTGCGGATCGAGAAAGCCGAGGCCGAGGTCGACCGCGAGTACCTGGTCGGCTCGGAGTTGAAAGTCCGGGCCGAGGTGCGCCTGGGCTCGCTCACCCCAGATGATATCTCGGTGGAGGTCTACTACGGGCCGCTCAACCAGCGGCGCGAGATCACCGGCTCGAAAACGGTGGTGATGGTGCTCAAGGGCACGAGCGGCGACAATGTGCACCGCTTCGAAGGAGTGGTGCGCTGCTCGCACAGCGGACGGCACGGGTTCACCCTGCGCGTGCTGCCACGCCATGTCGATATGGTCCATCCCTACGAGCTGGGGCTGATTCTATGGCAATAGGTTTCCAGCCGGAGCTGAAAGACCTGCAGGTGCTGAGCCTGGGCACACCGCGTCTGGATTCGCCGCTCAGGATGTCGATGGAGCCGGGGGACGGGCTGCCGGACTACAAGACAGATGACCGCCGCATTCCGCTGGATGTCTACCTGCCGCGCAGGGACGGCTCCGGCGAGGCGCTCTCTTTCGAGTGCGCCGGGCCGCGGCCGCGCATCCTTTTCGACCCGCAGTGCACCCGGGCGGCTATTGTCACCTGCGGCGGACTCTGCCCGGGGATCAACAATGTCATCCAGTCCATTTTCCTGGAGCTGTACCACCGCTACGGAGTGAAGCGCGTGCTGGGGGTGCGCTACGGCTACGCCGGGTGCGAC
>CAYLSM010000085.1:0-17070 GCA_964386505.1 uncultured Gemmatimonadales bacterium
CTCGGCGAACGAGGCCGGGTGGGTCGGCAGAATCGGCGCGACAGTTTCCACCTTGGGCCGGGAGGAGCAACCGAGGACTGCCAAGGCGAGCAGCAGCAACGGACGGAGCAGCAGGGGCTTGGTATGCATACGATTCCGCTCACTTGGATGTGAAAGGTTGGAAGACAGACAAGATAAGAACTGTCACCCACGGCGGACGCGGGATAAACTGTTTCTCTGGACATAAATTCTTCGAATCACACTCCAGCCAGACGGAACAACAGGAACAGGACCAGCCCGGCCGTGGCGCCCAGGTAAAGGCTGCGGATGTATTTCCGTCCCTGCCCGGGGCCAGCTTTCAGAAGGTGATACAGCGATAGGGCGATAGCCAGGTCCATGACCGCGATAGGCAGGAGATAGAGCGGCCTGAACCAGCCCAGAACGAACGGGACCGCACTCAGGACTATCACCAAGCCGAAAAGGCAGGCGCTCACCCGCAGGGCCGCGCGGCTGCCGTGACGGATCGCGAGGGAGCGGGAGCCTATCAGGGCATCCCCTCTCGCGTCCATGGCATCCGCGGCGATCTCCTCCCCCAGGTCGACCAGGGCCGCGATCAGGCCGAAAAACCAGGCCATCCGGTTGTATGGCTGCCCGACAGTCACCCCGCCGTAAACAAATGTCATGCCCACCGAAAAGCTTACCATCAGGTTACCGGGAAGGCCGGTTTTCTTGAAATGACGGTTGTAGAGGTAACCGATCAGGGTCAGGACAAGTACGCAAAGCAGCGCAGGAGTGCCGAGCGCCCAGCCCAGGATTAACCCGCCCGTAAACAGAGATATCGACAGGGCCAGGGCCTCGGCCGGGCTGACCGCGCCCGAGGGAATGGGGCGTTCCGGAGCGTTCACCCGGTCGGTCTCGACATCGATACAGTCGTTCAGCACCAGGATGGCGGCGGAGATACAGAAGATCGAGAGGAAAGCCTGAAGTGTCACAACCAGAGAGGCGAACTGTCCCCGGGCCAGCACCTGGCCCAGCACTACGCACACCCCGGCCGAAAGCGGTAGCTCGAAACGCAGCAGCCTGAAAAGGCCTTGCAGTTTCCGCATGGCGGGTGTCCTTTGACGCCGGGGGGACCATCCCGTGACTTGAGCCGGTGAATCCGGATTTCCGGTTCCGGGTCCAATCTACAGCCCTGTCCGGCGCTCTTCAAGGAATTCCACGCTCCCGGCGAAAAAAAGGGCCGCCGTACCCGGCCACCCCTCTTCAATTCCATATCATTCTTTTCAACCGGCCCAGTGGCGCGCGGTCTCGAACATGGCCAGCACGTTCTCCGGGGGAGTGCCCGCCGGCACCTCGTGCGAGGGTCCCAGGATATAGCCGCCGTTCCTGCCGAGAGTGCCCAGCAGGCGACGCACCTCGGCCGCCACCTCCTCCGCCGTGCCGAACGGCAGGGTGCGCTGCACGCTCACCCCACCCTCGAAACACAGACGGTCGCCGTAGTCCTGCTTGAGCCGCACCGGGTCCATGCCGCGGGCGTCAAACTGAAGGGCCTGAAGGATATCGACCCCCATCTCCATCAGGTGCGGCACCAGTTCCATCACCGCCCCATCCGAATGGTACATCACCCGGCAGCCGAACGAGTGGATCAGCTCGTTCTGCTTTACATGATACGGGCGGACAAACTCGCGCCACATGTCCACGGACATCAAAAGCCCCTCCTGTGTGCCCATATCATCAGCGGTGAACACCACATCCAGCCGTCCCCCGGCCGCCTCCAGCAGCCGGCGGGTGTGTTCCAGCACGAACTCCGTAACCTTGCCCATGATCGCGTGCACCAGCTCCGGGTTCAGCACCAGGTCCATCATCAACTGCTCCATGCCCCGCAGGTAGTAGGACTTTTCCCACAGGTTGCCGATCAGGGTGTAGAGGCAGTACTCCCCGTTGCGGTTGATCCAGTCCATTTGCTTGGGGATGGCCTCGTAGTCGAACCAGTCCGGATCTGGCCAGGGGTGGGCCAGGATATCCTCCACGGTCTCGGCTCCGGCCAGAGGATGATAATCCAGCACCAGTTCCTCCACCCGTCCATAGCACATGACTTTGCGCCCCACGCCCCAGATGTCGAATCCTTCTTTCAACGGCGGGCCGGTATAGCTTGGGCGGAAATCGTGCATGTCGAGCAGCGGGTCGAAATACTGTTCGGCTGTGGCGCCGTGCCGGCTGCGCAGGAAAGTGTCGAAATCCTCCCAGGCCGCGCGCGACAGCTCGGCGCAGGCCAGGGCCAGGGGCGGACGGTCGGTGGGCTTGTGCTCCAGGGCGAGACGGACCCTTTCCCGGTGGCTGAGCTCTGAATGTTTTCCTGAAAGAAATTCAACCCCCATGCCTGCCTCGCCTCCGATATTAGTTGTTTTAATGAACGAATTGTCGGGCTAATTTACAGCTTAGCCCCGTTCCGGTCAATGCCGGATTTGGATTGTCCGGAAACCTCCTGCGCTGGTGCGCCTTCGGCAATGAGTATCGAGGCGCAGGAACTCTTGGCGATCCACGCCCGGGGTGCTATTATTGAGCCGGATTGTTTTCTTTCCGGTCCATTTGCCTCGTGTGGCCCGCGGCTGGTCAACAGCCGGGGGCCGTGAAACCAGCCGTGCCGCCACCCCAGCCCCGGAGCACCGACATGCCGCGCCGCGTTCTGAGTCTATTCCTGGTTGCCCTTTTACCCCTGTTCGCCTGCCAGGGCGGCAGCAACGTCCCGGACACTCCGGCTTCAGCGCAGCGCCCTATCGACAATCCCAGCCTGGGCCACCCCCGTCTGCTGATAAGCGACGCCAAGTTCGACAGCCTGCGCACCACACTGAACGGCGACCACGCCTGGCTCTGGGAGCGCTACTGCCAGGACCTTCCGCACATGGTGGCCGCCGCGCGCGCCGAGCAAGCCTCGGATGACCAGCGCTACGAGGGCGATCTGGCGATCGAGCTGGCGTTCGCCTGGCGCATGACCGGCAGCGACAGCCTGCGCGAGCTGGCCCGCGCCCACCTGCTTAAGCTCACCGACCCCAAAACCTGGGAAGCCCCTGAGGACCTGATCTACCTGATCGGCAGCCATTTCCTGATCGGGATCGGCCTGGCCTACGATTGGATGTATGATGAGTTGACCCCGCAGGAGCGCGCCCAGATCGTGGCCTGCCTGGGTCGGCAAGCCGAGGCGCAGTACGAGGCCATAGACAAGGGACGGATCTGGTGGCGCAACCAGTATTACCAGAACCACTCGCACTCCAACTATTGCGGCCTGGCGTTCGCTGCCGCGGCCCTGTACGGCGAGGACGAGCGGGCCGCCAAATGGCTGGGCGCCTGCGAGCCGTTCTTCCAGAAAATTTTCGAGGTAATGCCGCCGGACGGCTCCTCGGTGGAGGGCTACGCCTACGCCGGATACGGCGCGGAGTACCTGCTCAACTACGCCATGCTCTCGCGCGAGCTTCTGGGCAAGGACTACACCACCACGCCCTGGATGCAGCACCTGGCGGCATTCCTGGTGCAGGGCCTTCTGCCCAGCTGCACGGCCGAGCGCTGGGCCATGACTTTCGGCGACGGCCCCCAGCGAGGCTGGACCTCCACCGCCCAGCACCTGTTCCTGCTGGCCAATCTCTACCGTGACAGTCAGGCCCAGTGGATGGCCCGGTTCACCACCACGCTGAAGCCCAGCGGACTGGGCAGCCACGGCTGGATGATGCTGCTTTACTATGATCCCGCTGTCCCCGAGGCCGACCCAAAAGACCTGGCCACTTTCGGAGTGTTCCCCGAGATCGGCCAAGCCATGCTCCGCTCCAGCTGGACCGACACGGCCGGCACCCTGGTCGGGTTCAAGTGCGGCCCGGCGATGAGCCTTTCGCAGGCCAAAAGCGCCGCGTTCGACTGGGGCACCGGCCACGCCGAGCCGGATGCCGGCTCGTTCCAGATATTCTCCCACGGCCAGTTCCTGGCCACCAGCGGCCTCTACCTGGGCTACAAGCGCAGCCGGGACTACAACGAGATGCTGTTCAAGGGACGCGGTGAGCTGGGCTCGGATATGCCCGGTTTCGGCTCGGCCGAGGCGTTCAAGTTCGGGCACTACCCGCAGCTGGTCAAAGCCTCCGCCGACAGCCTCTACGACCTGGCGGTCGGGGATGTGACCAGCGCCTACCACCCGGCCCTGGGCCTCAAGCGCTACCTGCGCCACCTGCTGTTCCTCAAGCCCGATATCCTGCTGGTCGCCGACCGGTTCGAGCTGGCCGATACGGGCACGTTCTACAATTACCCCGGTCCGCAGATCGAAACCGGCGGCGGCCTGGGCCATAACGATAACGGCCAGGTGAACGGCAAGGACGGCGAGGCCTGGGTGACGTTCGACGGCACGCCGGGGAAATACCAGTTATATCTCAACTACTTGGACAACGAACCCGGCAAGGCCGTCTACTGCCTGACCGTGGACAGTGACACTGTGCACACCTGGAAAAGCGACAATATCGACCGGGACGACAACCTTCTGGAGGTCACTCCGGCCGTTGAGCTCAAAAAAGGCAGCCGGATCACGTTCCACGGCTCTAACCTTCCCGCCGAGTTCCGGATAAACAAGATCGTGGCGTTCAGCTCCACGGTGAGCGAAAAGCCCAGCGCCACCTGGCAGCTCCAGCTGGAGCCGCAGGCTGTGGTGACCAGGGCAGCCAGCGGCCTGAGCTCCGCGGTCGGCGGGGCCTGCCTGGACGTGCTGCCGCTTCTGCCCGCTGGCTGCCGGACCGCTTTCGAGCGGAACGATTTGCTGGGCACCTCCACCGAGCCGTTCAATTACAAGACTCTGACCCGTGTGACTGTCGAGCCACCGGTCTCCGGCGTCAGCACCACCCTGCTCAACCTGATCTACTGTCGTAACGGGCAGACCGCGGCGCTGAAAGAGGTCCGGGCCTCCACCGCACCGGATGGCAGCCTGGAGGTCAGCTTCATCCGTCAGGGCAAAAAGGTGAGCCTCGCCTGGAACCTGGATGATAACAGGGTGGAAATCCGGGAATAGTGTGTTAAACTGAAAAGAGCCCGTTACTCCAAGCCTGTATCCCGCCGAGGGAGGATAAAGCATGTCCAAGCGAATTTCACGCCGCTCGTTCCTGGCCGGGTCGGCCGCGGCCGCCCTGGGAGGGTCCGCGCTGAGCCGGGGGGCCAACGCCGCGGTCAAGGCCGCCGCGCCGCGGTTCGATATCCTGATCCAGGGCGGGATGCTCCTGGACGGCACCGGGGCCGCCGCATTCCCGGCGGATATCGGTATCCGCGGCGACCGGATCGAGGCTATCGGGACAATCGGGCCGGAACAGGCCGCGAAGGTGATACAGGCCGCAGGGTTGCATGTCAGCCCCGGATTCATCGATATCCACACCCACTCGGATGGCCTGATCCTGGTCTACCCGGGAGCGGACAGCCGGGTGCGCCAGGGCGTGACCACCGAGTTGGCCGGCAACTGCGGCGGCTCTGCGGCCCCGCTGTCCGGGGCGGATGTGAAGGAGCGGAGCGCACGGATGCTGGAGGAGGACGGGGTCCGGGCTGAGTGGTCCGACACGGCCGGATATTTCGCCTGCCTCGAAAAAGCCGGCATGGCGATCAACCAGGCCCTGCTGACCGGGCACAACACCCTGCGCCAGAACGCAATCGGCATGGCGGACCGCGACCTGAGCGCGGATGAGATGAAAGGCGTGGTCTATGAGCTGGAAAAAGCCCTGGACCAGGGCTCGATGGGGCTGTCCTCCGGTCTGGAGTACCTTCCCGGCAGCTACGCCCCGCCCGGGGAGCTGACTGCACTGGCCCAGGTTGTGGCGCGTCGCGGGGGGCTCTACGCCACCCACATGCGTGATGAGGGCGAGCACCTGCTGGAGGCGGTGAGCGAGGCCCTGGCCACGGCGAAAGCGAGCGGGGTGCGGCTGGAAATCTCGCATCTCAAGGCCGCGGGCCGTCCCAACTGGGACAAGCAGCAGCCGGCCCTCGACCTGATCAGCTCGGCCCGCGCCCGCGGGGTGCAGGTTATGGCGGATGCCTACCCCTACCCGGCCTATTCCACCGGCCTGCCGATATACCTTCCAGCCTGGGCCGGCGAGGGCGGCGAGTCTGCGCTCTACGCCCGTCTGGCCGACAAATCGCAACGCGAGCGCATCCGGGAGGCGGTGAATCAGCAGATCGCCCTCGACCCGGGTGAATTCAGCCTGATCGTGATCGCCAAGGTCTGGTCCGATAAAAACCGGGACCTGATCGGCAAAAACCTTCAGCAGATCGCCGACAGCCGCGGCGTGGAACCGGCCGAGCTGGTGTTGCAGCTGATCGAGGAGGAACAGTCCAAGGTGGACATGATCGGGTTCGGGATGCGGCCGGAGAACGTGGAGCTGGTGCTGTCGCACCCGCTGGTGATGCTGGGCTCGGACGGCTACAGCATCGCACCCACCGGCAAGATGGAGGGCGCGCGGCCCCATCCCCGCTCCTATGGGGCTTTCGCGCGCCTGTTGGGCTATTACTGCCGGGAACGCAAGCTGTTCGACCTTCCCACCGCGGTGCGCAAAATCACCTCCACGCCCGCCGAACAGATCGGGTTGAAAGACCGGGGACGGCTGGCCCGCGGGATGGCGGCCGACCTGGTGCTGTTCGACGCCGCCACGGTGGTGGATACCGCTACTTTCGACGACCCGCAGCGCTACGCGAAAGGGGTCGAGTACGTGCTCGTGAACGGCAGGCTCGCGGTCGAGCGGGGGCAGAGCACCCCGGCCCGGGCCGGGCGGGTGCTCCGCCGCGTCTGACTTGGCCGTTCAGGGCCGCAGGCGCCAGGTGTTGCTGTAGTTCACTACATCCTTGTCCGATCCGCCATCCGGCATGCCCGTGGCCGGCCCGTGGAACAGGCTGCCCCCGAACGTGGCCACGTAGAGCATGGACGGGTCGTATGGGTCGGGGATGGCACGGTGCGCCCACTTGAAATTGAACCCCTCGACCCGCCGCCACGAGCCGCTCCGGTCATCCGAGCGCCAGAGGGCGCTGTTGAACGTTGTGAGGTACAGTGTCTGCGGGCTGCGGTTGTCCACGGTCACGCCGAAAGCGTACGCGGCCTGGTTGAACGAGAGTTTCCAGCTCTGACCGCGGTCCTCCGAGACCCACAGCCCGCCCCCGCCGAGGCTGTCACCCTGCATCTGCGGCCAGGCAGCCAGGTACAGACGGTCGGGGTTGTCCGGGTCGCAAGCCAGATCGTTGGGGGCGACCACGCCCGCGGGCAGCGGCACCGGGCTCCAGGACTCCGCCTTGTCCAGGCTCGTGTACAGCGCTCCGGGGACCAGATTGCCCTGGCTGTCGTAAGTCTTGAACACCACCAGGAAAAGCTGCCCTGAGGGCAACTGGCTCATGCGCAGGCAGTGACGGTTGCCCCCGAGCCCCTTGTCTGCCGCCTGCCAGCTCGCCCCGCTGTCCACCGACTTGTACACCCCGGAGCCGAACGCGCAGATATAGAGCGTGCGCGCGCTGTCCGGGCCGGTGCTGTCCAGCAGGATATGGGTGGGGATAGTGCCAGCGGGCAGGCCGCTGTTGCTCGCCCGCCAGGTGCCGCCGCCGTCCTCGGAGACCGCCACTCCGCCCTCGTAGCTTTGCATCCTGTCCGTGCGGTAGTACATCTTGGTGCGGGGAAGGTCGTGCGCCCCGGACCAGGCCGCGTAAATCCGCCCTTTCACCGCCGGGTCGAACTCCAGCCAGTAGCAGGTGTTGGTCCATTTGGCCGGAACGCCCCGGATGGCGTGCTGCCACGAGCGGCCCCCGTCCAGGGTCTGGAACAGGCCGAAATCGGCGTAGGTGATCAGGAAATGCTGCGGATCGAAGGGGTCGAAATGGACCCCGTAGGTGGTGGTGCCCTCCATACCGCGGGTCGTGGCCGAGCTGTCGGGCAGGTCGTTGCTGCCCACCTGCTCCCAGTGCTTCCCGCCGTCCAGGGTGCGCAGGGTCCGGTTGTCGGTCAGATAGCAGACCTCGGGCCGGGTTGGGCAGATACCGTAGGAGTTCGGCTCGCCGGCCCAGGGGATCCCGAAGCTGCGGTCTTTCCAGTAACCGGTGTAGTTGCCGCTCAACAGTCCCTGCTCCGAGCCGCGGTACGACCACTGCCAGCTCGCCCCGCCGTCCTTGGAGGCCAGGGTGCCGAAATGTGTCTGGAGCTGCCCGTCCACCTTGACCGGCCAGGCCGTGCACGAAAGGTAAAGCACATCCGGGTCGCCCTCGCAGGCGGCCAGGGTCCTGAACACCGGCAAAGCACCACTCGAGGACCAGCCCTCCAGCAGGCCGTTATTCGCCTCCTGCCAGGACGCCCCGCCATCAGCGCTGCGCCAGATGCCGCCCTCCACTTTGCCCGCGACGTTCTGACGCATCGGAGTAAGGATATACAGCACCGCTCCGCCATCCGGTTTGCAGCCGCCGGTAGCCATGATTATCCCTGAGCTGTCGGGCCGGGCCAGTGGTTCGGCTCCCCCAGCCCCCAGACGGAACACGCCCCTCTCGGTGAACACGACAGCCTGTTCCGCCTGGCCGAGCCAGCTTCCGGGGATAATATCGAGCACCTCACGCCCCGGCACGCAGGCCGCGACAGTCCAGCTTGCAGCCGTATCGCGCGAGACCAGCACGCGGCAGGAATCCCGCGGCCCGTCCGGCCGGCGTGAGGGTCCCAGGCCCAGCCAGAGGTGCGCGCGGTCCGAGGGATCGACCCGCACCTTGAGGACCAGGCCGTCCGGCATCCCGTCCGACGTAGCATACGACTGATCGGCCTCATCCCCCACCATCCGCTCGCCGGTCACCGCGGAGGGAGCCGGGTAGGCCAGTTCCCATGAACGGCCCTTGTCCCGGCTGCGGTAGAGCGCGCTCGTGGCGGCATAGACCGTGGTGCTGTCGCCGGGATCGAACTCGAAATCATTGACCACGGCCCGCAGGTTGAAATTGCGCCAGCTCCGGCCCCCGTCCCAGGTGCCGTAAGAGCCGGTCATGTCGCAGCAGATGAACACGTTGTCCGGGTCCGAGGGGTTTACAGTCGAGCAGTAAACCGCGCCTCCGCCGCCTGGGCCGAAGTTGGTCCAGCCCTTTGCGGCCGGGCCGGGGACAGTCTCGTTCTTTTCGGCCGTGGAACAGGCAAGCAGGATCAGAATGAGAGTGGCAAGGGCTGCAGCAGTGGTTTTCATTGACGGCTCCGTGAAAGGATTCATTCAGAGGAGGCGGGGCGGGGGCTGCCGACGCTATCCGTCTGGCAAGGTTTTTTGGAACGAACCTGAGGATAATTCCAACGGCGGGATAAATCAATGCGGAATTGCAGGTCCGGAAGAGGTGAAGCCGCGAGGTCCGGCATGCAACGCTCAGGTGGGTCGGACGGTCGCACCGGGAGGTCCTTGAGACATTCCGTGATGAAGCCGCTTATTCCTCCAGCGGGACAATCGAGGGAGTCTTGTCGAACAGAGGGCTTACCGTAATTTCACGGACAAGGTATTTCGGGCAACGGTTGCAGTAACCCATACACTGGATATCAGCGCGCAGTTCCTCGCGGATGGTCCAGCATTTCTTGCGCGGATCGACGTACGCCGGGCAATGATTCCGGTTGTTGCATTCTATTATCTCCCAGCAGGGAGCCACGGCCAGCAGGGCCTTGATACCGGCGAGCGTCAGACCTCGCTCGTGGATCAGCGCCTTGATCTGCTGTATCCGGCGGATATCGAAATCATCGTACTGACGCTGGATGCTGCTTTCGCGCCTCTTCGGATTGATCAGCCCCTCATCCTCGTATTCGCGGATTCTTTTCTCGGTCAACCCGACCTGCCGGGCAACCTGGCCGATCCTGTAGTACATTCAAACCTCCAATCCGTCGGCGGAATATGCTAAATATATTGGAATTATAACGTGCAGGTAATTTGCAACATTTCTATCATCCGGTCAATAAAAACCGAAAATTCCGGTTGAAAGTTACATCGAAAATTCTGATTGTGAATACAAGCCAGTTGCCTTGACAATGAAAGAACAGGCTTAGTAAATATAAAGGAACTGACATGTGGAAACTGAAATAAACATTCCTGCATTCCGCCGAGCGCGATCATACAGGCGGGTTGACGGGTGAAACCACAAGGGGAGAGGTCTTGATGAGCCAGTGGAGCGAGGAATACAAGGTGAATGTAGCTGTTTTGGACGAGCAGCACAAAATGCTGTTCCATCTGCTCGATGACCTCGATAACTGCCTGAAAGGCGAAACCACGGAGGAAGTTTCGTTCATCATCGGCGAGCTGCACGCTTACGCGCTGTACCATTTCGCAGCCGAGGAACGTCTGCTGGCGCGTTTCAATTATCCGGGGTTGGATGCCCACCGCACGGAACACCGCGAGTTCGAGGCCAAGGTGTTCGAGTTCCGCTCGCGTTCGATACACCCCGACCCGGAACTGCCGGCGCAGATGAAGGATTTTCTGGAAAATTGGATCGCCAACCACATCAAGAAGACAGACCAGGAATATTCGGAATTCTTCAACAGCTACGGCATTTTCTGAAAGTCAGTTATCCCTGGTGGCGCGGCGGTTTGCGGTTGAACGGCTGAACGCTGAACGAGCGTGCTTTTCAGACAATCGCTCAGGTCCTGCAGACGATAAGGTTTGGTGATTATCCCGCTGAAACCATGCTCACGGTAGCGGGAAAGCACTGGATCGCTGGAATAGCCGCTCGACACCACAGCCCGCACCTGCGGGTCGATCTCCAGCAGATGCCGGATAGTCTCTTTTCCTCCCATTCCACCCGGCACTGTCAGGTCGAGAATCACGAGGTCGAATTTCCGCCCGTCCTCCATCTCGCTGCGGTAGGTTTCCACCGCCTCGAAACCATCCGCGGTGAGGCTCACGCGGTAACCGATGTGTTCGAGCATGGCCTTGGCCACATCCCGAACCACTGCCTCGTCGTCCATCAGCAGCACCCGTCCCTTGCCCGGTTCCACCTTGTCCCATTCCCCGCGCTGAGCCGCAACCGAGGCATCGCGCAGGGCGGGCAGAAATACGTGGAAACGGCTGCCCTTGCCCGGCTCCGACTCGACCTGGATGTCGCCGCCATGCTTGTGGATTATGGCATAGCTGGTGGCCAGCCCAAGACCGCTGCCTTTCGGCTTGGTTGTGAAATAGGGGTCGAAGATACGGCTGAGGTTCTCAGGAGCAATGCCGGAGCCCATGTCCTCGACTGTTATGCACAAATAGTCTCCTGGCCGCAGCCCCCCCCGATCCTTCTCACTCAGCGTCCGGTTGGCCGCCCGCACGACCAGGCTGCCTCCATCCGGCATGGCCTGATCGGCGTTGATAACCAGGTTGTTCAGCACCTGTTCGATCTGGCCCTCATCCACCTCAGCGTTCCACAGGTCGGGCTGAATTTCGAAGCGGCAGTTCACGTTTGAGCCGTGCAGCGAAAAAGTCACCGCCTCGCGGATCAGGGCCTCCAGCGAAAGGACCGTCTTCACCGGCATGCCGCCCTTCGAGAAAGTCAGGAGCTGCTGGGTCAGGTTCTTGGCTATCAGGCTGGCTTTCTCGGCTTCGGTCAGGATGGCGTTGGCACGGTGATCCCGCTCCAGCATCACCTTGGCCAGCGAGATATTGCCAAGCACCGCAGTGAGGATGTTGTTGAAATCGTGCGCGATTCCTCCGGCCAGCAGGCCCACCGATTCGAGCTTGGCCGCCTTGCCGCGTTCCTGTTCGAGCTGGCGCAGCTCGGTGGTATCGGTGCAGGAGGCGACATAACCGAGCGGCTGTCCCTCTGCATCGTTCACCACGCTGGACTGGACCAGCACCGTGATCAGACTGCCGTCCAGCCGCCGGCCGTTCAGCTCGCAGCGCCAGACGCGGTTCTTTTCGAATTCCTGTATTAATAAAGACTCGTCCAGTCCCTCTACCAGAAACTCGCAGTAGCGGTGCCCCTCCACCTGTTGCGCGGACTCGAATCCCCACATCCTGGCAAAGGCATCGTTGACATAGGTCACGACTCCATTCAGGTCCGCCATGACAATGCCGGTCAGGGCTGAATCGATCGCGCAGTTTTTAAGCGACAATTCATCCTCGAACTGCTTGTGTGCGGTGATATCGGTCATCACCCCACGCAGTCCGATCGGCTTGCCGTCCTTGATAATGGGACGGCTGGACATCCTTACCCAGCGGGTCTCGCCCTGGCGGGTCAGGACACGCCACTGGCCGGTACCGGTCCCCTCCCGGTAGATTTCTTCAATCCTGCGCCTCATCCGCTCGAGATCATCGGGATGTATGAAACGCTCGTAGGAATGTCCGACCATCTCGGATGGATCGAAGTCCACAACCGACTTGACCGCCGGGCTTATGTAAGTGATAACCCCTTTGTTATCCACTGCGAATATGGCCTCAGTTATGTTCTCCACCATCTCGCGGTAACGTGTTTCGCTCTCCCGCAGACGGTCATCGGCCAGCTTGCGCGAAATGGCGATGCCGATGCTTGAGGCAAGGTCCTCGAAGAACTGAATCAGGTCCAGATTCAACACTCCGGGACGGTGGTCGGCCAGTTGGATCAACCCTATCATCTCGTATTCAGCCCGCACGGGTATCAGGGCCAGGGATTCAAATCCCAGTTCCAGACACAGCCCGCGCAGGTGATTGTTGCGCTTGAGCGCAGGTTTCTGCTCGATCAGGCTGGCCGAGGAGTCAACCCAGAAACTTCCACCCTCGGTGAAACAGCGCAGCGACAGGTCCACCCGGCCATCAATCACCGCACCGCAGACACAATCGTGCCGGTTATGCGCCAACCCAGAGTCGATATCGCTGTCGGCAAGCAGACTTTTTTCGGCTTCCATGAAATCAGCGGGGAAGCCCTCAGCCTCGAAGAACGGGTAGTCCGAGTCCTCGATCAGACGGATCGCAATCGCCTCGATGCCGGTGAATCGGCGGATCAACTGGAGGATGCGGCTGATCATCTCCTGACTGCTAAGATTGCTGTTAAGGGTCTCCAGAACATCCAGGGTGAGGCGCTGACGGCGCTGGGACTCCTTGAAGTCGGTAATGTCGACGATTATGCCCCGCATGCCCTGGGGCTCGCCCTGCTCATCGCGGATGGCAGTGGAATAGATCATGATCGGGAACCGGCTGCCGTCCTTGCGCAGGGCCGTGTACTCATGCCCCTCGAAACTTCTCCCTGACATCACATTGCCGACATTGAGCCTGGCGCGCTCCAGATCCTCGGAAGCAATCATGGTCAGCACGTTGAGCCGGGAGTTAATATCCTCGGGAGAGTAGCCGAACAGCCTGAAACCCAGCGGATTACCGAATGTGAGGACCCCATTGCGGTCGGTCTCGAAAATCACCTGCGGCAGCGATTCAACCAGCGTGCGGAAATGCTCGCCTTCCTTCCGTAGCCTTTCCTCGTTCAGGACCCGGGGGGTGATATCGGTGATGAATCCCTCCAGCCACCCGTCTCCCGCCGACTCGCCCGGTGTCCCCACCCCACGCAGCCAGACCCATCTCAGAGCGTCACCGTTACCGCGGAACCGCAGTGTCGCTTCGAAAGATTCTCCGTTGGCGACCACAGCGAGGGCTGTCGTGCGGAAATTCTCCCGGTCGGCCGGGTCGATCAACCCAAGCAGATCGACCCCATCCTCCCGCTCCTTCAACAACTGTTCCTGGCTGCACCCTGTCAGGTCGAAACAGCTCTGGCTCACGAACTCGAACCGCCAGCGCGAGCCAATCCGGCAGCGAAAAATCATACCGGGAAAAACTCGGAATAAGCGCGACAATGCCGGGGATTCACCGCGCGCAAGACTGTCCTCCACCGGGGCAAGGATTCCCGGGGCCTGAACGGGCTTTCTGGGTTCTGAATTCATGATCCGTGTTTTCGGTGGGCTCTACAAAAAAACACCGGCGTCCGCGTCAGGATAAAGACAGCAACCGGTAAACAGTGGTATCGACTCTGTACTGCTGAACCGTATCCATATTAACAAAAGCCCATCCCGCCCGGGGCGGCAGCGCTCCCTGGCTGACAGGCATGTAACAGCATCCCGCTCTCATCTGTGGAACCGGCCGGTCAAGCCATCTTCTTTTCCTGCTCGATCTGCTTGCCCAGCATCATGACAAACGCCCGGAGAAGCCCCTTGTCATAATCCGCCTCGGTTTTCGACAGGAAGCTAAGGGCCTCGAACGGGGAAAACGCGGGTTTGTAGGAGCGCTTGGTGGTCAGGGCATCGTAGATGTCCACGATCGATGAGATCCGGCCGAACATCGTGAGCTGGTTGCCCTTGATCCCGAGCGGGTAGCCGATCCCGGAGAGTTTCTCGTGGTGCTGGGCCACCGGTTCGAGCACGTGGGCCGGCAGCTTGTGGTGCGTTTTGAGCAGATCCACACCCAGCATCACGTGGTTGCGCATCTGGGCGAACTCTTCCTCGGTCAGGCGGCCGGGCTTGTTGATCAGGCGGCTGTCGACCAGACTCTTGCCCACATCGTGCAGCATTCCGCCAAGGCCGAGCTGCTCCAGGTCGGGCTTGTGCGGCAGGCCGATCGCCGAACCCAGGCCCACGCAGAGAGTGCAGACATTCAGCGAATGGATATAGGTGTAAAAATCGTGCGAACTGATCCGCATCAGCGAGTAGTAGGAGGTCTCGTTATCCAGGATGAAACCCACCAGCCCCTGCACCGAATCGCTCACGTTCTTGATCTTTTCGCCGCTGCGCGGGTCATCCAGCACGTCCTGCACCACCATCTTGGTCATTTCGCGCAGGACGGTGGCTTGTCTCTGCACCTGCTCCATCCCTGTGCTCTCGGCGCCCATGGAGGAATTCATCAACTGCTCGACGAACAGACGGTACGCAGTGAGGTCTTCCTTGCGGATCATCAGAGGAAGCTGGCTGCCGACCACCGAGGGCGTTATCTCCCAGGAGCCGGCTCCGGCTGCCTCGAACTCCGGGAACAGGTGGACATCGTTCTCCTCGTGAAAATAGATCGGGAAATCGACTTTCATGCCGGCTTCAAGCAGACGGGGGTCGATCACGTGGAAATGATCTATCACATTGTAATAGCGCTCGACTTCTTCCCGTTCCACGAAAATACCATCGAAGCCCTGATCCCGTGCCGAGCTTTCGTCCTCGGTACGCATCCGCTCACGGTATTTTTCATACAGCTTGATGTCGGCCTTGGCCACATACAACGAGACCACATTGTTGCGCATCAGGTTGTCGAGGTTCTCGTTCGAGAAAGTGTAATTCGCTCCCCGAAAAAGAACATAGCGTTCCTTTTGCTTTATATACAACGGAAAGTCGGGGATGGAATCCACGACGATCCGTTTCAGTGGCACCGGAAAATATTCTTCTCTCATGCCCTATCCCGGACAAGTTAATGAACACGCAGGGCGCAGACACGATTTAATTGTAACTGGATCGAGATGTAAATTCAACTTATAACAGCAGGCAGCCGGATGAAGCTATTCACGGCCCGGCCGCCGGACGGAATAGGACAACCGACACAAAAGGCCTTCAGGCAAAGGCTTACATTCAATCATCTGCGGCGGTGCGGCTCACCAGGCTCTCGAATTGATCGGGATGGAACTCGACCATGTAGTGGAGGTACATCCGGAACAGGTCATCCGCGTGGCGGTTGTGAAAATCCTCACGCAGCGAGCGTAACTGGCAGTCCAGTATGGTCCGGGTGCTATTGTCGGTCTGGTGCAATGAAAAGCTCCTGAACGGATGAACATAGCCAGGGAAAGGCTTCCGGGGGGCCGGCGGACCTCCCGCTGACGGCACCGTTCCGGCCGGATTGGCGGAAGTCTAATTAAAATAAACCACTCAGCAGAAAAATCAAGTGACTGTTCAGCAACGGCAGGCGCCGCAGCCTGCGGACGGAACTCACTTTTTTATAAACTCCATGCGAACTTGCGCCGTGGCTTGGCAACAGCGCTTATTTCTGCCACTTGACAACCTCTCTCACGTTAAACATACTGGACAGGTTGAAATTCCGTCCCCATGAACATAACCGGAAAGGAAGACCGATCATGCACGCCCCTCGCCTTCCCCTGCACGCAGTTCTGACTGCCGTTCTTGCCGCCGCCCTGGTCCGTATCGGCCTGGCCGCCCCGGTGCCCCCGGACCTGCCGGTTGAGACAATCAAGGTGTTGTTGAGCGACGACACGTTTGCGGCCGCCCAGACGGCTGGCGGCCCGGTCGCGGGCTGGAGCGCCTGGAGCCAGCGCGAGGCCACCCGTCCGCTGTTTTTCGCCGCCACCACACCGAGCCTTGGCGGCGCGGGCAGCCTGGGTCTCGCCGGCACGGCCAACAGTTCGGCCCACGGCTGCTGGATAAAGAATGTCGCCGGTATCCAGCCCGGACACTGGTACCGTTTCAGGGCCGATTACACCTGTGACCTGGTCCCCTGGCCGCGCCAGCAGGTGCTGGCCCGTCTGGACTGGCGTGAATCCAAGGGCGGGCGCACTTCCCAGCCGGAGTATGTACCCGAGATGACACCCTCGGTCAAAGGCTGGCAGCGGGCCGGAGGGCTGTTCAAGGCCCCGGAGGAGGCGGCCGCTGTCAACCTGGAGCTGTACCTGAGCTATTGCCCGCAGGGGCGTGTCTGGTGGGATGATATCCGCCTGGAGGAGGTAAAGGACCCCGGCAGCCGCATGGTGAGAGTGGCCACGGTCAACTGCTACCCGGAGAATACCGAGAACAGCACCGCCAGTGTGGAGCAGTTCTGCAGGCAGGTCGAGGAGGCCGGCAAGAAAGGCAGCGACATTGTCTGCCTGGGCGAGGGGATCAACATGGTGGGGATCAAGGGCAACCCCGGCTACGACAGGATCGCCGAGCCGATCCCAGGCCCCACCACCAACCGTCTGGGCGAACTGGCCCGCAAGTACCACATGTACATCGTGGCTGCGCTGGATGAGCTGGAGGGAGGCACGGTCTACAACACCGGCGTGCTGATCGACCGCAGCGGCAACGTGGCCGGACGCTACCACAAGGTCTACCTGCCGCGCGAGGAGATCGAGGGCGGGGCCACTCCGGGCAACGGCTACCCGGTGTTCGACACCGATTTCGGCCGGATCGGGATCATGATCTGCTGGGAC
>CAYLSM010000086.1:0-16859 GCA_964386505.1 uncultured Gemmatimonadales bacterium
AACGCGCGGGTGACCAACCGCGGGGATGCGGCGGCGAAAAACGTGACGGTCCGTTTCTGGGACGGCGACCCGTCACTGGGCGGAGTGGAGATAGGACACAGCGTGATCTCCGAGTTGTCTGCCGGAGCGAGCGCCCGGGCCGGGGTGCCCTGGCGTGCCGAGAAACTCCATCTTGGGGCGAGCCACGGCATCTCGCTGGCCAGCCACGCCGGGGTGCCGGGCTACGTGCACAACACGATTTTCGTGCGGGTGGAGCCGGAAGAGGGAACCACGGAGAGTGACACGGGCAACAACACTACCAGCCGCGAGATCACGGTCTACAACAAGGCCAACCTGGTGCTGGTCGATCCCTCCTTTGTCACTTTCTCCCGCAGCGGCGACAGGGTGCATCTCTGCGCCCTGGTGCGCAACCAGAACCTCTACGGCTGGCTGACCCGGGCGCGCGAGGCGCGGGACGTGGCCGTGCGTTTCTATGACCGTCAGCCGGTGGAGGGCCGTCTGGATGCCCACCTGATCGGTGAGGCGGTGATCCCGCAGATCGCGCCGGGCGAGTTCGGCGCGGCGGAGGTGGACTGGGATGTGAGCGGCCTGAGCGGCAATCACCGGGTCTACGTGGTGGTCGACCCGTTCGACCGCATCCCGGAGGTCTGGCAGACCTCCCGCGGCAAGTACATGCAGATCAAGAAAGATATCGACCTATCGGAGTGAGAACGCGCGTGGTGGCCCGGCCGCCCCGCCAAGGAGTGAGAGTATGATGACATCCCGGCAGCGCATGCTGGCCGCCCTGGAGCGGCGTGTCCCGGACCGTCTGCCCGCCACCACGCACCATATCATGCCCAGTTTCCTGGAGGACCGTCTGCCGGGCCTGGACACGCAGGGCTTCTTTGACCGTTTCGGCCTGGATGCCCTCACCTGGACCGTGCCGCACCGCCCGGACCCGTCGAAAGGCCAGTACTACGACCCGCAGCAGGGCGAGCCGGGTTTCCTGGAAAGCCGCCGTGTGGCGAGCGACAACTGGCGTGTGCTGGAGGAGGACGTGCCAGGCCACGAGTACCGGACCACGCGCTACCGCATCGTGACCCCGCGCGGCGAGCTGACCTGCGTGCTGCAGGGAGACCGTCACACCACCTGGGTCAGCGAGCACCTGATCAAGGAGAAGAAGGACATCGAGCTGATCGCCGACTACGCCACCGCGCCGCTGTGCGATGTGGTGGCGGTGAACCGCGTGGCGGAGGAGTTCGGCGAGCGGGGCCTTGTGCGCGGGCATATCTGCTGCTTCGACATCTACGGCCAGCCTGGCTGCTGGCAGGACGCCTCCTGCCTGGTGGGCACCGAGCGGCTGATCATGGAGACTTTCGACGATCCGGAGTGGGTCCACGCGCTGCTGGAAGTGCTGCAGGCACGCAAGCAAGTGTTCGTGAAATCCCTGGCGGGGGCGCGCTACGACCTGCTGGAACTGGGCGGCGGAGCGGCCAGCAGCACGGTGATCTCGCCCGGGATGTTCGAACAGTTCGTCGCACCCTACGACAGCGAGCTGATCGAGCTGGCCCACGCGGCCGGCCAGCGGATTGTCTACCACCTGTGCGGTGGGATCATGCCGCTTCTGGAGCTGGCGGCGGGCATGGGGCCAGATGCCCTGGAGACTTTCACCCCGCCTGAGATGGGTGCGGATGCCCGTCTGGCCGAGGCCAAGGAGCGTATCGGCGGCAAGGTCTGCATGATCGGAGGGTTCGACCAGGTGCATTTTTTCACCGGCTGCACGCCGGACGAGACCGCAGCCGAGGTGCGGCGCTGTTTCGAGGCCGCGGGTGACGGCGGCGGCTATATTCTTTGTCCATCGGACCATTTTTTCGACGCCGAGCCGGAGTGCCTGGAGGCTTACGCCTCCGCCGCGGCGTCCTGCCTGTACGACTGACAGCGGCAAGGAGGTTCACCATGCGCTGGATCGAGATGTTCTGCTACGGCTTTGTCCTCACGGTCATAGTCCTGATCGCCCGCGGTGCAATTAAGGCTTTTATCGATTTTCAGCACGGCCGTCATCACGAAAAACAACAGGGGCAATAAATACTTTCTTAATGCTGGCTACCTCGGACCGCTGTTGTCCGATATCCTGAATACCGGCTTAAAATAACCTGGAGAAAAGATGATCGGCGGCTATGACATTGCGATAATTTTCGTCTGGCTGGCCCTGATGCTGGCCCTGGGCAAATACCTGGCGCGCAGCGTCTCGAACACGGATGATTTCTATCTGGCCAACCGCGCCATGCCGGTGACCCTGGTGATCTGCGCCCTGGGCGGCTGCAACCTGGGGATGTACAATTTCCTGGCCGAGGCGGGCAACGCCGCCCAGCAGGGCGTGAGCATCATCTGGCACGAGTGGACCGGCAACATGGCGTTCGCTTTCGCTGGGCTGTTCATCCTGCCGGCGTTCCGGCGGCTCAAGCTGACCACCGTGCCGGAGTTCATGGGCCTGCGCTACGGCCCCAAGGCCCACACGCTGACCGCTTTCATGTACTCGCTCAAGAGCGCCGCCAAGCTGAGCACGATGATGTACATGGGCGCCTACGCCGCCTCCATAATCATCCCGCAGCTCAATTTCTATGTCTGGATCTGCATTTTCGCGCTGGTGGTGGGGGTTTACACCTATGAGGGCGGGATGGTCAGCCTGATTTTCACCTCGGCCGCCCAGTTCATCATGATCCTGATCGCCTCGCTGATCGGCTACTCCTTTATCGCGGCCAAGGTCGGCGGGCTGCCCGGGATAGTGGAAAAGCTGCCGGCGGAGATGATGAATTTCGTGCCGGCCCAAGGCAAGTTCGACTACAAGTTCATCATCGCCATCCTGTTCCTTGGGGTGAATGCCTGGACCTGCGACCAGAGCATGCTGCAGCGCTCGTTCGGCTCCAAGAACGTCAAGACCCTGGTGCGGGCCATGGTGCTGACCGGCATAGTTCTCACGCCCATCAACCCGTTCCATTTCTTCTCCGGTCTGGCCGCGCGCATCCTGGTCCCCGAGGCCCCCTCGATGAGCGTGGACGCGATCATGATCCAGCTCTACACCAGCCTCATCCCCACGATCTTCCTGGGGCTGTTCATCGCCGGGCTGCTCTCCGGGCAGCTCTCCGTGATCGGGGCCGAGCTGAACGCCGGGGCCACGGTCCTGGCCCAGGACATCTGGCAGCGCTGGCGCCGGACCGAGCCCAGCCCGCAGCAGAAACTGCGCTTCTCGCGCCTGATGACCCTGTTGATGACCGGCCTGATGCTGTTCGGCTCGATCCTGGTGCTCAAAGTCGGCTCGGTGGTGGATGTATTTCTGTCGATCATCGGCATTTTCGACACGCCGATTTTCGTGATCGCGATCCTCTACGGTCTCAAAGTCCGGCGGATCAACCAGGCCGGGGCGATCGCCGGCTACCTGGGCGGCGCGGTCTGCGGCGGAGCGGCGCGTTGGGCCTGCATGGCCTACAACCTGCCGGACTACCTTTTTTATACCACGGTCTCGGCGTTCCTCGGCGCGGCGATTATCGCGCTGGTGGTGAGCCTTTTCTTCGCCCCGCCCGACCGCGCCAAGATCGACGCCCTATACGAGCGCGAGCAGGAGGAGGACAAGGACTGGTACCATATCATCCCGCGCTCGGTGCCGGGTAAGATAACCCTGGGCCTGATCATCGCCGGTGCGGCGCTGTTCTTCGCCGGGATTCTGATCGGCGGAGCGGGCGGGGCGCACGCCTCGCTGCTGGCCGTGGGCGGTATGGTCGTCTATTTCGTGGGCTGCGGAGCACGTCTGCTTTTCGATTGAGCACAGGCAAGGAAAGGATCGGGCAATGGATTTCAAAACTTCTCGCACGGAAAACGGCCTGCGCATACTGAGCGGTTCGCTGCGCCTGGATGTGGATAGCTCCCTGGCGCTGCGTCCGTCCCTGGCGGATGGCGGCGGGGGCTGGCTCTGCCCGGTGACCGCCGAGACCCCGCTCGCCCCGGCGTTCTACCTTCAGCTCGAGGGCCTTGCGGTGACCGCTTTCCGCGCCGACTGGGAGCGCACCGAGGTCTGCCAGGTGGGCTCAAGCCTGGGGCCGGGCAACCGGGTGGTGCTGCACGGCGCGGCCGAGCAGTACGGCCACCCGCTGTACCCGGGTCTGAAAATTGGCGTGAAACTGGAGCTGGAGTTCTACGAGCGTTTCCACTCGGCTTTCGTGGGCGCGGCCGAGTTTACCAACCTGGGGGCCCGCACCTACCGCATCGACCGTCTGGCCGGCAGCCACTACCGTCTGGACCGCCGTCTCCTGGAGCCCGAGGCCGCGCCCTGGGCGTTTGCCAGCTATCATGGGGCGGCCTGGCGCTGGGGCACCGACTATGAGGTGGTCTGGCTGGACAGCCGTTTCAGCCGTCAGAATTTCATGGGCCTGGGCGAGCTGACCGGCGCGGGCGGCGAGGGCGGCGGCACCCCGCTGGTCGACCTCTGGTCGCCGCAAGTAGGCCTGGCCGTGGCCAGCGCCGAGCCGCGGCCGGAGTGGATCAGCCTGCCGGTGAGCGCCGGCCGGGACGGTCTGGTGGAACTGTGCGTGGAGGAAATCCCCGAGGCGCGACTGGGTCAGAAAACAACGCTCGGCCCCGGCGAGAGCCTGCGCACGATCCGCTCGCTCACGGTGCTGCACAGGCTGGATTTCCATGACGCCCTGCGCACCTACGCCGATATCCTGCGCTCCCAGGGTGTGGCCATTCCGCTCACCTCGCCCGCTGCCTGCCACGAGCCGTACTGGAAAAGCTGGGGTTTCGGCCTGGATTTCACCCAGGAGCAGATTTTCGGAGCAATTCCGGAGCTTAAAGAGTTCGGCATCCGCACCGCACTGCTGGATGACGGCTGGTTCGTGCACTACGGCGACTGGGACCCGCACCCGGCGCCGGGCAAGTTCCCGGGCGGCGAGAAAGACCTGCACGAGTTCACCCGGCGCATGCAGGCCGAGGGGTTCAAGATCGGCCTTTGGTGGTATCCACAGGGGGTCAGCCCCGACAGCCGTCTGGCCGCCGAGCACCCGGACTGGCTGATCCGGCGCGAGGACGGCTCTTTCCCCACCTGTCAGCGCGGCCTCTACTACCTGTGCGCCGACTGCCCCGAGGCGGTGGAGTACTTGCGCGGCCTGACCACCAAGATCATGGGCGACTGGGGTTTCGACTCGCTCTACCTCGACACCACCGGTCTGAGCGCCGCGCCGCCCTGTTTCAACCCGGCCCACGCCCACAGCTCGCCCCTGGACAGTTACCGCAACCAGTACAAGCTGTTCCGCGCGATCTATGAGACCGCTCGCGAGCTGAAAAATGGCTGCATGATCGAGATGTGCATCTGCGGTATTCCCCACGACCCGTTCAAGATGCCCTACTACAACCTGGCCAACTCCTCCGACCCGGTCAACCTGAACCAGGTCCGCCGCCGGATCAAGGTGGAAAAAGCTTTCCGCGGGCCCTCTTTCGCCGTGGGCGACTGCTACCAGATACCGATCCACGAGTGGGAGGGCTGGTCATGCCCGGAGTCGTTCGAGAGCGCGCTGGGCACCGGGGCGCAGGCCACAACCCTGTACTCGAAGCTCAGCCCCGCGCAGCTCGAGAAATGGAAACGCTGGTTCGGCCTGTACCGCGAGCTGGGACTGTCCAGCGGCGAGTACCTGAACCTCTACGACCTGGCTTGGGACAAGCCCGAGGCGCACGTGGTGCGAAAAGGCGAGCGGCTGTATTTCGGTTTCTTCGCCGAACGCTGGAGCCGGGCCACGCCGTTGACCCTGCGCGGCCTGGAGCCGGGCCGGGTCTACCGTGCGCGGGACTATGCCGACGGGCGTGACCTGGGCACGGTGAGGGCAGAGAAGCCTGTCCTGGCCGTGGCGTTCCGGGAGAGCCTGCTGGTCGAGCTGACCCCACAGCCGTGAGATGTCTGCAAGATAACTGTCGGGCCGGACATATTCCGGCGGGAGAGAAAAATGCCCTGGCGTATCCTGTTGGTTGCCTCCCTGCTGTTCGCCGCCTGCGGACAGAACATGCCACCCGCGGAAAAGGCCCTGCAGTCCGGGGCCGCGGGGGATATCTACGATGGCCGGGTGTTCGGAATTTACAAGCCGCTGGAGGCGGTGGAGAAAGACGGCCGGATAACGGTGAGCGGCGAGACTTTCACCTGGACTTTCGACTGCGCCAGCGGCCAGGTGGTCTCGGCCCGCGCCCTGGGTGATGAATTTCTGGCCTCTGGGGCGAGTTTCCCCAGCCCGTACGTGGGACTGTTTCCGGAGGACGACCCCGGGGCCAGTGTGGACGGCCCGGCGGACAGCCGCCCGCGCTACGGTTTCGAGAAAGCCGTGGCGATCCGGCCAACCCTGTTCTCGGGCGGTCTGACCAGCGCGGTCCGCCTGGAGAGTATCGCCAGCGACAGCGTGAGCACCCGTCTGGCCTCCTCCACGCCGGAGAAGGTGGAAATCGTCTCCAAGGGCCGCTACCTGGACCAGGCCGGCGCACCCACGGGCCTGCGCTGGGAGGTGGACTACCGGATCGACGTGGACGGGTTCATGAAAGTGACCGTGCTCCTGAGCACGGAGCGCAAGCTGATGCTGCGCTGGCACTGTTACAACCATACGGTGTTCGACCGAAGCAAGGCCCGTTTCATGGCGCGGGATGAGGACCCGGGCCCACCGCCGTTCGACATCCGCCAGGCTCCGACCGTCTCGCTGGAGGGCCTCGCCGAGGGCGCGCCCGTGCTGGAGTCGCACCTCAACACGCTGTTCCACCTGGGCAACCCGCTCACCGGCATAGAATTCACCAAGGAGGAGTTCTCGGAGCGTCTGAGCGGCTACCGCGACTCCGCGGTGCGCCTTCCGGACGGCCGGATGGTTGCCACCGGCTCGGTGGAGACCGCGGACGGCCAGGTGCTGCAGAACTGGGACTCCCGCGGGCGTCAGGACATTTTCACCCAGATCTACAACCGCCCGGCCGGACTGGAGCTGGAAGAGTTCGATGTCCGTAACACCACCGTGCCGCTGAACCCCGGTGAGGTCCGCAGCCGCTCGTTCTACGTGCAGCTCACCCCGCCCAAGCTGCCCCGGCCCGATCTGGCCGGTGTGCGCATTGTCTGGCCCGGGCCGCACCAGATTGTCATGGCCGGCTGGAAAGGCTCCCAGCAGCCCTGGGAGCCGCCCTCGGACGAGCAGGTGCTCCAGTGGGCGCAACTCGGGGTGAACCTGATCGTGGGCGGGGCGAACTATTTCTCGGGCGACTACGCCCGGCCCGACCAGCCCGAAAAGATCAAACACTTTCTGGAGACCGCCCACGGCCTGGGCCTGCGGGTGATCCCCTACGTGACCATCTCGGACTGGGATTTCGCGGCCCCCGGCTACCAGGAGCACGCCGCCGACTGGATGAGTTCCAAGTGCATCGAGTTCATCACCGAGACCAGCCTGATGTGCTATGGGGCCGAGGGCTGGCGCAAGCACGTGGAGGCCCAGTGCGACACCCTGCTGATGAATTTCCCGTTCGACGGCCTCTATGTTGACAACTGGTTCATCACCCGTCACTGCACCAACGCCCGTCACGGCTGCGGCGGCTACCTGGGCCGCTACGTGACCGACGGGTACCACGATTTTCCGCGCCGCCTTCGCCGCGTGGTGGCCCGTCACACCGGCGGCAAGGGGATCATGCTGTTCAACACGGACAATGTCTCCTGTTCCACCAGCCTGGCCTGGTTCGACCTGAGGCTCTCGGGCGAGAACAACGATCCGCTGCGACTGGCCGGTGAAACCGTGCTAAGCACCTGGAACGGCAAGCGCCAGGGCGTGCAGTCCGTGGCGATGTGGCGGGAAAACCAGGACCCCCTGGACATGCTGAATTTCTGCGCCCGCTATGGTTTCTCGTTCCGGCTCCTGGGCGGACGGCGCCATGAGGCGGACATGCTCAGCCGCTGGGTCGCGGCCGCACCCGACACCCCCCTGGGATTCAACCGCCTGTACTGGGACATCGAGCGGTTCTTCCCTGTTGCTGGGGCCAGGTGTTTCAGCGCGTTCGACAGCCGGGAGGTGCTGAGCCTTTCGGGCGAGGGTTCCACTGTGACCGCCTACACGCGGGACGGCCGGGTGCTTCTTTGCCTGGGATGTCTGGCCGGGGGCTCCGCCGCCGCGGGCCGCAGCGCACGTGTCGAAACCCTGAGCCTCCACCAGCCTGAAACCCTGGGCCTCGAACCGTCCGCAAGCTACCGTCTGGTTGACCTGGCCGAGGCCGGCTACCTGGAAAAAGGCCGTACATTCAGCCTGGCCGACCTGGCTGCCCTGAAACTCACTCTCACCCCCGGTCGGACCCGTTTCCTGCTGCTGGAGCCGCTGGTCGAGGGGCCGCGCCTGGTGTTCTTCCGCGGGGTGGACGGGGCCACGGTCGAAAGCGTGGGCGATACCCTGAAAGTCAGCCTGGAGGCGCCCGAGGGTGCACCGCTCAGCCTTTACCTCGACCCGGCCGGGGTGACTTTCCAGTCCCTGACCCCTGAGGTGCAGCCAGCAGAGGGGGGTTCCCTGGCCACATTCAGCGGGACCGTTCCCGCCACGCGGCAGGTGCTCCTGTGGCATAAACGCTGAATAATGTTTGACAGCGGGCGTCAGTTGATTAAGATTTGGTTTTCCCTTGTGAACTATTTTTTGCCGGTAAAGTTGGAGGACGATAATGGAAGATAAAGCGAAAGAAACGGGTTTGAGCCGTCGGGATTTCATCCTCAAGGGCGCCGGGGCCGCCGCGGTGGCGGTGGCCGGGCTTAGCGCGCTGGGAGCGCCCGCGATTGTGCGCGGCCAGAACCTGAACAGCAACCTCACCGTGGGCGTGATCGGCACGGGCAGCCGCGGCTGCTACCTTATCCGCATCCTGGCCGGCCAGCCGCAGGTGACCATCTCGGATGTCTGCGACATCTACCCGCCGAACCTGGAAGAGGGCAAGAAGGACTCGAACAATCCCAAGGTCCGCGCCTGGGAGGACTGGCAGAAAATCATCGAGCAGAAGGACGTGGACACCGTGGTGGTGGCCCCGCCGCTGTTCCTGCACGTGCCGTGCAGCGTGGCCGCCCTGGAGGCGGGCAAGCACGTCTACAGCGAAAAGAGCATGGGCCTCACTGTCAAGCAGCTTAACGAGATGGGCGCCGCGGTCAAGGCCCACCCGGACAAGGTCTACCTGGTGGGCTACCAGAGCCGCATGATGGACTCGTTCATCGACGCCAAGAAACTGGTCCAGAGCGGCTCGCTGGGTAAGATCGTCCAGTTCTATGTCCACTACGACAACAACCGCACATGGCGCAAGGAAGACGTGGAGCCGAAGTGGGAGCGTGTGCTCAACTGGCGCCTGTACAAGGAATACTGCGGCGGCATCCTGACCGAGCTGCTGACCCACGAGATCGACATGATGCTGGACATCCTGGGCACCATGCCCGTGTCCGGCTCCTGCACCGGCCAGATCGAGGTCTACAAGGACGGGCGAGAGCACTGGGACAACCTGATGGGCCACTGGGAGATGGAGGACGGGGTGATCGGCTCGGCGAGCGGCGGTCTGACCAACGCCCGCTGGGGAAGCTCCTGGGCCATCCACGGCACTTTCGGCACGCTGGAGTTCACCGGCAGCGCCTACCGTATTTTCTGGGAGAAGGAAACCCGCCACCTCCAGCAGCTCGGGCTCAAGCACAAGTTCAGCCAGATCAAGCTGGGACAGTCGCTCAACGTGAGCGACGCCCCGATGACCGAGCCGGACAAGGTGGTCGACTACCGCGACAGCACCGAGGACGGCAGCACGCGGGCGGTGCAGAATTTCTTCGAGTGCATCCGCAACGGAGGACAGCCGGTGATGAACTACGACACCTGCCGCCGTCCCTCCATCGCCGCGCTGATGCTGTACGAAAGCTCGTTCGACGGGGGGCGCAAGGTCACCCGCGAGGAGATCGAGGCCCAGGGCTAAGGTTATTGTAATCGCAAATGAAACCGTAAAGGGGCGCGCCGAACGCGCCCCTTTGCTTTTGCCTCGATCCTGGAAGGTCGCCTTTTCACCAGAACCTCCCGCTGCTCGCATGCAAAGCATACGTTTTTTCGTAACCCGGTCCCGCCCAGCGTTGTCAAAGCATATAATCCCAATTCTGCCAAGGCCGGATTCGGGCTTTAAGCTTGTATATTGCCCCCTCGGGTATTAGTTTTTCAGCTTGAAATAATGTTCTTCACGGTTTTTTGGGCTTGTTGCGCCTGACTGGCTGGAGATGAGCCTCTAAATTGATTTTTCGCAATATTATGAGCTTAATTTGTCTGCAAGGCGACGTCAACTTCCCCTGGGTTGAGCAATGAGCGCCAGAAAGCCGACATACGAGCAGCTTGAGCAGCGTATCCTGGAGCTGGAGGAAAGCGCCCGCCGCGGCGCTATGGCCGAGCGCTCCCTGCACAGCATTGAGAGAAGCTACGCCGAGACGCTGAAGAACCTGGACAAAATGTGCCGGGAGATTTACTCGATCCGCTCGATGGTCGGGATGCCACAAATTTACCTGGACGAGAACTGGAATATCGTAGGTTACTCGGCGGATGCTCCGCTGCTCAGCCGCAAGGTGGTCCGCTATACGCGGGAGCGCCGCAACATAAGGGAATTCTTCCAGGAAAGCGATTTCGAGAAGATCACCCATCACCTGCAGAAAATCGCCTCGTTGGAGAACCTTCCATACGGCGAGGGCCGCGAGTGGAAACTGGCTTATGCCGGCCCGGCCTCGCCCGATGACCTGGACAGGAACTGGATCATCTACCGTCACACCGAACATTGCAACTGGAAGGTGTTGCCGCGCGAGGGCGGAGGGTTCAAAATCTACCACGCCCCGCACGGCGAGGATTATCTCGACTGCTGCCTTATGTCGGTGAGCGAGTTCGGCAGCGAGTTCGAGGATATACGTCTGGTCTACAGCCTGCGCACCTCGCCACAAGGCGAAAATATCCGCGACCTCTCCACGATCCTCTCGGGCTCCTCGGGGCTGGAGGCGGTTACCCCGGACATGTTCGGCTACACGATCTGCCTGGGTTCGAATTACAACTCCGAGGGCCGTATCCAGAAACACGGCGCCAACGTGATCACCCGTCCCGAATCCCTGGACGCCGGCGTCGAGTACCGGGTGGTGGTCGAGCGGGTGGGCGGCTGTGTCCGGCGTTGGGTGACCAACCTTGCCACGGGCAGCGAGTTTCCGCTTCTGGAGTTCATCGACAGCAATGCGGTCTATTTCGGCCAGAACCATATCGGTTTCTATACTTTCAGCGGTGAGGCCGAGTTCTACGACATCCAGGTCTACACCCGCCAGTCGCGTTTCGAGCTGGAGCAGTTCCGCATCCCGGTCGACATCGAGGTGGGCCTGCGCGACGACAAGCTGCGCGACAAGGTGTTCCGGCTCAACTACGCCAAGAACGAGATCATGGGCAAGACTTTGCACACCCTGATGCTCGAGGATATCACGAAGCGCAAGGCCGATGAGGAGGCGCTGCGCGAGAGCGAGGAAAAGTACCGCCGTCTGTTCGAGGAGTCGCGGGTCGCGCTGAGCATCACCACCCCGGAGGGCCGTTTCCTGGACGTGAACCTGGAGATGACCAACCTTTTCGGCTACACCCACGAGGAGTTCATGCGTCTGCCGGCGGATGACCTGTATATCAACCCCGAGGACCGGCTGATCTATCTGGGCGTGCTGGAGCGCAAGGGCTACGTGCGCGATTACGAGCTGCGTATGAAGCGCAAGGACGGCTCGATGGTGGAATGCCTGATCACCTCGACCGTGCACCGTAACCGCGACGGGTCGGTCTACTGCATCCAGGGCAGCATCCAGGACACCACCGAGCGCAAGCGGATGGAGGCCCAGATCAAGGAGTCGCAGCGCATGGAGGTGATCGGGCGGCTGGCCTCCGGCGTGGCCCACGAGGTGCGCAACCCGCTGAACGCGATCCTGGCTATCACCGAGGCCCTGTTCCAGGACATAGGGGACAACCCGGAATACAGTCCCTACCTGGAGCACATCCGCACCCAGGTGGACCGTCTGGCCCTGCTGATGAAAGACCTTCTGGAGCTGGGCAAGCCTCTCAAGCGGGAGAGCTTTGTCCGCGACTCCATCCGCTCGATCTGCTCCGAGGCGATTGAGCTCTGGAAACAGTCCTCCAGCCTGGGCCAGCGCAAGGTGCGCCTGGTGATCGGCGCCGGCAGCGGGCCCCTGGAGGTGTTCGGTAACGGCAGCAAGCTCAAGCAGGTGGTGATGAACCTGCTCGAAAATGCGGCCCAGCACAGCCCCGAGGAAAGCGAGATCGTAGTGGAGGTGAGCCTCGGACAGAACAACATGCTCTCGGTCAAGATACGTGACCGCGGCACCGGCATCTCGCCGGAGATTCTGCCCGAGGTGTTCAAGCCGTTTTTCACCACCCGCACGCGGGGCGCGGGGCTCGGATTGAGCATAGTCAAGAGCATAATCGAAACTCACGGTGGACAGACAGAGCTGTTCAACAATGACCCCGGCCCGGGGCTGACAGTGGAAGTGACTCTGCCCCTGGCTCAGGAAGACGGGAATGAAGAAAAATATCCTGCTGGTGGATGACGATCCGGGCATCCGCTTCGGCTACACCAAATTTTTCACCCGCAACGGCTACAATCTCACCGCGGTGGCCTCGCTGGCTCAGGCCCGCAGCGCCGTGGCCGCGAACCGTTTCGACGCGGCCCTGCTGGACATGGTGCTGCCGGACGGTAACAGTTTCGACTGGATCGAGGAGCTGCGGCGCGACCATCCCGACGTAGCCATTGTGGTGATCACCGGCCACGGCGATATCCCCACCGCCGTGGAGGCGATCCAGCGCGGTGCGGATAATTTCCTGACCAAGCCGGTGAGCCTGGAGGAGCTGTCGGTCATCCTGCAGAAAAGCCTGGAACTGGGCAGCCTGAGACGCCGTCAGCTCACCACCCAGCAGCTCGGCCGCAACAGCGGCGCGTTTTTCGGAGAGCACCCGCTGATGCAGAAAGTGATGGAGCTGGCCGCCCTGGCCGCCGAAAACGACTCTCCGGTGCTGCTCCAGGGAGAGACCGGCACGGGCAAGGGTGTGCTGGCGCGCTGGATCCACGACAACGGGGTCTGGAACAGCAACCCCTACGTGGATATCAACTGCTCCAGCCTGAAAGGCGACCTTTTCGCCAGCGAGCTGTTCGGCCATGCACGGGGGGCGTTCACCTCGGCCAACCAGGAAAAGCCGGGTCTGATCGAGGTGGCCGATGGCGGGACACTGTTCCTGGACGAGATCAGCGACATGCCGCCCGGGGTGCAGGCCGAGTTCCTCAAGGTGATCGAGGAAAAGCAGTACCGCCGTCTGGGCGAGGTGCTGGTGCGGCGCAGCGAGTTCCGCCTGATCTGCTCCTCCAATCAGAACCTGACCAAGAAAGTGACCGAGGGCACTTTCCGCCAGGACCTGTTTTTCCGGATCAACGTGTTCCCGATCCAACTGCCGCCGTTGCGCTCGCGGCGGGATGATATCCCGGCCCTGGCCCGCAGTATCCTTGGTTCACTGGGCTCCAGCGCCGACAACCTCAGCCCCGAGGCGATGGACCTGCTGGTGGCGCACTCCTGGCCCGGCAATATCCGTGAGTTGCGCAACGTACTGGAACGCGCTATCCTGCTGAGCCGCAACGGCCGCCTGACCGCCCGCCATTTTTCGGGCCTGGGCGGCGGCTCGCTGCCTGAGAACGAAAGTCAGCCGGTCGGGCTGGAGGAGATGGAAAAGAGCCATATCAGCCAGATTCTCGACCGCTTCAACGGTGACACGCGCAAGGCGGCCGAGGTGCTCGGGATTTCACTGGCCACCCTCTACCGCAAGATAAAAAAGCTCCGTATTGGATGATCCGTCTCCGGGCCCTGCGCTGAGAGTCTTTGCTGCCGGTGGAGTCAGTGTCGCGGGCCATTCTCAGAATAGAAGCGATTTTTTACGATTTTGAGAATAAACACCCCGGCAGCCAAGACCCTAACTCGTTGAAAACTAATAAAGATGCCACGCCCTCAAGCGTGGCATCTTTTTTGTCTTATATGTTCCGAACCTTTTCTCCCGCGGGGTATGATGACAGCCAAAAGACTCCTTCTTGTAGACGACGAAACTGCGGTTTTGTTCGCCTACAAAAAAGTCCTCCAGCGCACCGGTCTGCTGGTGGACGCTACGGATTCCAAGAAGGAGACGATTCGGCTGCTGGAGAAGCATGCCTACGATGTGGCGATTCTTGATCTGAGGCTGAGCGGGGGCACTTGCGAGGAGGGTTTCGAGCTGATGTCGGTTATCAAGAGCCAGTCGCCCTCCACCAAAATCATGCTGATCACCGCCTACGGCAATCCGGACATCCGGGACAAAGCTTCGCGCCTGGGGGCGGATTTCTATTTCGAAAAACCCGTTTCGACCAAATTCATCCAGGAGGCGTTGCGCCTGGCGGGCGTACCGATCCAGGATGAAGAGATTTCGAAAGTGATCTGGAAGTTCAGTTAACGTGCCGTCCGCCCGCTGACAGGGGCGTCTGCACAATCTTGTCTCAAGGATGAGCCAGTTCATGCTACCTGGTTCGAGTTGTTTCAAGAACTCGAGGAGTTGAGCTGAAACCTTTTTTCAAGGCCCAGGAGGTGCTGCCTATGGAGTGACCGTGACTTTTGTCCGCCTTCATGTTGCTCCGTTCCAATTTCAATTGGGGGATTACATGCAACACAGAATCTCACTCGTACACGTGTCGCGGATGCTGGCGCTGGCGGCGACGCTGGTGCTGGTGAATGCGGCGCTGATCCTGGCCCAGCTCAGCACGGCGAAGGTCGAGGGTATTGTCCGTGACAAAGATACGGGCAAGCCCTTGCAGGGTGCGCAGGTCACCATTGAAGGCACCCGGCTGGGTAACGTGACCAATGCAGACGGTTACTACTTTATCCTGAACGTGCCGCCTGGACGTCAGTCGATCACCTTCACATTTACCGGCTATCAGAAGATGACGATCGCCGACCAGCTGCTGCTGGCCGGCCAGACTGCCACTGTCAATGGTGCCATGAGCTCCGCTGTCGTGGAGATGCAGGGCATCACGGTAGAGGGTGAAGCCGAAGTGCTTGTCCCGCGTGATAACACGGTGACCAAGCAGCGTATGACCGCTGCGGACGTCAAAGAGACCCCGGCGACCAAGCTCGAAGACATGATGATCCTGCAGGCCGGCGTGCAGACCGGTGGTCGTGACTCCGAGGCCCGCGGCCTGCGTATCCGTGGCGGCCGCCTGGGTGAGGAACTCATGGTGGTCGACGGCGTGCCGGTGCGTAACTACACCGCCAACCCGTTCCAGAGCGGACAGGGCTGGATTTTCGAGACTGAAATCGGTTCCCAGGGCGAGGATACCACGCCTCTGGAAATCTCGTCCGACGCCGTGGAGCAGGTGGACATTATCACCGGCGGCTTCCAGGCCGAGTATGGTAACGCGCAGTCCGGTATCGTCAACATCGTCACCAAAGAGGGTGGCCCGGATTATCGTGGAAGCGCGCGTTTCACCACCGACCAGCAGCAGCCCCGCACCTCGGACTGGGGTTACAACCAGGTCCAGGCCAGTGTCGGCGGACCGGTGCCCCTGCTCAAGAACATGTATATCTACGGTTCGGGTGAAATACAGGGCTTTGCCGATCGTATCGCCACCCACGCGGATGAGGGTTTCCGCGGCGTTAACCAGGACTTTGTGGACCACCTGAACGAAGCGATCCACAACGACCCGGTCCTGGGTGATCGCGGCAAGGTCTACAGCCTGGACATGTTCAAGACCGGTCACGAGTTCTACGCCACCCAGACCGGATCGAGGGAGTCGCTGTTCTCCCCGTCCAACCCGGTTCGTCTGCCCGGCAACTGGGCTGACCGTTCGCTGGCTACCGGCAAGGTGACCTACTCGCCGATGAACGGCCTGAAGCTGTTGCTGATCAACAGCTGGTCGCGTAATCAGCAGTCCTACCCCAGCGGCTACACGGCTGAGGGTAACTACTTCCAGAACGGGACGGTCGATACCCAGTCGGATTTCTACAAGAACTACCTGACCACCTACTGGAATCAGAGTCCGTACTGGTCGAAGGGTTACACCAGCATCAACGTGCCGCAGTCCTATGGCCGCCGCACCCGGACCAACGTGATGACCATGGGCGCCGACTGGGATTTCTGGCGCAGCACCCAGCGCAGCGCGAGCTTGCAGGTCCGCTACTGGAAGATGAACTCTCAGGACATCAACACCGCCAGCCAAAAGACCAACTGGGAGCGTGACACGTTCCTGAGCTGGTCTCCGCACGACATTCAGTTCGAGGTGGAGAGCTGGCCGAACAAGGAAGGTCTGTACACTCCCGAGCTGAAGAGCACCTATCTGCCGGACGGCATCACCGGTTGGAAGCAGTATGTGCCGTTCGAGGGCCCCTTCGCTATCGAGGAAGAGACCTTCTACTACATGAACTACGGTTATCTGTCCGAGCACCAGAACAACTACAAGGCCGACCTTGATCTGCAGATCGACCGCCGCAACCGCGCCAAGATCGGGTTCGCCTCCACCTACATCGACAACAACGTCTTCCGCACCAACTACACCACCGAGAGACGCGATGCGCGCAACGAGTTCCGCTACAAGCCCCTGCTGTATGCGGCCTATGCGCAGAACCGTACCGATCTCGGCGATTTCGTGTTCGACTATGGCCTGCGGTATGACGGGTTCCAGCACAACACGAACTGGGGCATCACCTCTCTCGATGCCTGGGGCGAGAGCGTAAATCCTCGCACCCTGCACGAGTGGTCGCCGCGTTTCGACGTGGCGTTCCCGGTGACCGACAAGTCGCAGCTGCGTTTCAG
>CAYLSM010000087.1:0-16722 GCA_964386505.1 uncultured Gemmatimonadales bacterium
GCGACTTCATCCCGCGCTCGGTCATCACGAACAGCACCAGGTCAGTGGCCGAGGCCCCGATCTGGAACCCGAAGCTGCCGCCCGATAGACTGACAAAGGAGGGCGGGCTGAAAGAACCGTCCGCGCCGCGCGCCAGGGCCACGCCCCGTCCGTGCCGCCCCCCCACTCCCAGGGCCGCCTTGACCACGTGCGGCACGATCACCACCGCCTTGCAGTTGCGGCGCAGGTAGTCCGGCGCGCCGTCATCCGGCACCTTGATCAGTTCCCGGTACACGATTGTGGAGGTGGCCACCCGGTCCGTGATCTTGTCCGCCCGGAGCGGCACAGCCAGCGCCGCCAGTAGAAGCAGCGACCCTACGATGACAGAAAACTTTTTCTCCTCACGCATCATCCCTCCCCTGAATCGATTCGGTCGGTTTACCCTGGCAGGGTCCATTTAATGTAAGAGGAATGAGAAAAAGATGCAAACACAGAAGGGGAAAAGGCGGAAAAAACCAACTGTCAAACCCGTTCGATCACCACCAGCTTGCCCATCCGGCGCAGCTTTTCGGCCAGCAGTTCCACGATCTTTTCGCGGCGCACCAGTCCGAGTTGACGGAACCCGATATCCTGGTTGGCCGGGTTGACCGCTCCGCCCACGCTGAAATTCACCCGGTCGGCGCGGCGCAGAAGGTTGCACAGGGCGGAGACCCCGCTCTCTGGGTCGTAGCGGCGCGGGTCCTCGTCCAGGATGTTGTGCGCCTGGTTCAGGGTGACCAGGCCCTCAGTGACCAGGTCGATCCCCTCCACCGACAGCAGCGGCGGCGCCAGGATGCTCTTGGGGTTGTCCTCCACGCGCAGGGGCTTTTTCAGATGCGTGGCCACGATTTTAGCCGTGGTCGCCCCGCAGATCACCTTGGGGCCTTCGGCCTGCAGGAAACGCCGGGCCACGGCGAAATCGGCGCCGCGCTCGGCGGGCGGGCCGGTGATTACGTTGACGCATAGGCCGGGGCGGCAGTGCATGAGCAGCACGGTGACATCATCCCCGCGTGCGTCGCGCCACAGCTCGCGCGCCCGGGCGTGCACTTGCCCGGCCAGTCCGGCTGGACCGGCTCCGGCGGCAAGGCGGTCGGTGACAAAACGGCAGAGGCCCTCGCTCTCCCAGCCCCAGGTGAGCCCACGGCCCATCCCGGCCTGAGTCACTCCGTCCGAGACCAGCAGCAGACCCTCGCCGCTTTCCAGGTGGCAGTGCGCCTCGGTGACTATCTCATCCCCAGCCGAAAGGCTGCTCTGATGCAGAAGACTGGCATGGTTACGCCCCACCAGCACCGGAGGCGGGCTTTCGTAGCTCAGCACCGTGGCCGCGCCGTCCGGCAGCACCCGGGCCACGTTGAACACGGCATAGGGCAGCTCGGACCCGCGCGCTACGTGCATGGTGCGCACCGCGTGAAGGAATCCCTCGCGCAGCGAGCCGCCGCGCCGCAGGTATTCCAGGATGCGGCTAACGCACAAAGTGGCGGCCAGGTTGGCTCTGATCCCGCTGCCCAGGCCGTCGCACAGCACGGCCACGCAACCGGTCTCGCTGCGCTCCCAGGCGGCCACATCCCCGCAGGGGGCGTCCGGCTCCTTGCTGCTGGAGACGCTCTCTATTTCGTAGTGCCGGTATCCCACGGTCCGAACCCCTTGCCCGCGCCGCCGTTCTTGTCCCGGCTGTCGCCGGCCAGGCGCAGGATGTTTTCCACCAGCACCTGGCCGCGCGCGGTGCTCTCGCCCAGAAAATGGGCGATCTGCTGCGCCGTGCCGATCTGGTGTTCAAGCAGCTCGCGCGCCTGCTGAAGGGTCTGCTCGCGCAGGCGCTCCAGACGGTCCTGGCTCTCGCGGCTGCCGGTGATGTTGACGAAGATGCCGACGAACTGGTCCTCACCCGGCAGGCGGTATAGTATCTGACGGCAGATCAGGTTGTAGCGGCTGTGCTGCGCGGTCATCTCGATCTTGTCCTCGCGGCCCGCGGCCAGTCTCTCGAACGGCTCCGGGTCCATCAGGGTGGAGATGTGCCGTCCGCTGGCCGCCTCTGAACAGAGGAAAAAGCGCCGGAACGCCGGGTTCATGCTCAGGATCTGCAGGCGCTCGTCCAGGATCACGATGCCGTTGGGGCTGGTCTCGATGATCCGGTCCTTGCGCTGCTCGGCCAGACGGCGCATGTAGGGGATGCACATCTCGGGCTCGGCCAGGCCGCGGATAACCGCCTCGGCCCGCTCGCGGCAGGAACCGTAGCCGCAGGAGCCGCAGTTGAGACGGTCCTCCTCGCGCACCTGGCCGGTGCGCTCCAGCACCTTGGCCACCATTTCAGCCGTGATTTCCACCCCGGAGGGCAGGGCCTCCGGGCTGAAAGCGGCTTCCAGGTGCACGGGAAGAATCTCCTCGCCCACGGTGTCCTGACGCTGGGCGGCCCAGGCCAGCACAGCCGTGCGCCGCTCGAACACGTTGCGCCCGCCCGTGGTCCCGGCCCCGGCGATGCAGCCGTGACGGCAGAACAGCGGTTCCACCAGTTTGGGGCTCGCCTCCGAGCGGGCGGCGTCCAAGGCCTCGTTGATCTCCTCGAACCCGCTCACCAGAAGGGTGTCCCGTTCCAACGGATCGATACTCAC
Organism: uncultured Gemmatimonadales bacterium; assembly: GCA_964386505.1. Taxonomy (GTDB): domain Bacteria; phylum Gemmatimonadota; class Glassbacteria; order GWA2-58-10; family GWA2-58-10; genus JAJFUG01. The sequence goes on from CAYLSM010000087.1 coordinate 2,628, forward strand.
CGCGGCCGTGCGAAGCCCGCCGCCCTCCAGAGGATAGAAACGCGACACCCCGGCCGGATGCTCGTCGAACCCGCTCTCCTCGCAGTCTTTCAGGTCGATCCCGCTGCGGGTGAGCCACTCGCGCAGCTCGGCAAAGGTGAGCACGCAGTCAACCAGACCACGGTGCTCGGGACGCTCGGCCTCGGCTTTCTTGGTCACGCAGGGGCCGATGAACACGATGGGCGCCTTGGGTCCCAGCTTTTCGCGCAGGTGGCGGGCATGGGCCAGCATCGGGCTGAGCGCACCAGCCAGAAGAGCGGTGTCCCCGCCACGGTAGAGCTCAACGTAGCGCACCACCGCCGGGCAGGCGCTGCAGAAAAGGGACCTGTCCGGGGCGCCTGCGGCCAGCTCGCGGGTCTTGAGGGCGCTGAAATAGGCCCCCACCGCGGTTTCGGCCACGAAAGCAAACCCCAGGCGGCGCAGGGCCGAGGGCAGACGCCTCAGTTCCCAGGACTCGAATTCGGCCGGGAACGAGGGGGCCAGGCTCGCCGCCGCGCCACCGTCAGCCACCAGGCGCTCGGCCACGGCGACATCGTTGCGGAACGACTTGGCCCCCTGCGGGCACTCGCGGATACAGGTGCCGCAGTTGATGCAGCGCTCCGGCTCCACATAGGCCTGCCCGCCGGTGATCCGGATCGCCTTGACCGGGCAGACCCGCACGCAGCGGTTGCAGTCACGGCAGCGCGCCTTGTTGGTGAACACGATCTGCCCGGCACGAGGTTCGTTTTTCATTGTCCGCTCTCCTACAGTAAATGTCAGGGGCATGGCGGGCACCATGCCCCTGAGGCAAATCAGGCTCTCCGGGATTCACGCCGCTGACCGTCTCGTGATACTCTGTCCCTGTCCATAGTCCATTCTCAAGTCTAATTCAGTCAAATTAGCCTTACCGCACCCGAAAGCCTGATCGCCGTCCTTTCCATCCCCATTCGGTCCAAGCCGGACCGGACAAGCGACTCCACCCTTTTAAAGGGGGATCGAGGGGGATTTAATCCGATAAAAACTTCCCTTCGTCTTGCACCACCTCAATTTCGCTCAGGCAATAGCCTCGGCCAATTGCGAATTGAGTTCGGCCACCGCCATCTCGAACGTGCAGTGCTCGATCACCGTGTCGCCCACGCGCACGCTGGGGCCGCGGTCGCAGCGCTCCATGCAGAACGTGGCCGCCACTTCCACATCCGGCAGAAGCCCCTTGTCCTCAACATAGCGCAGCAGTGCGTGCAGGATGCCCTGGGAGCCGCGCACGTAGCAGCTCGTACCCACGCAGACACTCACTTTCAGACGCTCGCGGCCCGGGGTGTCGGAAAGACTCAGGTCATCACCCTCCAGACGGCGGCGGCTGTGGTAATGAGTGTGCAGAAGCGCGTGGGCTTTCTCGCCCCCCGGCTCGCCCAGACAGGTGCGGTAGCACTCGGCCAGGGCCGGGTTCTCCTGGGGCTTGTGCACCTGGAGCATCTTGTCCGCGGCGTAAAGGCCCTCGGTGCGGGCGCGGCGGCAGTCCTGGTCCCAGGTCACGGGCTGGCCCGCGCCGCCGATGCAGCCGCCGGGGCAGCTCATCACCTCGATGAAATCGTAATCCACGGCGCCCTGGCGCACGCGGTCGGCCAGACGGCGGGCGTTGGCCAGGCCATGCACCAGCGCCAGCTTGAGGGTCACACTACCCAGTGTGACCGTGGCCTCGCGTAGGCCCTCCTCACCCCGCACCTGGTGGTAATCGACTGTCTCCACCCGCATGCCGGTGAGCTTATCGGCGGCAAAGCGCAACACGGCCTCGCTCACTCCGCCCGAGTTGCCGAAAATCACGCCCGCGCCGCTCTTGAAGCCCAGCGGCAGATCCAGCGATTCCGGCTGCAGCGACTTGAAATCCAACCCGGCCTCGGAGATCATCCGCCCCAGTTCCTGGGTGGTGATCACGTAGTCCACGTCCCGGATGCCGTCATGCGAGAACTCCTCGCGCGCGGCCTCGAATTTCTTGGCCGTGCAGGGCATGACCGAGACCACCACCAGGTCCTCGTTCTTGACACCGAGCTGGGAGGGAAGGGTCTCGCGCGCCACCGCGCCGAACATCTGCTGCGGGGAGCGGCAGGAGGAGAGGTTGCCGAACAGGTCGGGGTAGTACTGCTCGACGAATTTGACCCAGGCCGGGCAGCAGGAGGTGAACTGCGGCAGACGGCCGCCGTTTTTCTTGCGCTCCAGGAACTCGCTGCCCTCCTCGATCACGGTCATGTCGGCGGCGAAAGAGGTGTCGTAGACCTTGTTGAAACCCAGGGCCTTGAGCGCGGCCACGGTCTGGCCGATAGTGACCTTGCCCGGACGCAGCCCGAAAATTTCGCCCAGGGCCACCCGCACCGCCGGAGCGATCTGCACGACCACGGTTTTGGACGTGTCGTGGAGGGCGCGCCAGACCGGCTCGGTGTCGCTCTTGATAGTGAGCGCCCCGGTGGGGCAGACCCGCGCGCACTGGCCGCAGCCGACGCATTCCACCTGGCCCAGGTCCCGTCCGAACGAGGGGGCCACGGTCACTTTCTGGCCGCGGAACGCGAAATCGATTGCCCCCACACCCTGAACCTCGTGGCAGAACCGCACGCAGTCGCCGCAGAGGATGCACTTGTTGGGGTCGCGCACCAGGCACTCCGAGCTGCGGTCCACGGGCAGACGGCGGTCGGTGGGCTTGAACCGCACCTGGTCCACACCCAGGCGCTGGGCCAGCTCCTGCAGACGGCAGGAGCGGTTGCGGGCGCAGGTGGGGCAGTTCATGTCATGGTTGGCCAGGATCAGCTCCAGGGAGATCCGGCGCATGCCGCGGATCTGCTCGGTGGAGGTGCGAACTCGCATCCCCGACTCGGGCGGCAGCGAGCAGGAGGCCTGCACCCCGCGGCCCTCGACCTCGACCAGGCAAAGACGGCAGGCGCCGTAGATCGAAAGCTCCGAATGATAGCAGAAAGTGGGCAGGTCGATACCCGCCTTGCGGATAAGCTCAAGCAGGTTGCGTTCACCCTCGATGGCCACCTCGCGGCCGTCTACGTTTACAAATCCCTTCTGGTCCATTTGAGTCACACTCCGCTGATCGCTTTGAATTTGCAGGCCGCGGCGCAGGCGCCGCACTTGATACAGAGCGCCGGGTCGATGCGGTGCGGGGCGCGCCGCTCGCCCGAGATCGCCCCCACCGGGCACTTGCGCGTGCAGGCCGTACAGCCGATGCACAGCGCCGGGTCGATCGTGGGGGTGGCCAGGGCCTTGCAGCGGCCCGTGGGGCAGCGTTTCTGGAACACGTGGGCCTCGTACTCGGCCCGGAACTGGCGCAGGGTGGACAGCACCGGGTTGGGCGCGGTCTTGCCGAGCCCGCACAGCGAGCCGACACGCACGGCCCGGGCCAGTTCCTCCAGCAGGCTCAGGGTGCTCTCATCCGCCCGGCCCTCGATAATGTCATCCAGCAGGGCCAGCATCTGCTTGGTGCCCTCGCGGCATAGCACGCACTTGCCGCAGGACTCGTTCTGGGTGAACTGCATGAAGAAACGGGCCACGCTGACCATGCAGGTGGCGTTGTTCATCACCACCAGGCCGCCCGAGCCGACCATCGCCCCCACACCCTGCAGGGAGTCGAAATCCAGCGGCAGGTCCAGGTGTTCCACGGTCAGGCAGCCGCCCGAGGGCCCGCCGATCTGCACGGCCTTGAACATCTCGCCCGTGGGCAGCCCCTGGTCATCGGTCACGCCGCCGCCGATCTCCATCACGACCTCGCGCAATGTGGTGCCCAGCGGCACCTCGATCAGGCCGGTGTTCACCACGTGGCCGGTCAGGGCGAATGTCTTGGTCCCGGGCGACTTGGCCGTGCCCAGGCTGCGGAACTCGGCCACGCCGCGGCCGATAACAAGCGGCACGGTGGCCAGGGTCTCCACGTTGTTGATCACGGTGGGCTTGCCCCACAGGCCGCTCTGGGCCGGAAACGGCGGCTTGGGGGCCGGCATGCCGCGGCGTCCCTCCACCGAGGCGATGAGTGCGGTCTCCTCGCCGCAGACAAAAGCTCCCGCGCCCTCCATCACGTGGATACGGAACGGCAGCCCGCTGCCGAAAACGTTATCGCCCAGGATCCCCTCGCGCTCGGCATCCGCCACGGCCTTGCGCACGCGCTCCACGGCCAGCGGGTACTCCAGGCGCACGTAGACATAGCCCTCATCCGCCCCGATTGCCCGTGCGGCGATCAGCATACCCTCGATCACGCTGTGCGGGTTGCCCTCCATCACGCTGCGGTCCATGAACGCGCCGGGGTCGCCCTCATCGGCGTTGCAGATCACGTATTTCTTGGGTCCGGGCTGGGCCAGGGTCAGGCGCCACTTGCGGCCGGTGGGGAACCCGCCGCCGCCGCGGCCGCGCAGACCCGACAGCTCCATCTCCTCGCAGACCGACTCTGGGGCCATTTCGAGCCAGGCCCGCCGCGCCGCGAAATAGCCGCCGTGGACCACGTACTCGCGCACCTCACCTGGGTCGAGCTGGCCGCAGCTGGCCAGGACCATGCGGTGCTGGCGCTTGTAGAAAGTTATGTCGTCGGTGGTCGGGCAGAGTGCTCCACTGGCCGGGTCTCGGTACAGAAGGCGTTCCACCGGACCGGAACCGTTGAGCATGTTTCCCACTATCTCGGGCACGTCCGCGGGTTTTACCTTTATATACATGATACCCTCGGGCAGCACCCGCACCAGCGGCCCCATCTGGCAGAACCCCTGGCAGCCGCTGCCCGACAGCCGCACCGCGGGAGCGCTATGCTCGTGCTCGAAACGCAGTTCGGTCTCGCTCTCAACGCCGCGGGCGGTCAGCTCACGCGCGAAAGCCGCCAGCACCTCGCGCGAACCGCCGGCCACGCAGCCCGTTCCGGCGCAGACAATGATCCGCCGCTTGTGAAAAGCGGTCAGGTTGCGGTATTCACTGGCCAATCCTTCAAGTTCCACAGTCGCCGCCGACATCACTCCGCCTCGCTTTCGTTCTTTTCCTTGGCAATGATCTCATCCAGCACGGCCGTGGCTTTCTCGGGACTCATCTGGCCGTATACCGTTTCGTTTACCACCATCACCGGGGCCAGCCCGCAGGCGCCCAGGCAGGAGACAGTCTCCACGGTGAACAGCATGTCGCGCGTGGTGACCGTGCTGCCGCTCAGACCGAGCTTGGCGCGCAGGGCGTCCAGGATGGCGGTGGAGTGCTTCACGTGACAGGCCGTGCCGTCGCACAACCGCACCACGTACTTGCCCTTGGGCTCCAGGGCGAAATGGGCGTAGAAAGTAGCCACGCCGTAGACCCGCGCCGGCGGCAGTCCGAGCGAGGTGGCGACAAAAGCGAGCACCTCCTCGGGCAGGTAGCGGTACTCGCGCTGTATCTCCTGCAGGATGGGTATCAGCCGGGACGGTTGGCGATTGTGGCTGTCCAGGATACGGCAGACTTTCTCAAAGCTTCTGGCCGTGGCAGCTCGTTCGACAGCACATTTCTCAGGCATTTTCTGTTTTCCCTTTCGACTTACCGGATCAGGCGTTGCTCTGTTGCAGGCCTTTCATGCGCGCAGTGAGAACCGCGAGCGAGGCCGAAAGATGCACGTTCTCAACTACCACGCTGGCTGGCATGGACAGAGTGACCGGGGCAAAGTTCCATATCGCCCGGAGGCCGCCATAGTACAGCAGCTCGGCCACTTCCTGGGCCGCGGCCGCGGGTACGGTTATTATTCCGATGTGCGGGTGCATGCGCTGGGCCAGGTCGGGCAGCTTGTCCACGGACAGGACCTCCTTGCCGTGGATCGTGCGGCCGATCCGGGCCGGGTCGCGGTCGAATGCCACGGCGATGTCGAGTCCATAGGTTTTGAAGCTGCTGTAGCCCAGCACAGCCGAACCCAGACTACCCGCCCCCACCAGGAACGCCAGGCTGGTGTCGTTCCAGCCCAGGAATCGCTCGATGGACGTGGCCAGCTCGTGAGTGGCGTAGCCGAGCTTGGGGCGTCCGATCATGCCGGTGAGCTGGATGTCCTTGCGGACCTGGATCGGGTCGAGGCCCAACTCGGAGGCGATATGGGAGGAGGATACCAGGCGCTCGCCGCGTGCGTCCAGGGCGCGCACCAGGCGCAGGTAGGAGGGCATGCGCTTGATGCTGTTGACCGGATATGATTTGAGCTGATCTGACACGGCCCCTCCATTGTTATATTTTTATCGATACATTGTTATCGATAATTTAATATCAATTAATCCGGCGGTCAAGTTTTTTTCGCTTTTTGTGGTCCGGCTTTCTCGCGCAGTGTCGCCCCCCCCTCCATACAGACGCCCGCAATAGTTAATTAGAATTCCTTCCTAATCCCGGCGCCCCCATGCAAGTCCTTAATGTATGAATTTTCCAACGGGTCGGCAGTACGGCCTGAAACAGGCCAGCCGCGCGCTCCTCATCCGCTTGCCGCCCACAAAAAAAACCGGGATAAAGTGCTTGACAAACTATCGGAGGCTTGGTAAGATTCGGTTAGTTAGTTTTGACAACAATTATTAGGCCGCAGAGAGTGTTTATTAAGGCGTTCGGCCTATTTTCAGGTTTCAGCAGACATAAGACCTTATATTCCGCGCTTTCCCTCGATGACGTTCAACAGACACGACTCAAGGGACACATGTCGCCGGATCTCAAGGATCTCCGGGCAACCAACCGGGCGAGCGTACTGAATCTCATCTTCGCCCTGGGGCCGATCTCCAGAGTGCGGATCGCCCGTTTGACCGGACTCAAAAAACCTACCGTGTCCAGCATCGTCCGTGAACTGATCGACGAGGGGCTGGTCTACGAATCCAGCCTCGACCAGACTTCTCTCGGACGCAAACCGGTCAATCTGAGGATCAACGAGCAGTACCGGGTCTACGGCCTGATAGATGTTTCGCTCTGGAGCACGCGGCTCATGGTATGCGACCTGGGCGGGCATGTGCTCAACAGCGCGACAGTCCCAACCCTGGAGGGTGATGCCGCAGGGTTCCTGCGTGCCTGCGCCAGGCAATTGGCGGAGTTGCTGAAAAAGCACCCCCAGGAATCGATGGGGGTGAGCGTGATCCTGCCCTGTCCGCTCGACTCCTCCCGCGGTTTTGTTTACTGGCACAAGACCCTGGGATGGGAATTCATCGATGTGCGCTCCATTCTGGCCGAGGAACTCGGCTGCCGCGTGCTGGTGGAAAACGATGCGCGCGCCGGGGCGATCGCCGAGTTGCTGTTCGACCCGCAGGCCCGAAGCCTGGCCAGTTTCGTGCATATCCTGGTCACCGACGGGATCGGCGCCGGGATCGTGATCGGCGGCCGTCCCTATTACGGCGCGCATTTCCTGGACGGCCGGGTCGGGGCGGGTATCATCCGGATCAACGGCAACTGGCAGGAGTTCGCCAGCCAGAATGACTGGGAGAAAAACGCCTCCGACAACGGGGTGGTCTCGCGCTACTGCGAGCTGTGCTCGGAACCGATGCCCAAGGATGTAAACTCGGAGATGGAGCGGGTGATCCAGGCCGCCACCCGTCAGCACGACCCCAATGCGATCCGGGCGCTGAAAGAAACAGCCCGCTACCTGGCCGCCGGAATCGCTGGCATCTATCTGGGGCTCGATCCGGAAAAGATCATCATCAGCGGCAAAATCACCCGGGTCTGGGACCTGGTGATCGATGAGATTGTGGAGCAAATGGAGTCGAAGATTCATTTTCACATGGCGCCGCTGCGCGATCTGATTGTGCCCTCACCCCTGGAGGATGTCACTTTCCTGGGGGGAAGGGCTTTGCTGCTGCGTGAGATGTTCGGTGGACGGACTCTGCCGGACTATGAGGAGACCGAACCCCATTGTGCGGTTTCCTCAGGAGCTGAGGGAACGTCGCTTTTCTGGGCCTCCTGAGCGCTTGCATCGAGCCAGGGGTCAGGTTATCCTTTAATTATGGCAGATATTTAATTTGACGTTTCGTTCCCGATAGATTCTGTCTTCAAGGAGAGGACCCGATTTCTTTCGCTGGAAAGGGATTCGGCATCTCGTTTTTCTTTTGAGTGCAAATCTTCTGAGACCTTACCCCACACCGTACCGGAATCATCGCAGGCACGGAATGACCCGCAGAAATGGGGTTGAAAATTTCTGCGACCACCTAAACACAGGGAGGACCGCCTATGACGCAATAACAGGGTTAGGAGGGGAAATGATGATTCTATCGTAAGAAGAGTGTTGAAGGGAAAGGAAGTTGGGCACTCTTCGGTGGATTCCCCACATTTGGGAGGTTTTTTCTATGAATTTAACTGACAGATTCTTCCGTATTTTGGCCTCGCTTGCCCTTGTCGTAGCCATCGCCCTGACCTGGGCGGTGACCGCCTTTGCCCAGCTCAACACGTCGAAGCTCGAGGGCACGGTGCGGGACAAGGATACCGGGCAGCCGCTGGCCGGCGCTCAGGTAGTGATCGAGGGAACCCGTTTGGGTAATGTGACCAACCAGGATGGCTACTTTTTCATCCTGAACGTCCCGCCCGGACGCCGCAATGTAACGTTCACTTTCACCGGTTATCAGAAGACCACGATCAACGATATTCTTCTGCTGGCCGGTCAGACCGCGACTTTGAACGCGAACCTCAGTTCGACCGTGGTCGAGCTGAACGGGATAACGGTGGAGAGCGAGGCCGAGGTTCTGGTGCCGCGCGATAACACGGTGTCCAAGCAGCGTATGACCGCCGAGAAGATTTCCGAAATCCCGGCGACCAAGCTCGAGGACATGATGGTCCTGGAAGCCGGCGTACAGACCGGTGGTCCGGACGCCCTGTCCCGCGGCCTGCGTATCCGCGGCGGCCGTCTGGGTGAAGAGGCCATGGTTATCGACGGCGTGACGGTGCGTAACTACACCGCCGACCCGTTCCACAGCGGTCTGGGCTGGGTCTGGGAGCAGGAACTCGGCTCCCTGTCCGAAGACGCCACCCCGCTGGAATTCTCCTCCGGCGCCGTTGAGCAGGTGGACATCATCACCGGCGGCTTCCAGGCCGAGTATGGTAACGCGCAGTCCGGTATCGTCAACATCGTCACCAAGGAAGGCGGCCCGGACTGGAAGGGTGATTTCAAGTACACCAGCGACGAGATGAACCCGCGCACCGCGGACTTCGGCTACACTCAGGTGGTGGCCTCGCTGGGCGGACCGGTCCCGCTGATCCCGAACATGTACATCCAGGGTTCGGGTGAAATCCAGGGCCAGGCCGACCGCGCTGCGACCCACGCGGATGAGGGTTTCCGCGGGATCAACCAGGAGTTCGTTGACCGCCTGAACTATGGCGTGCGCAACGACCCGATCCTGGGCAACGAGAGCCCGGCCTTCTCGCTGGACATGTTCAAGACCGCCCGCGAGTTCTTCGCCTCCAAGACCGGTGCGAGCGCCTCCCTGTGGACCGCTCCCAACCCGGTGCTCACCCCGGACAACTGGGGTGACAGAACTCTTGCCTCGACCAAGTTGACCTACTATCCCATGAAGGGCCTGAAGGTCCTGGGATCGTTCAACTATTCGCGCAACCAGTATTCCTCGCCGCGCGATGGTACGGGTAATTATTTCATGGACGGGATGATCGACAGCAACAGCCTGCCCGGTCGTTTCTGGTCCGCGAACAAGGGTGACTGGCAGACCAGTGACAATGTCTGGCACGCTTACATCCCGCAGGGATACGGCCGCCGGGTGCACACCGCCAACCTGCTGACCGGCTTCGACTGGGATTTCCTGCAGAAGGCCCAGCGCAGCGCCACCCTGCAGTTCCGCTTCAGCCGTTTCAAGACCCAGGAAATTTCTTCGTCCCAGTTGAAGGACAACTATTTCCGCAGTGACGCCGTCACGTTCGGCCACTGGTCGATGCACGACATCCCGTTCGAAGTGGAAACCATGCCCAACATGGACCTTCCGCTCGAAGGCAGCCAGGACGCCTATACGTACTTCCCGGATGGACAGACCCCCTGGATGCGCGTCTGGGACTACGACACCCCGCTCAACACGGTGCTGGGCAACGATCTGTACTGGCTCAGCTATTTCTACACCCGTGAGTGGCAGGACAACTACAAGGCCGACCTGGACTTCCAGATCGACCGTCAGAACCGTGCCAAACTGGGCTTCATGCTCGGCACGTTCGACAACAACAAGTTCCAGCTTCACAACATGGCGCGCCGCCGTGATCTGGCCAACGAGTTCAAATACTCGCCCAACATGATCGGCGCTTACTTGCAGAACCGTACCGACATCGGCGATTTCGTGTTCGACTACGGTATCCGCTACGACCGCTTTGACCCCGTCGACAACTGGGGCTTCCGCAACGGCGATCAGTGGGGCGAGAACTATGACCCCAAGGTGATCGACGAGTGGTCGCCGCGTTTTGATGTCGGCTTCCCGGTCACTGACAGAAGCCAGATGCGTTTCAGCTACGGCGTGTTCACCCAGCTCCCGTCGATGTCCTACATTTTCGACGGTTCCAATGCTGGTGGACTGGGCTTCAGCCGCACGGATGCCTTCGAGGCCGGTCTGTCCAACCTGCTGGGCGAGGACATGGTGGTCGACTTCGTGGCCTACTATCGCGACGTCCAGGGTAACGTGGCCTCCAAGGAGTATTTCCGCGATTACTATCAGTGGCACGAAGAAAGACGCGTGCGCGACTGGACTACCGGTTACACCAACCGCGATGACGGTAACATCAAGGGTATGGATTTCACCCTGCGCAAGCGCTTCAGCAACAACTATTCGTTCAACCTGATGTACACCATGCAGTTCTCCAGGACCACCGGCTCGGATTATTCCACCACCTCCGAGTACGGCGTCTTCCTGGATGCCTCCACCGGCGAGCAGTTCACCCCGCCGGATGAGCTCCGCCCGATCAACGGCGATGTCACCCACAAGATGACAGCCAACCTGAACTACCTGTTCCCCGAGGATTTCAAGAGCGGCACGATGTACAACACCATCCTTGGGAACTTCAAGGTCTATGCCCTGTTCACCCTGGCCAGCGGCCAGCCCGCCTATGACCGTGTGGTCTCCGGCGGTTCGACTTACTTCGAGAACGCGGCCGAGAACGTCTCCTGGCTGACTCGCCGCAACGGCCGTCCCATCGGTGGTCTTAACTATTTCCGCGGCCGCTGGGACTACAACCTCGACCTGCGCCTGACCAAGACCTTCCGTCTCGGCCGGACCATGCAGCTTTCGTTCTTCAGCGACATCTTCAACGTTTTCAACAAGAAGCTTCCCACTCCTTACCCCTCCGGGTATAGCTACGAGTCGTACTTCAGAGGTCCCGGCGGTGGTGAGATCATCGAGTGGAGCGATGGCCTGAGCCGTGATAAGAAGCAGTGGTTCAACGCTGATTACAATGGCGATGGCATCCTCACCCTCGAGGAGCAGGCCAAGGGTAACATCGCTCAGTCCATGATGTTCTCGACCATGGACAAGACCGCTTACGGCATGGCGCGCCAGGTCCGTTTCGGCGCCGAGTACACTTTCTAAGCCGGGAGTGGTCGAAGACTGTCCTGTTGAATCGGAATGCTCCATGAAGTCTTATCACAGGAGACAACTTATGCTTCATGACCGATTGATGTTCTTCAAACTGATCGTTGTCGCCCTGGTGCTAAGCCTGGCTACCGCCGCCAACGCTGAGTGGAAGACTGTATATTTCACTCAGGGCAATAACATCGGGCTGGGCGTTTCTCTGCGCTCCGGCGGGCCGTTGGGCGGTCGGTACTCTGGAATAGCCCCCACGCAGTTCCCGCGCGGCTCGGGCAACCTCTACAACGTCGGCAACTGGTGCTTCGGTGTCTGCACGGCCCGTGACTGTGACGGTGACGGGACCGCTGAGGACACAACCGCCAACCTGTCGCGTGGAAGCGCGTCATCCAGCAACCAGAGGATTTCGCTCGAGGTCTATGATCAGTTGGCTGCCTTTGCCGCAGCCGGCGAAAAGATGGACGATGCTGCCGGTCGTGTCTCGTTCAACCGGATCCGGACCAGTCTGGATGCGGATGACCTGGCCGACTGGCCGGCCGAGTTCCGCGAGGGCCGTTCCTCCTCCGGCGCACCCATCCTGCACGGTGCGGAAACTGTCTGCGTCACTTTGGGTGATGCTTTCAGTGACTGGGGCGCCGCCAACGGCAGCTCCATCGAGTGGCAGATCTATTTCCTGAATTTTGCGGAAAGCAACAACATGTTCTATTTCCATGTGTTCTTCCGCAACATGTCCGAGTACAACAAGTGGAACCCTGCCGCCGATTTCCTGGCCAAGTTCGCCGGCACGCCCAACGGGCAGGTCTGGAAAGGCATGCAGCTTGACTTCGTCACTGCCAACGGATTCAATATCGGCGCCAACGATGAAGGCTGGGGCATCAATTTCGCCAAGGGCCTCTATGCCAACATCGACCGTGACGGCGTTGAAAGCTCGTTCTCCGGCGGCGTGGCCAACCACTGCATGATGCTGTTCGACATCCCGCGCTGGAACGGCCAGGAAATGCCCTTGACCAACACCTGCCGTCACCAGTGGACCACGGAATTCGGGTTCGGCGGCACCGAGGAAGTGCTCGAGGGCGGCTACCCGATGAACAAGGCCTACCGTTTCGGTCTGGGCAAGAATGCCCCGGCCGGCCCGTTCTACGCCTCCTACGGCCCAGCGGCCAACCCCTGGACCGGCGGTTACCTGTATGGCTGGCCCGGCGTGCTGGAACCAGGCGACACCCGCTACAACCAGTGGATCTGGGGCCGCAGTGCCGGTGGCAACCACTACACCTTCTGGTCCGAGTTCCACGATTTCGCGCCGCGCGACAGCTTCTCAGTCGACGGCGTCTCGATGTTCGTCTATCCGGCCACCCGGCCGTTCGCCCTGCCGCAGTCGGTCATCTCCGAGATCGACAATGCGGACGTCCAGGCTCAGTTGAAGCCGATGGAAGATTACGCGGACGTGGCCCGGATCGTGCGCGGCGGCGACTATGTGCTGCCGGAAACCCCGAACCCGCCGCCGCTGGTTATCATCCCGGGCGACAAGGAAGTCACGATCACCTGGAGTGATGTCAACCTCCACACCCCGGATGCCTATTACCAGTTCCTGCAGAACAACCCTTCGCTCGACCCGAACCATCTCTATCGGGAGTATGATTTCGAAGGGTATCGCCTGTACCGCAGCTTCGTCGGCCCCAGCGACGCGCACTCCGAGCTGATCTATTCGTGCAGCCTCTCGGCCGGCGACCTGCAGTTCTTCTTCAAGGACACGCGTGACGGCGACCAGCCGCTCTACCGCATTAACAACGGCATGCGCGTCTGGTACGCCCTGGTGCCCTATGACCAGAACTATGATCCGGCCTCCGGCGCTGGGTTCAGCCTGCCCCCGACCACCAGCGGCAAGGTCTGGAACCGGCCCGGGACCCAGCTCTACACGGTCGAGCCGCGTTCGGACGCCAGCAACTTCAGAAGCGCCACGATCGGCCAGATCACTTACCAGGGCCAGGCCAATGTCGGCGACGCCACGGCGGAGCTGACGGGCGACGGCAACGGCAAGCTGACGCAGGCCCCGAAGTGGCTTCAGCCGCAGATCGCCTCTGTTGAGCTCGTTCCGGTCAACAGCGAGAGAATCAAATCGGACATCTCCACCAGCTTCGTCATAAGTGGTGCGGCGTTCCTGCCCGGCGGCTGCAACTGGCCTACCGGCGTGCGCACTGTCAATGTCCTGGACTCCCAGAGCAAGACCGGCCTGGCCAAAGACTTCTCCATCCGCGGCGGTTCGGATGAGGCCGAGGTCAATCTGGACGGCCCGGTGGATGCTGACGGTGTCAGCTACTCCCTGAATGTCACCTTTGCCGGTCTCAATCACAGCGACCTGTACTGGGACTGGGACAAGGGCGCCTACAACGGAGCCAGCACAGTTGCGGCGCAGTACCGTTGCGGCCCGAACATCAACAGCGCGCCGAACATCGTCGGCTGGACCAAGAACGCTCAGTATACCGTGACCTGGAAAGCCGGGACCGCCGGTAACCTGACGCTCGAGGTCAAGGACGTCACCCGCAACCAGACCGTGGATTTCGGCGAGCAGCCGGATGATTTCGGCTGGG
>CAYLSM010000088.1:0-16619 GCA_964386505.1 uncultured Gemmatimonadales bacterium
AGCCCTCAACCGATCTTGGAAAAGTCAATGAACCTTTGACTCAAGGGGATAGAACATGTCCAGTTGGGAGAAATCCTACAGCGTGGGCATCCGCGAGCTGGATGCCCAGCATATCGAGTTGTTCCGTCTGCTGGATGAGCTGGACGAGGCGATCGAGGACAACCTGCCCCTGGATATCGAGTACTCCGTGGCCAAGCTGGAGGTTTATTCACTCTATCATTTCGTCAGCGAGGAACACCTGATGAAAAAATACGGATACCCGGATTTTGACGTTCAGGTGTCCGAACATGAATTCTTTAAGAACAGAGTGAAAGAGTTCCGTCAGCGCCAAGATCAGGACCGGATCACCCTGGCCATCGAAATCAAAAAGTTCCTGCAGGACTGGATTACAACCCATATCCGCAACGAGGACCACAAGTATACTCCTTTCCTTTCCGCGCGCATGAAAAGCATCCCTTTCTGAGCCGTGGCCTGAACTGTGGCGCCGGTCTGTCCGTATGTTCTTGCCACGCGTAGCCTTTCCTGTTATATTCTTCCAAATCCGGGCCGGCAAGGCTGTCCCGTGTATTTGGTTATCGCCATAACTTCCATGTACCCATGGGTTTATCTTTTTCCCGCACCCGCCCCAGAGCGAAGGAGCAGGCCTTAGATGAGCAAGAGCCGGATCACCAAAAAAGAGCTTAAAGAGGACGCCTTTGTCACCGCTGCATTCGAGGCAGGCCACTTTTTCAAAGAGAACATGCTCAAGATCATCCTCGGCGCCGTGGGCCTTCTGGTGGTGGTCGGCGGGGGCTGGCTGTATGTGAACTACCGCAGCGAGCGGGTCGCCGAGGCCTCGCTCGAGCTGTTCAAGGCCGAGGCTGTCTACATGGGCGGCAATTTCGCCGTGGCCGCCACCGATTTCGACAAGGTGGCCGAGGATTTCTCGGGTACGCCCTCCGCGGCCAAGGCCCTGTTCTTCGCCGGCGACTCCTACTACAAGGCCGGCCAGTATGACCAGGCCAAGGAGCGTTTCGAGAAGGCGCGCAAGAAACTGAGCAGCTCCGACCCGCTCAAGCTCAACAGCGTGGCCGGACTGGCCGCTGTGTCCGAGCAGCAGGGCGACCCGGCCAAGGCGGTCGAGATCTACCGCGAGGCCCTGGATATCGCGCATTTCGATTACGAGAAAGTGATCTTGATGGGCGACCTCAGCCGGGCGCTGGAGGCCGGGGGCAAGACCGACGAGGCCCTCAAGGTGATGGACGAGATCGTGGAGAAATTCCCGGACAGCCCGCGCACCCCGCTGATCAAGGAGCACCTGGCTGAGCTGAAAGCCCGCCTGCAGTCCGGCCAGAAAGGCTGAGCGAGCGCGGCGGTCGATCAAGGATGGAAAAAGCACGGCCCCTGGAGAAATCCAGGGGCCGTTTTGTTTGAGTATCGTTCCTTTGAGCGTTGAACCGCCTTACTTGGCCTTGTCCGTGGTGCTGAACGAGAACACCTGGCTCCAGTCACTGATCGCGCCCTTGCTGTCGCGCGAGCGGACTTTCCAGTAGTAGGTGGTCCCCGGGTTCAGGAAACTGGCCGGCACCTGCCAGCGCGTCTCGGCCGAGCCCACGTTGCGGTAGAGCGTGTTGGACAGCGGCCAGCGGCAGTCGGGCCGCAGGCTGACCATCACCTGGTAGTCGGTCACCGAATCTCCCGCGTCCTGATCCGTGGCAGCCTGCCATTCGAGCACCGGGGCGAGGGTCTTCATCTGGCTGGGCGAGGCGGCCGCGCTCACCACCGCGGGAGCGTGGTTGTCATTCTTCTCGCGCCAGACATGGGTGATCCGCACTTTCTTGGCCCCGCCGGTGGAATCGTGGTACTTGACTACATTCTTGCCCAGGTGCAGGGCCGGGATGCTGTAGGGGCCGACCTGAAGGTCGCTCTCGGAGCGGAACCACTCCACCCCGGCCTGGCGCGGGGTCTTGCCACGGCCGTTGGCCTCGAGGGTGAACCCGATCGTGTAGTCGTACAGCGGCATGGCGTTGGTGATCATGTAATCGAGGTCGAACGAATTGGTCTCGACCCCGCTGCCCCAGCGATAGGTGTAGAGGTTGCCCTGGCCCCACTGCGGCTCACCGAAAAACACCGAGGCCGAGCAGCCGCCCTCTTTGAGCAGCGTGCAGGCGAACCGTCCGCCCACCACCGGCCAGGGGCTCTGGATCGGCAACCCGGCGCGCGAGGGGCGGCTGTACTGGTCATCCTGCGGGTAGTTGACCTGAATGGCCGGGCCCTGGCCGCCCTTGTGCCATTTGGTGGTCACGTTGTCGATCGTGTCGATATAGGCCAGCATGTCGACCCTGGACAGGTCGGGCTCCCAGACAATCTGGCCGTTGGCGTAGCGGGTGGGCACCTGGGCGCGCTCCTTGAGTCCCTCGAACTTGCCCAGCCTGGGTTCCCACCAGCGGGTCACTTTCATCCCCGGCTTCAGGCTGAAAGCCATGTTGTAGGGCTTGGCGATAGTGCTGTCGGAGCTGTTGTCCACATAATTGTCGCGGGCCGAGACGATATAGCGCACGAACTCCTCGTTCCGTCCCGGCGCGTCGGCCTGGCGCACCCACGGATCGCGCGGATGGATCGTGCGCTGGATCAGCCAGGGGTCTTTCTCCAGCTCGGCCAGGCTGGCCAGGGTGCGGTTGTCGCGGCCCAGGTAGTAGACTTTCACGTTGCTGTCCAGGAAATGCCACTTGCCGTCCCAGAACACCTCGTTTACCGTGTGGCCCCAGATCTCCTGCACGCGCACCTGCAGCCCGGCCGCGGTGGCGAAAGCTTTCAGCCAGTAGGCGGCGTGGCCGCAGATACCGTAGCCGTAGCCGTTCATCGCTTTCACCGGGTGGGTCGAGGCCGCGTCATCCGGCGAGCGCTGGAAACGTTTCCAGAGGATGAAATCCCAGATCGCCAGGGCCTTTTCCTCATCCGTGGTGCAGCCGCGGGTGATCTCGGCCACCATGGAGTTGATGTCGAACCAGTCGTAATTGCCGTTGATACTCATACGCGGATCGGACACCGGGGTCTCGCCCAGGTTCTCGATCACGATCTCCACGTTCTCCGGGTCGAGCGTACCGTTCACCTCGACCGTGTACTCGTCATCCTGCGTTGTGATCTCGCGGCTGAACGTTTTCAGCTCGCCGGCCGCGGCTGGTGCGCTCTGCAGCGCCGCCAGCAGCACACCCATCGTCAGTGCCGTCAACCATCTCATATTACGCGCCATTTCCCCTCCGTTTTCTCAAATGTGCAAGCCGTCCTTACGGAAATGAGAAGCGATCATCTTGCGTTTATTGTCCATGGTGTTAGGTTTCAAGGCATTGCGATTGAAATGTATAGCTCTCGTGCTTTGACAGCAATAAACAGGCCGATTTGATCCACTTTCCGTCTAACCTTAAAAAGGACAGCCGGATGAAAAGCTGCCTGACAATCGTAGTGCTCCTTGCCTCCACTCTGGCCCTCCAACTGAACGCGGCCGGGATAAAGTTCTCCAGCCGGCCCGGCAAGCCTGGGGATGAGACCACCAACCTTCTGCTGGTCGGCTCGCCCTGGGACCCGGCCGAACATTTCCAGCTCAACTTCCCCGAGCACTGCTGGGGAGCCGGCCTGCCCAATGTGAGCCACTCCAGCACCGTGCAGATCGACTCGCCCTGGATGTTCAACAACGATTCCAGCCGCGCCCGGTTCGATTACAGCCCGCGCGACGGGGTGACTTTCCACGCCGCGGCAGCGGCGGACTCGATGGCCGTGCGGCTCATGCTTGAAATAGAGAACCGCTCACGCACCGCGATAACGGACATCCGCACCCTGGTCTGCCTGCGTCCCGGCGGCCTGGGCGCTTTCCTGGACACCGCCTACGCCCGTACGTATGTGGCGGTGGGTGGCCGCCCGGTGCTCCTTGGACAGGACACGCACTACAGCGGTCCGTTGCCCGAGAGCGGACCGGCGTTCTGGGCGCTCAATGTGAAGGGCGGCCCGGACAACCTCTCTTTCGCCGACCTGGGCTGGTTCCGCCCGGGAAGCGGCCCGGGGCGCATAGTCCAGGAGCGGGCCGACCCGCCGCTTATCGCGGTGCGCGCACAGGGCACGCCCGAGCGATGGCTCGCCACGATCTGGGCGCCCTCGCGCCTGGTGTTCAGCAACAAGCGCATCCCCTGCATCCACAGCGACCCGCTGCCGCCGGACTGCCCGCCCGGGGCGACCACGCGGGCCACGGGGTTGATAATCTTCCACGAGGGCAGTTTCGAGACTCTGGTCTCGCGGGCGCAAGCGCTGCTTAACAGGGAATGAAATCCTCGTTTGTATCCGCACTTGACCCACGTTTGAGAGAATGGAGGTCCGGCATGTCTTTCCAGCGCACGAGCCTGATCGCTCTGCTCTTTCTGGCTGCACCCAGCCTCGCCGAGTGTTTCATGGGTGCAAGGTTCGAGCCGCCGGACGGGCGCGTGCTGCACGGTCTGGGACAGTACATCGAGCACTTTTACACGGACCGGGACAACTGGGAGCAGGTGGATCAGTATACCCGCGCCGTGGGGAAAGCTCCGCTGTTCTATTCGGTCTACAAGGCCCTCGACCCGGCGGCGGACACGCTCAGCACAGTGAGACTGGCCGGTCTGGCCGGACATTCCGGCGCTCCGCAGATTCTTCTGGTCGGGATCGTACTCTACGATGTCGAGCGGATGGGCCGCCAGCTCGGGACCCCGCGGATCGGAGCGGAGCAGATACTTTCCGGAGCCTGGGACAGCCGGGTGTTAAAACTGGCCGAGGAAATCAAGGCGCTGCCGGTCCCGGTGTTCGTGCGCCCGGGCTTCGAGTTCGGCCGGGGCAACCTGGGAGCGCATGCCGATCCGGACCTCACTCCTGAGCAGTTCCGTCAAATCTGGCTCAGGATTCACCGTCTGTTCCGTCAGGCCGGGGCAAGCAACGCTGCCTGGGTCTGGAACACGGTGAACCCGCAGGATTTCGCTTTCCTGGATTGGTATCCGGGCGATGAGTGTGTCGACTGGTGGGGGATCAACTTATTCACGAGAGAGCAGATGAGCGGCGCGGAGAAGTTTCTTGATCAAGCCCGACGGCACTCCAAGCCCGTGATGATCTGCGAATCGTGCCCCATTCATGACGAGGGCACGCGGAACCCGGCGGTGTGGGAAACCTGGTTCGCGCCGTATTTCTCCCTGCTCGACCAAAACAGCCATATCAAGGCATTCACCTATATCAGCGACCCCTGGGACAGGCCCGGTTTCTGGGAGGATTGGGCCGACAGCCGCCTCGGGGCGGCGGAAACCGATTCGACTATCTCCGTCAACTATAACCAGGAGCTGGGCAGGCCCCGGTACATCCATCTGGAGGATTGGCGGAAACAGCCGGACCTGCTCGGCAAGTGAGCGGTCCAATCCCGGCTTTATAAGGGACTTTACATTTGAAAGAAGGCTGGCAATATTCCCTTAAGAGATCATCTATGGGGACAAGATTTATAAGAGAGGATTGTAATGCATTATCAGAAAACGAATTGGGCCAATACTCCCAGAAGCAACAATACCCGCAATAAACTTGATAAATCGGACAACCCTATCCATGATTGGTATCGTTTCGTTTTGTCTTACCCTCCACATCTTGTAAGAGAATATATCTCAAAGTTCCAATTGAAAGATGGTTCGGTCCTCCTTGATCCTTTTTGTGGCACCGGAACGACAATTGTCGAAGCTAAGCTGAGAGGAATAAACGGGATCGGGATAGAAGCTCACCCAATGTCATATTTTGCAAGTTGTGTCAAGACAGATTGGGAGGTGGAGCCAAATGAATTAAGAAAACACGCACTACTAGTCTATGAAATAGCAACCAAGGCTCTTAGTCAAGACGGAATTAACGACCATCCCATTCTTAATAGAAATACCGATACCAACAGATATAGAAAGTTACCACCAGAATTAGAGAGCCTTTTATTAAAAAACTCTATAAGCCCCATGCCACTGCACAAATCTCTTGTGCTAATTGAATCTATTAGCATGCTCCGCGACGAACGTTTCTATAAACATGAACTCTTGGCTTTGGCTAAGACCTTAGTACATAACGCGAGTAATCTTCATTTTGGGCCTGAAGTTGGAGTAAGAGGAATAAAAGAAGATGCAATAGTAATTAATAGCTGGCTCGATAACATCAAAACAATTTCAACTGATTTAGAGAACTTAGAAGCTTGTTCTGCTTCAACACGTATCATACTTGGGGATTCCAGAAATCCCGATGGCATGTTAGAACCCAAAAGCATTGATGCTGTATTTACATCTCCTCCATATCCAAACGAGAAAGATTACACGAGAACAACTCGTCTTGAATCAGTACTATTGGGGTTTGTAAACTCAAAGAGTGATTTACAGGCCTTGAAAAAAAATCTGATTAGGTCCAACACGCGTGGTGTATATAAGACAGATTGTGATGACGAATGGGTGTCGGATAATTTAGAAATACAAAAACTCTCTTCGCAAATTGAAGAAAAGCGCCTTGAACTCAATAAAACTTCAGGATTTGAAAAACTGTACCACCGGGTGACAAAATTATATTTTGGCGGGATGAAGCGTCATCTTATTGGACTCAAGCCATATCTTAAACCAGGGGCTTTACTTGGGTATGTTGTGGGAGACCAAGCCTCGTACTTACAGATACACATTCCCACCGGTAAGTTACTCGCCGAAATGGCGGAATCGGTAGGTTATGAATTGGTTTCTATTGATTTGTTTAGAACCCGATTCGCTTCTGCAACAAAAAAGCAGATGCGGGAAGAAGTAGTTGTTCTGAGACGGCCCGGAAAATAAAACATTTCTTGGCGGAGATTATCACAAATGACCAAAAACAAGTATAATCTTATCATAGAAAAAATCTTCTTTTCGTATTTCCACAAAGGCATTATTGAAATCCCCTTTGAACGCCATGAAATATTTAAAAAAGCTTCTGAAATTGGGATAGAAGTCCCTAAGAACTTAGGCGACGTTGTTTATAGTGTGAGATATAGGACCGGTCTTCCCGAATCTATTATTAATACACAGCCTGAAGGAATGGAATGGATTATTCGCCCGGCGGGAAAGTCACGTTATTTGTTCGTATTGACCAAACGGATGAAGATTAATCCTTCGGAATCGCTCGCAGAAACCAAAATCCCAGATGCGACTCCTGGCATTATAGAAAAATATGCTTTAAATGACGAGCAAGCCCTTCTTGCAAAGCTTAGGTACAACAGATTAATCGACATCTTCACCGGTATTACATGTTACTCTTTACAAAACCATCTACGGACTTCCGTTCCGGGAATGGGACAGATTGAAACTGACGAAATTTATATCGGAATCGACAGAACCGGTGTGCAATATGTGTTTCCAGTCCAAGCCAAGGGAGCGCGCGATAATATTGGAATCATTCAAATTGAACAAGACTTTGCTATGTGTGAGAAAAAATTCACAACCCTCTTATGTCGACCCCTCGCAGCTCAATTCATGAAAGATAGAACTATCGCGTTGTTTGCATTCGAGAAAACAATGGATGATATACGCGTTTCGGTGGAAAAACACTATCGTCTGGTTCCCCCGGATGAAGTCACGACCGAAGATCTCCAAAACTATCGCAAGAGGTATGAACCGTGAAAAAAATTCTTACAATTTCAGGTGTTTCTTTTTTAGTTCTACTTTGTAGTGTCGCCACCCTGTTCGCCCAGTACGACGAGACCCCCAGCCTGGGAATCTTCGACACCCTGACCGTGAAGAATTTCAACCCGCAGAGCCGTCTTGAGGTCCCGGCGCACACGGTCCTGCGCTCGCGTTTCCCGTCCATCGACTCCCACTCGCACCCCTACCTCAAAGGCGAGGACATCCACCGCTGGGTGCAGATGATGCGCGCCTGCAACGTGCGCAAGGTGGTGGTGCTCTCCGGCTGCCAGCCCGACAGCAGCCTGGAGGCGGTGATCAAGGACTACCTGGGCAAGTACCCGCAGCATTTCCAGATCTGGGCGCATATCGACTCCCATGACATCGACGCCCCCGACTACCCGAAGCGGGCGGCCCGCTCCGTGGAGAAAGCCTACGAGATGGGCGCGCGCGGTATCGGCGAATACAAGGATATGGGCTGGGGTTTCGGCGGCGACCGCAGGAACGGCAAGAAAGGCGTGCACCTGGATGACCCGCGCTGGGACCTGGCCCTGGAGACCGCCGGACGGCTGGGGATGCCGATCTCGATCCACGTGGGCGACATGGAGGACTGCTACTATCCCCTGACCGCCGAGAGCGAGCTTGGCACCTCGGGCGCGCCCTGGAATGTCTACGGCAAGCCGGGCATCCTTCCCCGGGCCGAAATCCAGGCCACCCGCAACCGCGCCATAGCCAAGCACCCCAACACCATCTTCATCGGCTGCCACGTGGGCAACCTGAGCCATGACCTGAACGAGGTGGGCCGCCTGCTGGACCTGTACCCCAATTTCTACATCGATCTCTCGGCCCGCGCCTGGGACCTGGGCCGTCAGCCGTTCACCGCCCGCAAGTTCATCATCCGCTACCAGGACCGTATCCTCTGGGGCACCGATCTGAACCCGGATGAGGACATGTACCGCGGCTGGTTCCGGCTTCTCGAGACCGAGGACGAGTTCTTCCGCGTGCCGGATGCCGCCTGGTGGATGAACTACGGCCTCAACCTGCCGGACGAGGTGCTGCAGAAAATCTACTACCTCAACGCCACCCGTCTGTTCAAGGACATGGCCGGCGGGGCGTGGTGAGCCGAAATCCGGCGGCGCGGGAAAGGAGATAAGGACATGACTGGATACAGCCGGATGGTGCTGCGGACAGCGGCGGCGGTTGTGACCCTGCTGCTGGCCGGATTCAATCCCTCCCGGGCGGCGGACCCGTCGACCGCGGGCCCGCTGCGGGTGGCGGTGGCTCGGCTGATCCACGGCCACGCCGGGGATGTGTTCGAGAGCCGCAAGCGGGGCGAGATCACGATTGTTGGCATCTACGAGCCGGACCGCGAGCTGGCCCGCTACTACGAGAAACAATACGCGGCTGAGGACGTGCCGGTGTTCTCCACCCTGACCGAGCTGCTGGACAAGACCGCTCCCGAGGTGGCGACCGGCTACGGCTCCACGGCTGAGCACCTGGAGCTGGTCGAGGCCTGCGCCCCGCGGGGCGTGCACGTGATGGTGGAAAAGCCGCTGGCTTTCGAGGCCGCCACCGCCGGGACTATCGCCGCGCTGGCCCGGCAGTTCCACATTCAGGTGATTACCAACTACGCCACCACCTGGTTCGGCAGTTTCAACGCCGCGCACGATTTGGTCTGCGACAAGGCGCTGGTGGGGGATATCCGTAAGGTGGTGATCCATGACGGACACAGCGGGCCCAAGGAGATCGGATGTGGGCCGGAGTTCCTGGCCTGGCTGACCGACCCTGTTCTGAACGGCGGAGGGGCGCTGACCGATTTCGGCTGCTACGGGGCGAGCCTCAGCACCTGGCTGATGAACGGCGAACTGCCCACCAGCGTGACCGCGGTGACCCAGCAGATCAAGCCCGAGGTCTACCCCAGGGTGGATGACGAGGCCACGATAGTGCTCACCTACCCCCACGCCCAGGCGATCCTGCAGGCTTCCTGGAACTGGCCGTTCGACCGCAAGGACATGTACGTGTACGGACGGACCGGCTACGTGTTCGCCCCGGACAGCCGCACCCTGCTGGTGCGCGCGGAGGGGGACAAGGTGGAGCAGCCGCCCCGCGCAGTGCCGCGGCGCGAGGCGCCGTATGACAACGCGTTCAACTATCTGAGCGCAGTGGTGCGGGGCAGGATTGTCCCGGATCGCACCGACCTGTCGGGCCTGGAGGCCAACGTGACCGTGGCCCGTATCCTGGAGGCCGCCCGGACCTCGGCGCGCGAGGGAAGGACCGTGCGGCTGCAGTGAGCGGTTGTCAGCCTATACAGGCTGACCGAATAAAAAGGCCGCTCCCGGCAAAACGGGAGCGGCCTTATGTTATCTAACAAGACCTGGCGGGTACGGCAGCCTCAATAACGGAAACGGTTGGACTCGCCGCGCTTGTTGTAGCCTTTCTCGTCGAACGGTTGGAGCTTTTCCACCCAGGCATCCTCCAACTGTCGCACCAGGGCCATCACGTCCTCCCGGCTGTCATCGGCCCCCGGCTCGAAGCTCTCCAGCACCTCAAACTCGAAAACCTCGGGCCCGCAGCTCTGCCAGTCATCCTGCAGCGCCTGGATGCGGCAGCCTATGAAGCGCAGCGAGCTGCGGTAACGGTTCACGAGCGCCTGCACGTCCGCGCTGCCCTCGACCAGCACCTTGCCGTTGACAAGGTTACGCAGGCCCATCACGCCGGCCGTGCTGCGGGCCTGACGGTAGGCCGCCTTGAGCGCGGCTTTTCTGTCCTTGTCCATCTGTATGAATCTCCGTTCTTTTTTTCATGGTTTGAACGCCTTGGCCGCCCATTCCAGCCAGGCCGCCTGCGTGGCGGCAGTGGTGGCTGTGGTGGTAACCGCAAAGGCATCTTTCGCACCCTGGGCGCGGTAAGCCGCCCCGGTGAACGCCCAGGCGTTTTCGGCAGCTTTCTGGCTCAACGGCTCCATCCGGGCATCCAGGGCGTTGACCAGTCGCACCCTGGACGGGGCGCAGGCTGCGGCCAGTTGCGGGAAATCGCTGTATTTCATCGCGCCGGGCAGGAAATCGATAAAGTTGTAGCTGTAAACTCCCGGGCGGGTCAGCTCGCGCCAGGCCACCAGAGAGCTGTCGACCATCACCCCGGTGAGGCTCCCGTCCAGCGTGGCGGCGTACAGGGCCAGCGGGCCGCAGCCGCCCCGTCCGGCCAGGGCCAGGCCGCTCAACTCCGGACGGGTACGCAGGTACTGGAGCGTGCGCTGGATGTCGTAGACGCGCATCGCAAAAACCGAGCGCCCCAGCGCCAGCCCGTCGTAGGCCAGGCTGGCCTGTTCGCCCAGGGTCTGGGCCATGAGGCCGCCCATCTGGTCGCGTTCGCCGTTTTCGGCCTGGGCGGTCTCACCGTAGCCGCGCAGGTCCACCGCGGCGACGCCCACGCCCGCACGGGCCAGGGCCACGGCCAGCGCACCGCCGTCCGCGGCCTTGCCACGGCTGTCGGCCAGTACGACCAGCGGGAACTTATCCTTGCTCGGCGGCTTGAACATCAGCACGGGTAGATAAATGTCGTCCTCGCTGTAGAGGGCGAATTTCTCCGCCTTTATGCCCTCCAGCTCCACCTCGCCCAGCGGCACCATCCGCGGTGCGGCCTCGGGCAGGGGCGGGTTGTTCAGCGCCTCGGCCGCGCCCTTGCGGATATCGGCGCAATAGCTCTCGAACGCGGCCCCTTTGCCCGGCGCCTCGCGCACGGGCAGGATTTTCTGCGCCAGCTCGTCGATATAGGTCTGGATCGACTTGCCGCGCTCGCGCAGAATCTGGCCGCTCTTGGAGCACCAGAGGTCCGATTCCTTCTCGGTCTTCAGCTCCGGCTCCTCCCAGCCCGTCTCGCGGCCGTAGAACCAGCGCAGGAACCACTGGCAGGTTTTCTCGCGGCTGAACTTGAACAGGCCGTGGGGCCACTCGGTCTCCACCAGGTCCATCTTGCCCGGCTGGCCCAGATTCTCGTACAGCCATTTCGCCTCGACCCAGCTCTGACGGGTCCCGGTGCGCGAGCCGCCGCGGGACTCTATTATCAGACGGTAGGGGCGCGGGAAAGCCAGCATCATCAGGTCGGCGTGGCTGATTCCCAGGGGTACGCGGCAGGGGAGGTTCTGCTCGCCATCGCCGATCCCGCCCTGGCCCAGGCTCCAGTCCGGCGCGCTCACCGTGCCGTCCGGCACCGCCACCTTGATCCGCTCCTCCAGGGGCGCCAGGTGAAGCGTCACAGTCCCGCCGCCCGAGTTGCCGGTGATCCCGATCCGCTCCGGGTCCACCTCGGGACGGCTGACCAGATAGTCGATCCCGCGGATCGTGTCCCACAGACGAAGGGCCATCAGGTGGCGGCCCAGCAGGAACAGGGGGTTGGCCAGCAATGTGTGCTCGATCACCGGCTCCTCGGTCACCAGCGAGCCGTCCGGCTTGAGGTAGTCACAGCGTTCGCCCTGGCCGATCGGGTCGAACAGCAGCACCACGAAACCTTTCAGCACCAGGTCCAGGGCGCAACTGTGGTATTCCACCGCGGCCTTGCCCACATGCCAGTGGCCGCAGGGGAACACTATCCCCGGGTACTTCCCGCCCGCGCCGTCCTGCGGCACGTAGAGGTTGGCCGTGACCAGGATCCCGGGCTGGCTCTGGTAGACAATCTTCTCGATCCGGTAGGCTCCCCGGTCCAGGACACCCGTGCACTCAGCGGCCAGGTCGGTGCGCTCCGGGAACGGCAGGCCGAGGGCTTTCCTGTAATTGGCCAGCAGTTTCTCGCGGTAGGTCTGCCAGTCATCCTCGTTGCGGATACGCGCCAGCTCGACATCCCGCTGCCAGACACGCTCCTGCGGCTGGCGCTGGAAGTGTTTGGAGAGCATGATTGCCTGATCGGCGAAGAAATCCTCGGCCGGCAGCACGTCCAGCGGGTCCGCCTGGGGCTCGGCCGCGGCCAGGGGCGCGCCCAAGCCGAGAATCAGAAACATGGCGTAAACGAACAGTCTTTTCATCCGGGCCTCCGTTGCGGGTGCCGTGCGCTCAAACATTCAGTTCGAATTCAGAACGAAAAACAAGATAACACCACCCGCGCGCCTGCGGCAATGCGTATTTCGAGTCCGTCTGCATTGACACTGGCTCAGGATTGGGTTAACATACTTGCGGCGTGTGGGGTTGGGTAAGGGTGGCCGTCGCCAGGGGACCGCTGCCCCCCGCGCGTTCCTCCGAAAGAATCTGCCGGGAGGCAGAACACTTCCGATTATTTCCTTACATCCCATAGGCGGTCCTCGCCTGCGAGGGTCCGCCGCCGCTTTCCGGCGACCGGGCATTCCAGTCAAGCGGTTGGAATTCCGGCCTCCGGATCGGGTATTCCGGCCCATACAACCGCTTTCGGGGGGGAACTATAATGAAAGGGATCATAGTCCGCAGCTTCCTGCTCTGCCTGCTCGGGGCCAGCCTGGTCCTGGCCGCCGAGGGCCGCAAGCCCTACCAGGAAAACCCCCGTCCCGCCTGGCTGGACAAGGGTCTGGTCCTGGGCTGGGGCAACCACGAGGCTTTCATCTTCCGGGTCCGCCGCGGCGGCAACCTTCCCTACGACGAGTTGTGGAAGCAGTTCGAGGCCGAGCACAGCGAGCAGACCGTGATCGAGGCGCAGAAAGCCGGGATCGAGGTCTTCCACACCCACGGCTACAAGGGCTTCGGCTACGAGGCCGAAAAGAAAGAGATGGACATGCTCAAGACCCTCTCGGGCTATGTCCATAAGCACGGGATGAAGCTGGACACCTACTGCCAGGTGATGACAATCGTGCCCGAGACTTTCCAGGCCGAGGTGCCGCAGGTGATGGACTGGGTGCAGCGCGACGCCAGCGGGATACCGATCATGCTCACCTACGACCACCAGCAGTCCTACCGTCCCAAGCCCAACCTGGGCCACCCCGACTACCGCAAGTACTACAAGGAAAAGATAATCAAGACCCTGGTCCAGGATGTCGGCAGTGACCTGCTGCATTTCGACAACTTCGACTGCAACGCCGAGCCGGAGAGCGACCACAGCCCGGTCAACGTGGCCGGGTTCCACGCCTGGCTGAAAAACAAGTTCACCCCCGAGAAGATGATCGAGCGTTTCGGCCACGCCAACTACGACCTGGTCATGCCGCCGGTCTGGAACATGGAGAACCCTCCCGCGGCCATCCGTGAAATCCTCGACCCGGCCCAGCAGGAGTGGATCGACTATCGCTGCTGGCTGATGGCCGACTGGCTGCGCGACATCACCACCTATGCCCGCTCGCTCAACCCCAATGTCTCCTTCGACACCAACCCGCACGGTCTGTTCGGCCGCAATCGCGCGTTCCAGGCCGCGCTCTGGCACCCCTGGTTCATGAAATACTCCGAGGTGATGTGGAGCGAGGAAACCAACCCGGCCGACTACACCCAGTGGGGCACCATTGTCTCGAAGATACGCTCCTACAAGCTGGGCCGCACCCTGGACAACTTCGTGCTCACCTATAAGGCCGACGCCCTGATGCTGGCCGAGGGCCTGGCGTTCAACCAGACCCTGGGCAACATCGATCTTCGCCCCGGCGATGACCCGGTCAACCGCAAGTACTACGATTTCTTCATCGCCAACCGCGACCTCTACACCGGCACGCTCAACCGCGAGGATGTCGCCACGCTGCGCTCCTATGCCACCATGGCCTATGACAACCACCGCGCAGCTCTGGAGCAGTGCATGTTCGAGCAGGCCATGATCCAGGCGCAGGTGCCGTTCGACCTGGTGTTCGATGAGCAGATGGATGACCTGTCGCGCTACCGCGTGCTTGTGCTGGCCGGCCAGAACAACCTGTCGGACGAGAACGTGGCTAAGATCAAAAAGTTCGTGGCCGCGGGCGGCTCGCTGGTGTTCACCGGCCTGACCGGCTCGCGTGACCAGTGGCTGCGCCGCAGAAGCACCCCGGCCCTGAACGACCTTCTGGGTCTGGAACTCGGCGGCCGCCCGGGACGCCGTGGCGGGGCCGCCGCCGCGGGTGCGGCTTACTCCAATAAGACCGAGGTCAGCGCGGATGGCCGGGTGGTCTACGTGCCGGCCATTGTCCCGCCGGACAAGGAGCAGGCCGAGAACTGGACCGGCTCGTGGGACGGCAACATGTGGGAGGGCACCTGGATCCGGCCCGCCAACTGGCGCGAGCTGGAGGAAGCGGTGCGCCAGGCTGCCGGCGGCAGGCTGAGCCTGGAGACCGAACTTCCCGACTGGGTCGCGGTCGAGCAGGTGCAGAAAGACAAGCGGATCATGGTGCACCTGGTCAACTACCGCCGCGGCAACCGTCTGAGCGGCATCCCGGTGGACCTGGCCCTTGACAGGGGCAAGGGTGTCAGCTCGGTGAAAGTAATCAGCCCGGACCGCGAGGGCGCGCGCGATATTCCTTTCCAGGTCCAGGGCGGACGCTGCACGTTCCGGGTTCCGGAGCTGGAGACCTACGACGTGGTGGTGGTGGAGCAGAAATAATCATCCGGCCGGCGGGGCGCAAAGCCCCGCCTGCGGTTGATTTGTCCGCATTCCGGAGGAATCGGCCGCTCGGATGAAATATCGTGGTGCAAAATGTTTGAGCCTGGCAGTTTTAGGGTCGCGCAGAGTAAGAGCCTGCAATGTTCTCAGGGGGATCGAGAGCAGGGGCACGGCATGCAGTGCCCGATTTACAGGATTAAATCCCCCTCAATCCCCCTTTTTCAAAGGGGGAGGCTGGCCAGGCCCATACAGAATGGCTTTTGACTGGCATTGACCGTTAACCCTGGCAAAGGAATGAACATGCATCGGAGCGCCGTCTCTCCGTTCCTGACCCTGATCCTGGCCGCTGCCCTGACAGCCGGCTGCGGCCGTCCGGCCGCCCCGGTCGCGGATTCCGCCGCCTCGGCCGCCGCAGACACCTCCTCAGGCTGGACCCGGATCGGGCCGGGCGGCGGAGGCAGCCATTTTGTCTGCACGGTCAGCCCCTTCGACCCGGATTTCGTGATCTCGCGCTGTGACATGACCGGTGCGCAGCTTACCTGGGACGGCGGCGCGCACTGGCGCATGTTCAACCTTCGCACCGTGATCCAGGATTTCGAGTTCGACCCCCTGGACGCCAACACGGTCTACGCCTCCAACACCGGCCTCTACCGCTCAACCGACCGCGGCCTGACCTGGAACCTTGTCTACCCCGACCCGAAAAACATCCTGGCCGAGCGCATGCTGGGCGACCACGCCGAGCAGTGGTACGAGACCCGGGATGGGATGCCGGACGGACAGATCTCGCAGGTGCTGGTCGACCCGTCGGACAACAATTTGATCTTCCTCGGCCTCTCCGCCCCGAGCACGGTCAACGCGGTCACCGGGCCGCGCCCGGGCCGCGAGAGCACGAAAGTTCTGTACTCGGAAGACCACGGGGCCACGTGGCGCACTCTGGGTGAGGTCCCCGGCACCGAGGTGCTGGCCCTGTTTCCGGGAAGCTGGCTCGGTCTGGAGGGTACGGTGACCGCAGTCACCGACCGCGCCTGCGCCCGGCTCTCCAGCAAGAGCGCCGAGCGGCAGGATTTCGTACTGCCGGTCGGACGGGTGATCGCGGCGGACGGCGGCAGCGGGGCCGAGGGCACGCTGTTCTATATCCTGAGCGCCATGCAGACCTCCGGCGATTCGGTGGCCGGCGGGGTGTACTTGAGCCGCGACGGGGGCGCGAGCTGGAACCAGACCGTTGAGGGCCTGCTGGACAGCTACCCGATCACCGCCCAGGCGCCCTATTTCAAGACCCTGGCGGTCTGCCAGAACTCCCCCGCGAACGTGTACCTCTCGGCGCATGTCTATATCGACGAGATTTACTGGAAACCCCAGCGTCCGCAGCGCGACCGCAAGTTCGGCGTGATGCGCACCATGGATGCCGGCTCTCACTGGCGCTGGGTCTACCAGGCGGATGAAGACACGGTCTGGTCGAACAACCTGACCCCCGAG
>CAYLSM010000089.1:0-16417 GCA_964386505.1 uncultured Gemmatimonadales bacterium
GACCTGGAAATCCTGCATCTCTTTCTTCAGGCTCATCAGGTCCTGCAGGAACATGAGCAGTCTCAGCTGGCTTTCTTTCATCAGAAACGGCACCGTGTAAGAGTTAAGGAGTTCAGTTCGGGATGTCTTCGAGGAGTTTCAGGAACTCCGGTATCTCCTTGATCTCTTTCAGCTTGGCGCCGATATCCTGTATCTTGCAGAACTGGGCCACCTTGCCCAGCACGGGCAGGTAGTAATTGGAGATTTCGATCGGCGGGGCGACGATCAGGAAGAAGAAATTGGCCGGCTTGCCGTCGATGGACTTGAAATCCAGTCCCTCGCAGTGACGGCCGAAAGCGACATTGAGCTTGTCCACTACCAGGGAACGGCAGTGCGGGATGGCGAACCCCTTGCCGATGCCGGTGGAGCCGAGGTTCTCGCGCTTCTTCAGCATCTTGAACAGCATGTCCTTGGCTTTCTCATCCAGCTTCAGCAGGTTGATAAGCTCGAGCAGGACCGCGTCCTTGTCCGTCGCCTTGAGGTTGAGATTGACATTGGTGTTGTTGAAAAGCTCCTTCAATTCCATCTGATCCGTCTCCAGACAAAGAAATTAGACCTTCCGGCCACCGGGGCTGCTGGGTCCGGAAAGGCCGCTGAATTGCCTGAATCCAAGCCAGGCACGTATTTAAACATTAAAGCCGCAGGGGGCAGTGTCAAGCATTTTCGTATTTCTTTTTTCGGGACGGGCTTCAGTCGGAATGGACGAGGAGTTCTTTGTTATAACGCGCCATGACATCGCTGCGTGTGAGAAGGCCGAGCAGACGGCTGCGGTTCTCCGGGTCGACCACGGGCAGATGGTCCAGGTCGTGAAGTCCAAAACGGTTGAGCGCGTCCAGCAGCGTGTCGGTGGGACTCACCGTGAGCACGTCCTCCCGGAGTACGTCCCGCGCCAGGATCAGGTCGGCCAGCCCGCTTTCGAGCAGGATCGTCCTCAGGTCCTGGAACGAGATCATTCCCAGGAACCGTCCCTGGCTGTCCGTGACCGGCAGGTCGCTGTAGCGGCTGCTCTGAAGCACGTTCAGAATCTGGTTGAGTGACATTTCCTCGGTCACCAGATCCGGCTTCCGGTCGTAGACCTGACCCACGCTGATCCGGGTCAGAGCCGACATGTCGGCACCGTGGTAGACTTTCTCGCCCATGCGGGTCAGGCGCTTGGTGTAGATCGAATCCTTGTGCAGGCGGCGGCTGACCAGCAGGCCGAACACCGAGGCGATCATGATCGGCAGGATCAGCCTGTAGTCGTTGGTCAGCTCGAACACCATCATGATCGCGGTCAGGGGTGCGTGGCCGCAACCGGCCAGCATGGCGCTGCTGCCGACCAGGGCGTAGGCGCCGATCTCGATCCCGGCACCGCCGTGGGGAAGAGGCAGCGGGCTGTTGAACAGCCAGCCGAAAATACCCCCGGCCATGGCCCCGGTGAAGAGCAGCGGGGCGAAAACTCCGCCCGAGCCGCCCGAGCCCAGTGAGATGGAGGTGGTGAGGATTTTCACCACAAGCAGGGCCAGCATCAATTGTAGCCCGAGCTGGCCGAACAGGGCCGCCTTGATCCCGTTGTAGCCGATCCCCAGCACACCGGGCAGCTTCAGGCCAACCAGGCCCACGATCAACCCGCCCAGGGCCGGACGGAGCACCTCGGGCACCCGGCGCATCCGGCTGAACACGTCCTCGGTCCCGTAGTAGACCCGGATAAACACCACCGAGACCAGGGCGCAGAACACGCCCAGCAGGCTATAGTGGATGAGCTGCCAGTGCGAGACCATCTCATAGTGCGGCACGGCGAAAGCCGGGTGGTCGCCCAGGGTGGCGCGGGTGATTGCGCTGGAGACCACCGAGGAGATGACCACCGGGGCAAACGCGCTGGCTGAGAACGAACCGAGGATTTCCTCCAGGGCGAACATCACCCCGGCGATGGGGGCGTTGAAGATGGCGCTCAGGGCGGCGGCGGTGCCGCAGGCCACCAGAATCGCCAGGCGGTTGGAGCTGAGACCCAGCGAACGCCCCACCCGCGAGCCGATCCCCGAGCCGATCACCACCATCGGACCTTCCGGGCCGGCCGAGCCACCCGAGGCGATGGTCACGATCGAGGCCAGGGTCTTGAGCAGGGTCTCTTTCAGGCTGATAAGGCTGCCGCGTTTTGCTACGGCCAGCATCACGTAGGGGATGCCGTGGCCGCGCACCCGGCTGTTGAGCTTGTACATCAGGCCCACGACCAGTCCGCCCAGGGCCGGGGCCAGGGGCAGAAGGTAGTGCCAGTGCGGCCCCAGGCTGTCCAGCCAGTTCCCGAGCCGCTCCATAGCCGAGGCCCCGTAGTGGATCGAGCGCTCAAATCCGATGGAGGCCCAGGACCCCAGCGCGCCCACCACCACGGCCAGCACGATCAGAAAGGAGCTTTCCTGTATCTGGAAGCGCAGGAGCAGGCGGTCCAAGGTCCTGCGCCAGCTGAAGCGTTCATGCTCGTTCAACGCTACCACCCGTCTCAGCTCAGGCTGAATATCTTGTTCAGGTTCTCCTGCGTGCCCACCAACACCAGCCCGTCACCCGGGTCGATCCGATCCTCGCCGCGCGGGACGAAATGCATCTGGCGCTCGCCCTCAGCGCCGGGTGCGGGTTTGTTCTGGTCCTCAGGTCCACCCTTTCGGATCAGGAACACCTGCACGCCGTAACGCTCGCTCAGGCTGAGCGCGGCCAGGGTCTGGCCCCAGAAAAGGCGCGGGGCCTCGATCTCAACCATCTTGTAGCCAGCCACCAGTTCAACCTCGTGGAAACGCGGGTCGCTGGTCAGGCTGCGCGCCACGTGGGCGCCCAGGTCGTGACGGATCACGGCGCGGCGGTAGGCGGCCAGCATGTCCTGCTGGCGGAGCATGCCGATCGGCATCCCGGGGTGTGCCGGGTCGACAACAGGCACCTCCTCGATCCCGCTGTCCCCGTAGCGCCGGATCACCTCGTCCAGGCGCTGGTCTTTCTGCAGGACCGGAAAATCGAGCAGAGCCAGGTCCTGGGCCACCAGAAGGTCCCGCAGGTTGACATCCTGCATCACTTCCAGCACGTTTTGCAGCGGGACAAGGCCGGTCATCCGTCCGGTCTCGTCCACCAGCACGAAACTCTGGTGCTGCTCGGTCAGGGCCTTGCCGATCAACTGGGGCAGCGGCGTGCTGTCCTCGACCCGCGCCACCTGGGGCAGCATGACATCCCCGACTTGCAGGGTGCGCAGGATGTTGAGGTCGCGGCCGCGGTAGATGTTGATCCCCTTGCGCACCAGCTTTCGGGTGTAGATCGACTGGCCGGAGAGCAGCTTGAACGCCACCAGGCTGGACAGGATGCTGGCGGTCATCACCGGCAGGATTATGGCATAGTCGCCGGTCAGCTCGAAAATGATCAGAATCACCGTGATCGGAGCCTGCATTGTCCCGGCGATCATTGCCCCCATGCCCACCAGGGCGTAGGAGCCGCTCGGGCTGACCAGGCCGGGGGCGGCCAGGTGCAGAAGCGAACCGACCAGCCCTCCCAGCATCGCGCCCTGGAACAGCGCCGGGGCGAACACTCCGCCTGAGCCGCCGCTGCCCACGGTGACCGAGGTGGCGAACAGCTTGATAAACGTGAGCGCCAGCAGCATAAGGAGCGGCAGGCGGCTGTCCAGGGCCAGGTCCATCGAGTCATAGCCCGAGCCGAAAACATGCGGGAACCAGATCCCGATCACACCCACGGCCAGCATGCCGAGCACCGGGCGGGCCAGCACGGGCAGACGGGTGCGCTCGAAAAGGTCCTCGCTGCGGTAGAGCACATTGACAAACAGCCAGGCCAGACCGCCAGCCAGCACTCCCAGGCCGGCGAAGAACAGGAACTCCCAACTGCTCACCAGCGGCATGTGGTGTACGATGAAGGCGGGGGTGTCACCCATCAGCCAGCGGCTGATCACCGTGGCGGTGACACTGCTGATGATGATCGGAGTGACCTGGCTGAGGGCGAAATCCCCCAGGATCACCTCGATGGCGAACAGCGCGCCGCCGATGGGGGCGTTGAACGTGGCGGCCATTCCGGCCGCGGCCCCACAGCCGACCAGGGTCTTGAGCCTGTTATCCGAGGCGTGCAGGAGCTGGCCCACGCTGGAACCCAGCGCCGAGCCGATCTGCACGATGGGGCCCTCGCGGCCCACCGAGCCGCCGCTGGCCAGGGTCAGGGCTGAGGCCAGGGCCCGGGTGAACACCGTGCGCCCACGCATCCGTCCCCCGCGCAGGGCGATACTCTCCATCACCTCCGGCACCCCGTGGCCCTTGGTTTCCTGCGGGAAAAAGCGTATCAGCGGCGAGAGGATCAGCCCGCCCAGGGCCGGGATCAAGAGGCGGTGCCACCAGGGGAGGGAAAGCAGCAGATCGAGGAGATTGTCCCCGCTCCCGAAAAAAATCGACTGAAAAATGCTTATCAACTTGCGGAAACCGACCGCACCCAGCCCGCCCAGAAGCCCTATCACCACCGCCACGATCAAGATCAGGCGGGTTTCGGACCAGCGATTGATCGAAAAAACACGCACCAGTGCACGACGGTATTGCAGCAACCGGGAGGGTGAATAACCGGGAGAACCACTTATGGGATTGCTTTCAGAGGGTTCCATCGCTCGGTTGGCAAAGGTTCTGGCCTGCCCGTCCGGCAGAGACGGGCTCGACAGCCCGGGACGCCCGCGGTATTTGTAACTGTATAAACTATAAAAATATATAAATCACTTTGGATAGTAAACCTTTTTTTCGTGTCAGCCTGGCGCAGGCCGCCTTTGCCCGCGCGGAGCCCGCAGAGAAAGGCTTTGACAGTGTGCGGACAATTTCTCTTGACAAACTAATCCGGCGGATTTAACTTAACGCTGCAACGCTTTGACAACTGAAAGCGCAACGATCCGAGCGGGAATAGCTCAGTGGTAGAGCGCCACCTTGCCAAGGTGGATGTCGCGGGTTCAAGTCCCGTTTCCCGCTCCATTTTTTTTAGGTCAAAAGGCGGCGTACCCAAGTGGCTAAGGGAGAGGTCTGCAAAACCTTTATTCGGCGGTTCGATTCCGCCCGCCGCCTCCACTGACCCGGCCTGAAAATGTAAGCAGACACTGCGCAACGTTGTCGCTTCACGGTCCGACCTTGCTTTTCAGCCCGCACTCCGCGATAATTAATCTCCAAAGACAGTTTTCTCTTTCAAATACAGCCTGACCCGGAACGGATACGACCGTTCGAGGAGAGTGTGCTATGCACCGGCACGCGATCTGCCACATCGAGTTTTCCTCCACCGACCTGGAGCGTACCCGCCGTTTCCTGTCCGGGCTGTTCAACTGGAAATTCGATTCCTGGGGTGGGAACTACATGCTGTTCAAACCGCCGGTCGGGGTAGGGGGCGGCGTGCAGCGGGTGGACACGGTGGCCCCGGGGGCCTCGCCCGTGGTGTTCGTGGAGGTGGAGTCGATCGCCCCGTACCTGAAGAAGGCGGTCGAGCTGGGAGGCACGGTGGCGCAGGCCGAGATTGAGGTGCCGCACACTGGCTGGCTGGCCCAGGTGCGCGACCCGGACGGCAACCTGATCGGGCTGTTCCGCCCGCACGCCGAGCCGGCGCACCCGCAGGCGATCTGAGCGGGGATGGGGTTACAATCTGTTACGGCTGGTTATAAGTCTTTCGGGGCACGGCATGCCGTGCCCTTTGTTTTTTCCTCCCCCTTTCCCAAAGGGGAACCGAGGGTGATTCAATCCGCCAGGATTGCTTCAGCCGGGCCGGAAAGCTTGAGGCCCAGGCGATCAGCGTGCGTTCGCAGGGTGGCCCGTGAGGCCCCCAGGTGGATCGTGTCGGCCGAGGTGACCGAGAACGAGGCCACGAGCGCGGCGAAATCCAGGGCGCTGGCCAGGGGGGCCTGCCCCAGGCTTTCGCGTTTACGGGCAGGGCGGCAGATAAATGGCAGCCCGGAGGCTACGCCGATAATCACTCCGGCCGTGGTGGCATCCCCGGCACCGGCCGTGCTGACCACGCTCACCCTGGCTGGGGGAGTTAACTCCCAGGTGCCGTCCTCGAACCCGGCCGAGCCCTCCGCGCCAAGGGTAAGGCAGATACGCATCTTCGGGTTGAGCGGAAGAAGGCTTTCCTCCAGCGCCCGTAGGAACCCGTCCTGCCCAATGACCGCGGCCTCCAGGCCGGTCAGGGCCTGGGCCTCGTCACGGTTGAGCACCAGGATTCCGGTGCGGTGAAGAAGCTCCCGGCACTCAGTTCCCTGCAACTCGGCCGAGGTGAACGCGGACACGCTTAGGAAACCGTGTGTTTCGGCCAGCTCCAGCAAGGCCGCCCGAGCCGCAAGCGGCACCTCCGGGGCGGCCAGGGCGATCCCATGGCCCGCATACTCTTTGAAAAGCCCATCTGCTTTAAGGATGTCCGCCACGCCGACCCGGGCGCTGGCGCCGTTGGCGGTGGTGATATTGCCGCCCGCGGAATCCGGGTACTGGAAACAGACCGAAAAAGTGGTCGCCGCGGACTGGTCTTTCCGCACCCGGTCGATCTCGATCCCGGTGCGACTCATCAGCTCCAGCACCTGCGCGCCGGTGGAGTCGTCGCCCACCGCGCCCAGGGCCACGCAGCGGAATCGCCCCCCGGCGGAGGGCCCCAGCAGCGCGGCCACGTAATGCTCTATTATGTGCTGCTTGCAGAAATCCCGCGCCTCCAGCAGCACCCCCTCGCGGCTTTCATCCCGGCCCAGGGTGTGGTCGCCCACAAGCTGAAAAAATATCCCGCCGCCGATCCCGCCGGTACCGATCAGGATGCCGCAGCCATAAGACGAGAAACCGGTCATGTAGCACTCCTCGGTGCGGTATTGGCTAAAGGGCAAACCAGCTTATCCTTGAAAAAGGCAGTCGATGCGATTAAATTCTCAGAGACATACTATCCCCCGCGCGAAGCCCTGAATGCGCCGTCCGCATGGCCGCAGGCAGGGGTTTCATGTTTTCCCAGGCTGAAAAGTAGCCCAATCCGTCGAAAAAACAAGACCGCTCGGGTGGAGGGAAAAATGCGGGTGCGTTGCGTACCGGCAGCGGCTCTCTGGCTTTCGTGTATTTTCCTTGTCGCCGCAGTAAATCTGGAGGCGCAGAGCGCAATCCATCCTGCTTTGACCTTGGGAGTGCTTCAGGACGGTCCCTGGGCGGGCAACGACCGGGTGCTCGAACTTCTTCGAAGCGAGGCCCAGAGCCTTCTGGGACGCGACTACGAGGTCCGTTTCCCCTCCGACAAGGTCCTCCAGGCCGACTGGAGCGCCGCCTCGATCCACAGCCACCTCGACAGTCTTCTGGCCGACCCTGCCGTGGACATGGTAATCTGCGCCGGTTTCCTTTCCTCTTATGCCGTTTGCCACCTGAACAGCGACAGTTTCACCAAGCCGGTAATCGCCCCGTTCGCGACGGATGCCGAGGGGCTGGGTTTTCCGCGCCGTGGCCCGGGCAGCGGTGTGCACAACCTGCACTACCTCACTTTCCGACGGGACCTTCAGCGCGACCTTGAGGTTTTCCACGAGCTGGCCGGTTTCAAGCGGCTGACCGTGGTCTTGGGGCAGGAGATAGTCCAGGCGTTCCCGGAGGTCCGTCAGCGCCTGGAGTTCCGTCTGGATTCCCTCGGCTTCGCCCACCGATTCGTGCTGGCCGGTTCCACGGCCGCCTCGGTGCTTGATTCTCTGAGCGGGCAGGACGAGGCAGTCTACCTGGGCCCCATGCTGCAACTGAATGACACCCAGTTCGGCGCCCTGGCCCGGGGGCTGGCCCATCGCGGCATCCCCAGCTTTTCGATGCTCGGCCGCAGCGAGGTGGAGCGCGGGGTCCTGGCCTCGCTCGCCCCGGCTTTCGACCTTCAGCGCCTGGCGCGACGCGTGGCCCTGGACATCCAGAGTATCCGCCTGGGACAGGACCCGGAGAGCCTGAGCGTGGATTTCATCAAGGGGGAGGACCTGGCGATAAACATGGCTACGGCCAGGGCGACCGGGGTCAAGCCGGGCTGGGAGATACGCACCGAGGCCGTGCTGATCGACGATGAACCGGCCAGCTCACGGGCGATAGACCTGACCGGGGCGGTCAAGGAGGCGGTGGAGCGCAACCTCGACCTTCAGGCCCGCAGCCGCGAGGTGCTGGCCGGGGCGCAGGAGGTGAACCGGGCCCGCGCCAACCTTCTTCCCGACCTTGAGCTTTCGGGCCAGGGGCTGGTCATCGATGCCGACCGGGCGCGGGCCAGTTTCGGGCTTCAGCCCGAGCGCACGGCTACCGGCAGCCTGGAACTGACCCAGGTGCTCTATTCGGATAAAGCCTGGGGAAACCTGGAGATCCAGAAACGCTTGCAGGAGGCCCGCGAGCTGGACCGCGAGAGCCTGCGCCTGGATATCACCCGCGAGGCCGCCTCCGCCTATCTGAACATCCTGCGCGCCCGGGTCCTGGAGCGCATCCGCCGCAACAACCTCAAAGTTTCGCGACAGAACCTCGACCTGGCCAGCCTGCGCGTGCAGATAGGCTATGCCGGGCCTGGTGAACTCTACCGCTGGCAGGCCCAGATCGCCATGGATAAGCGGGCTGTGATCGAGGCCGCGGCCAAAGTACACTTGGCCGAAAGCGAACTGAACCGTCTGCTGCAGCGCCCATTGGAGGAGCCGCTCTCTCCGCGCGAGGTGACACTCGAGAGCCCCGACCTTCCCACCGGCGATACCCGTCTGGCGGCCTACATCGGCAACGCGGAGGACTACGCCCTGCTGCGCGAGTTCATGGTCCGGGAGGCCTTGGCGCAAAGCCCCGAGCTGCAGCGCCTGGACAAGGCCATCGCCGCGCAGGAGCGGGCCCGGAAAATGACCGCACGCTCGTTCTGGTCGCCCACCGTGGGGTTGCAGGCCGGCTACAGCGAGCGTTTCGCCAAGAGCGGGGCCGGGGCTGGAGGTTTCAAACTCGACCTTCCCCTGCCGTTCGAGATTTCGCTGCCCACGATGAACGACCAGTCCTGGAACGTGGGGGTGGGATTCAGCCTGCCGTTGTTCAACGGAGGAGCGAACCTGGCCGAGCACAGCCTGGCCGGACGCAAGCTGGAGGAGCTTCACCTGACCCGTCAGGCCGCGGCCCAGCGTATCGAGCAGCGCCTGCGCGCGGCGATGTTCCAGGCCGGCGCTTCCTATCCCGGCATCCGGCTTTCGGCCCAGGCGGCCGAGGCCGCCCACCGCAACCTGGCGCTGGTCACGGACGCCTACGGCCAGGGCCTGCTCTCGATCACCGAACTGCTGGAGGCGCAGAGCTACGATCTGACCGCCTCGCAGGCCGCTGAGAACGCGGTGTACGATTTCCAGCTCGACCTGTTGTCCGTGGAACGCGCCGTTGGGCGGTTCTGGATGTTCCGGACCGATTCGGAGAAAGATGGCCTGTTCCGCCGCCTGCGCGAGTTCTCCGTCCGCGCCGGGAGCGACAGGTCGGTCAACCCTTAGTCTGAAAAAGTCTTTGGAGGCAGGATGAAGACAATTTCGGGAAAGACAGCGCTGGTCCTGATTGTGGCGGCCTTGGGCCTGGCCGGCTGCGGGAAGAAAGCCGGGGAGGCCGAACCGTTGCGCCCGGTGCGTTTCCAGGCGGTGTTCAGCACGGGCGGACAACGGGAGCGCATGTTCCCCGGGGTGGCTAAGGCCAAGCTGGAGTCGAAGCTGAGTTTCCGCGTGCCAGGCACACTGGAGCGCGTGCCGGTGGTGGTGGGCGACAACGTGGCCGCGGGCCAGCTTATCGCGCGCCTGGAGCAGCCCGACTACCGTTTGGAGGTCCAGCGCGCCGAGGCGGGCCTGGATGTAGCCAAGGCGCAGGACCGCGCCGCAGCGGCCGCCTACGAGCGCATCCGCCTCCTTTACGAGAACAACAACGCTGCTCTCAACGATCTGGACCGCGCCCGCAGCACCGCCGAGTCGGCCCACGCCTCGGTGGAGGCCGCGGACCGTCTGCTGAAGCTGGCCCGGCTCAAGCTGAGCTACACCGAGCTTATCAGTCCGGTGGAAGGCTCGATTGCCGCGACCCTGGCTGAGGAGGGCGAGAACGTGGCCGCGGGCCAGCCGATCGTGCTTCTCACCTCGGGCCGCCGTCCCGAGGTGGATATCGCGGTGCCCGAGGGGCTGATTTCGCAGGTGCAGGTCGGCGACAGCACCCGGGTTGAGTTCGATGCCCTGCCGGGGCGCAGTTTCACAGCCCGGGTGACCGAGGTGGGGGTGGCGGCCCTGGGACGGCTGGCCGCGTTCACGGTTTCGGCGCGTCTGGAGGAGGGTGAGACAGAGGTGCACCCCGGCATGGCGGCCCAGGTGACCCTGTATTTCAGGGCCGGGGATGGCCGCGAGCGGCTGATCGTGCCCCTGGCCGCGGTGGGTCAGGATCAGAGCGGACGGTTCGTGTATGTGGCCGAACCGCAGGACTCGCAGCTTGCCGTGGTCATCCGCCGCCCGGTTGAGGTGGGCGAGTTGACCGATGCCGGCCTCGAGGTGCTGAGCGGGCTGCGGGACGGTGAGCTGGTGGTGACCGCCGGAGTGAGCCATATGCGCGACAGCCTGCGGGTCAAGCTTCCCGCCGCCACGGAGAACTGAAAATGAGTTTCACCGAAGCCGCGATCAAGTACAATCGTGTAACCCTGACTGCCCTGCTCTGCGTGGCCCTGGGCGGGCTTTTCGCCTACACCCGGATGGAGCGGCGCGAGGACCCGGCGTTCACAGTGCGCACAGCTTTGGTTGTGACCTATTTCCCTGGGGGCAGTCCCGAGCGCGTGGAGATGCTGGTCACGGACAAGCTGGAGAAAGTGATCCAGGAGATCCCCGAGATCGATTACCTGGAGAGCGAGTCCAAGACCGGCCTGTCGGTGATCCACGTGAACATCCGCGAGGAATACAAGCAGATGCGTCCGATCTGGGACCGTCTGCGCCGCAAGGTGGAAAAGGCCGCACCCGATCTGCCCAGCGGAGTGATCGGCCCCCTGGTGGATGACGAGTTCGGGGACGTGTACGGGGTGATAATCTCGATCGCCGGCGAGGGATTCAACTACGCCGAACTCAAGGATGTGGCCGACCAGACCCGCAACGACCTTCTCCGCCTGGAGGACGTGGCCAAGGTGGAGATACTGGGGGCGCAGCAGGAGCGGATATTTGTCGAGTACAACAACGCCCGCCTGACCGAGCTGCACCTTTCGAGCCTGCAGCTCAAGCAGATGCTGGAAAGCCGGAACATTCTGATTCCGGGTGGCAGCGTGGTGGTGGGGGATGAGCGCCTGGTGGTGGAGCCGAGCGGCAATTTCGAGTCGCTGGACGAGCTTCGCAAGACCGTGATCAGCGTGCCCGGATCGGGGCAACTGCTGACCCTGGAGGACATCGCCACGGTACGTCGGGGCT
This sequence comes from uncultured Gemmatimonadales bacterium, assembly GCA_964386505.1. Lineage (GTDB taxonomy): Bacteria > Gemmatimonadota > Glassbacteria > GWA2-58-10 > GWA2-58-10 > JAJFUG01. The sequence continues at coordinate 11,411 of CAYLSM010000089.1, forward strand.
ATATCGACCCGCCGCAGTCGCTGGTGCACGTGGACGGAACCCGCTGCCTGGGTCTGGCCGTGTCCATGCGCGACGGCGGCAACATTCTGAACCTGGGCAGTCAGGTGCGGCAGGTGCTCAACCGCCTTCAGGGCCAGTACCCCTGGGGTGTCCAGTTCGGGCAGGTGGTGTTCGAGCCGCAGCGGGTGAAACAGAGCGTGAACGGGTTCGTGCTGAACCTGGTCGAGTCGGTGCTGCTGGTGCTGGTGGTGATGCTGCTCAGCCTGGGTCTTCGCACGGGCGTGCTGGTGGCCAGCCTCATTCCGATGACCATCCTGGCCACGTTCCTGGTGATGTACTACCTGGGGATCGGCCTGGACAAGGTCTCCCTGGCGGCGATGATAATCTCGCTCGGTCTGCTGGTCGACAACGCGATCGTGATGAGCGAGGCGATCATGGTCAAGATCGAGGCCGGCCTGAGCGCTCTGGAGGCGGCGGTCAAGAGCGCCCGCGAACTTCGGGTGCCGCTGCTCAATTCCACGCTCACCACCTGCGCCTCGTTCCTCCCCATTTTTCTGGCCAAGAGCGTGACCGGCGAGTACACGGCTTCGCTGTTCAAAGTGGTGTCGATCTCGCTGCTCGCCTCATGGACCCTGGCCCTGACCCTGATCCCGATGCTGTGCGTGCGTTTTCTGAAAGTCAAAACCCAGGTGGACAGCACCGAGAGGTTTTCCCGTCCATTCTACCGCCGCTACCGCGGCCTTCTGCTCACCCTGCTGCGCCGTCCGCTGCTGAGCCTGGGCGGGTTCCTGGCTCTGTTCGTCCTCAGTATGGCGACATTCCCGTTCATCCCGAAAATATTTTTTCCGCCCAACAGCACCCCCCTGGTCAAGATCATGCTCGATCTGCCGGTGGGCACAGCCATCGAGAGAACCGAGAAGACCGTGAGCGGGATCGAGGCATTCATGCAGAGAGAACTGACCGCCGACCCGCAGAGCGGCAAGCCCGGGGTGACCGGCTGGGGCTCTTTCATCGGCCAGGGGATGCCGCGTTTCGTGCTCACCCATCACCCCAAGATCGCCAGCCCGGAGTATGCCGATATCCTGGTCCGTCTGAGCGACTACGATTTCCACGAGCACCTGGCCGCCCGGATCGACTCGTTCTGCCGGGCCAATTACCCCGACCTGGAGGTGCGGGTCAAGCCGCTGGAGAACGGCCCGCCGATCGACCACCCCGTGCAGTACCGCATTTCTGGGCGGGACTACAACCGCATCTTCGCCCTGGCCGAGCAGGTCAAGGACCGTCTGGACCACCTGGAGGGCACGCGCAACATCTCGGATGACTGGGGCCGCCGGGCAGCCAAGCTGATGGTGCGGATCAACGAGCCGCGGGCACTGCGCGCCGGGGTGACCAACCAGGACATAGCGGTCTCGCTGCTCACGCACCTGAGCGGTTTCCAGACCACCGAGTACCGCGAGGGCGACAAGGTGATCCCGGTCACCCTGCGCTCGGCCGCCTCGGGACGGGAGGATATAGACCGGATCGAGACCCTGAGCGTCTACAGCCAGATGACCGGCCTGAGTGTGCCGCTGCGCCAGGTGGCCGACCTGGAGGTGGCCTGGGAGCCGGCCCACATCGTGCGCCGCGACTGCTACCGCACCGTGACTGTCCAATGTGACCTGGCCCCCGGCACGACCGCCAGCAGTGTCAACGCCCAGATGGTGCCTTGGCTGGACCAGCAGAGCCGGACCTGGGGGCTGGGCTACAGTTGGGAGATCGGGGGCGAGGCCGAGACCAGCGGCAAGAGCCAGAACTCGGTGCTCGACCAGTTGCCCCTGGCCGCGTTTATAATCCTGATGCTGCTGGTTGTGCAGTTCAACTCGCTGCGCAAGCCGCTGATGATCCTGTCCACCATTCCGCTGGGCATGATCGGTGTGATCATCGGTCTGCTGGTGATGCATTCCTATTTCGGATTCATGACCCTGCTGGGCGCGGTCTCACTGTCGGGGATCGTGGTCAACATCGCCATCGTGCTGCTCGACCGGATCGACCTGGAGCATTCCTCCGGCCTGGAACTGAGCCGCGCGGTGGTGGATTCGGCCCAGCACCGTATCCGCCCCATTCTGCTTTCCACCCTGACCACGGTGGGGGGCATCGCGCCGCTGTATTTCGGCGGGGATGTGATATTCAAGCCGATGGCGGTGGCACTGATGTTCGGTCTTTTGTTTTCCACCCTCCTCACTCTGGGTCTTCTGCCGGTGCTTTACGCCCTGCTGTACCGTCTGGATTACAAGCAATTCAAGTACTGAGACGGCGTGAAATTATTTTTGCAGGGGCTCCGGTGGCCCTGTCGCATTATTATCAAATGAAACGGTATCAGACGAATGTATAAGTTTGTTTTAGCGCTGTTTCCGCTCATTCTGTGCGCCGTGTGTGCGTTATCGGGCAACCTTGTGAAATATGCACAGGTTAACTGTTTCCAAATCAAGCCATTATCGTCAAATGAGCGATGGCACTCATTGTGCTGATATCAAGCCTAAATGTTCCAGTGACAGTGTACATTCCAGATGAACATCCATTGCCGAATGCGGTAAAACACTCAAACGCTCCGGTCACTACTTTACAGAATGCTGCACAGCACTTGGAGGAAGGATGCAGGTCTTTAACGGCGGGACTGGAGTCCTCGGCCCGGGTCAGAGCCTGGATGAAGTCGAAAAACAGATGCAGAAATTCCTGACTTTCCGCCTGGCAGATGAGAATTACGGCTTGGAAATATTACAGGTCAAAGAGATTATCGGACTGTTGAAAATTACGCGTGTTCCCCGCACTCCGGAATACATCCGAGGGGTGATCAATCTGCGGGGAAAGGTGCTGCCGGTGATGGACCTTCGCCTGCGATTCGCCATGGGGTCGATCGACGATACCGATGAGACCTGTATCATTGTGGTGGATGCTACCGGCTCCGGCACTGTTATGATGGGGCTGCTGGTGGACAGTGTCTCCGAGGTACTCGACATCGCCTCAAGTGACATCGAGGATGCGCAGGACCTGGGCGAGAGTGTCAAGACGGAGTTCATCCGCGGAGTGGGAAAAGCCCGCGAGAAAGTGATCCTTCTGCTGGACATTCAGGCTGTCCTTGATTCCGATGGCGGGGACAAAGCCTCCGAGGAAGAATAGGCTGCCCTGACCGCTCCGGTCCCTGCCGCAGCAAGGACTGACATCTGAGGATATCGACGGTAAAAAGGTACGGAGGGAAGAATGAAATTCAAGTCGATCAAAACACGGCTCATAATGCTGACCGGACTGTGTATGATCGTGGCCGCAGCGGTGATGACCGGGTCGATGGTCTATTCGGTGCGCCAGACCTCGGTCAAGGCCGCCCGCGGTGAGAGCATTTCGCTGGCCCGGGGCAATGCGGCCAAGATCAAGGCCGAGATCGAGTCGGCGCTGGATGCCTCCCGCACGCTGGCGCAGATGCTTTCCTCGGTCAAGGACGCCCAGAACGCCCTTCAGCTCAACCGTCAGGATGCCGCAGTGATGCTAAAGCGAGTCCTGCAGGAAAACCCGAAACTGATCCGGGTCTATTCGGTCTGGGAGCCGGATGCTTTTGACAGCAAGGACTCGAACTATGCCGGCAAGAGCGGTTACGACGAGAGCGGCCGGTTCGTGGTCTGCTGGGAGCGCGACTCTCAGGGTGAGGTGGTGCGCGTGCCGCTGACCACATACGCCGAGGAAGGCAAGAACAGCTATTACACCAAGCCGCAGGAATCCCTTCAGGACTGCGTTCTGGAGCCGTTCCGGGCCTCGGACGCCTCCGATGCCCCGTACCTGACCTCTCTGGTCTCTCCGGTCCAGACCGAGGGTGAGTTCTTCGGGATAGTCGGGGTGGACCTCAGCCTGGAACCGTTCCAGGAGATGGCTGATGAACTGGACATTTACGATGGAACCGGGCAGCTGGTGCTGATCAGCCATGAGGGGACTCTGGCCGCCGTTACCGGCAACCGCGAGCTGCGCGGCAAGACCATGGCCGCGTTCTATAAGACCTCCGGCATGGAGGACAAGCTGGCCGTGATTCAGGACGGTTCCGAGATCGCGATCAGCCAGGAGGGGCAACTCGAAATATACGCCCCGGTGCTGATCGGTGAGACGGAAAGCCCCTGGGCCGCCAGTATCGTGGTGCCGTTGAGCAAGATCACGGTCGAAGCCACCCGCCTGATGTGGGAGCAGATACTAATCTCCCTGGTCATGCTGGCTATCGCCCTGGCTGCGCTCTGGTATATCGCCCGCAGGATCGCCCAACCGCTGGTGCACATTGCCACCGGGGCGCAGCTTCTGGCGCTGGGTGACACCGAGATGGAGGGTATCGACCGGGCCGAAATGCAGCGTATCAACAGCCGCCCCGATGAGCTGGGCGAAATAGGGCGGGCATTCCAGGGCCTGATCGAGGCGCAGAAAGCCAAGGTCGACTACGCCGAGCATATAGCGCGCGGTGACATGTCCCTCCGGATCAAAGCCGCCTCTGACAAGGACGTGCTGGGCAACAGCATGATCGAGATGATCAAGAGCCTGAAGAACATGAACCAGGAGGTGGTCAGGCTGATCAAAGCGGCGGTGGACGGGCAGCTCGACATACGGGCGGATGTGACCAAGCACAAGGGCGAGTATGCCGAAATTGTCAAGGGCATCAACGACCTGCTCGACTCCGTGGTGGACCCGATCAACAGTGCGGCCGATGTGCTGGAGTCGGCTGCGGCCAAGGACCTTACCAAACGGGTGAGCGGTAATTACAAGGGCCGTTTTGCCGAGCTTATGGAAAACATCAACACCACGGTTGAGTCGCTCAATTCGGCTCTCGGTCAGGTGGCCGAGACCGTGGAGGCGGTCAGCCTGGCCAGCGGCGAAATCAACGCCGGAAGCCGCACCCTGGCCGAGGGCGCCAGTGAGCAGGCCAGCGCTCTGGAGCAGGTCTCCTCCAGTCTGGAGCAGATGTCCTCCATGACCACCCAGAACGCCGACAACGCCGAGCAG
>CAYLSM010000090.1:0-16164 GCA_964386505.1 uncultured Gemmatimonadales bacterium
ACCTGCGTTGCGGCGAGATAGTCTACTGCGTGCTGGCCCGTGCGGACGCGGATGAGCCCCACCGTCTGGTGGCCGCCAGTATCGGCGTGGCGATCCCGCGAAATCCGGAGCACTACGGTTACCTGTCCGAGCACCACTGCCACGGGTTGAACGAGGACCCGTCGGGCGAGTACGCCGAGGACCTGGCGGCCCAGATGCTGGCCACCACCCTGGGGGTGCCGTTCGACCTGGACAAGGACTACGATGAGCGCAAGGAGCAGTTTCGCCTGGGTGGCGAGATCGTGACCACCCGCAACATCACCCAGTCGGCCGAGGGCGACAAGAGCGGCCTCTGGACCACCGTGATCGCGGCCGCGGTCCTGGTGCGGACCCGCCCGTGAGCGTGAAGGCACAGGCGCGGCCTTTCCGCCTGGCGGTGGCGAGCGGCAAGGGCGGCACAGGCAAGACCACCGTGGCGGTGAACCTGGCCCGGGCGTACGGCACACCGGTGCAGGTCCTGGACTGTGATGTCGAGGCGCCCAACGCGGGCCTGTTTCTTAGGGGCGCTCCTGTCTCGATCGAGGAGGCCGCGCTCCCGGTCCCGTCGGTGGATGAATCGCGCTGTGACGGTTGCGGGCAGTGTGGCTCTTTCTGCCGTTATCACTCGCTGGTCTGCCTGGGAGCGGCGCCGCTTTTGTTTCCGGAGCTTTGCCACGGTTGCGGCGGCTGTGCTCTGGTCTGCCCGCGCGGGGCGATCCGCGAGGCCGGCCGCCGGATCGGGCTGATCGAGACATTTGACTGCGGCGGGGTCCGTCTGGTCCAGGGAAAGCTGGATGTGGGAGTGTCCATGGCGCCTCCGCTGATCCGCGCGGTAAAGGCGAAAGCGGACTGTTCAGTCCCGGTGATCCTGGACGCTCCCCCTGGGACCTCCTGCCCGGTGGTCACGACTCTGCGGGGGGCGGATTTCGTGCTGCTGGTCACCGAGCCGACCCCGTTCGGCCTCAACGACCTGGCCCTGGCGGTGGAAATGACCACGGAGCTGGGCCTTCCCTGCGGCGTGGCGCTGAACAGAGCCGGCTCCGGGGATGATCGGGTGAAGGTGTTCTGCCGGGAGCGGAATGTCCCGCTCCTGGCCGAGATACCGGATGACCGCCGCATTGCCGAGGCCTACTCGCGCGGCGAGCTGATTGTGGAGGCTCTGCCCGGGTATCGATCTGTTTTCCTGGGTCTGCTGGAGGCGGTCAGGAATTGGCAGGATAAAAAAGAGAGTTGACCGATGCCGGTTTACGAATATCATTGTCAGGTCTGCGGACGGGTGTTCGAGTGCAGTCAGGCCATGTCGGAGGCCCCGCTCACAACCTGTGAGACTTGCGGGGGCGATCTGCGGAAAGCCATAACTGGCGGCGCGGGGTTTTTCCTGAAAAATACAGCCCAGGCCGGGCCGCGCAGTGCGGGAGCCTGTTCGCTGGAGCGCACCGGCCGGACCTGCTGTGGCAGTAAGGAGCGCTGCGGCGCGCCAGGCTGCGGGAGCGGAAAATGAACCCGAAGACAAGTCATGTCTACGGCCCTGTGCCCTCACGGCGGCTGGGGCGGTCCCTGGGCGTGGACCTCGTGCCGTATAAAACCTGCAGCTACGACTGTATCTACTGCCAACTCGGTCTGACCACCCACAAGACAGTCGAAGTCCGGGAATGGACGCCGCTCGACGAGCTGGCGGCGCAGGTGAAAGAAAAACTCGGTACAAAGCCGGACTACATCACTTTGGCCGGTTCCGGGGAGCCGACCCTGTATTCCCGTCTGGGCGAGCTGATCGACCGGATCCATTCGATGACCGGCATTCCGGTAGCGGTGCTGACCAACGGCTCCCTGCTCTGGAAGAAAGAAATCCGCGAGCAGGTGGGGCGTGCCGACCTGGTCCTGCCCTCGCTGGATGCGGGCAACAGCGGGATGTTCGAGGCCGTAAACCGTCCGCACCCCGAGCTTACTTTCGAGCGGATGGTTGAGGGTCTGATCGAGTTCAGGCAGGAATACTCCGGCCCTGTCTGGCTGGAGATTTGCCTGCTCGGGGGGCATAATGCCGTCCAATCCGAGTTGCGGGACCTGGCGGCGCTGACCCGCCGGATCCGGCCCGAACGTGTGCAGCTCAACACCGCGACGCGCCCTCCTGCCATGGATTTCGCCGACGCGGTGGAAAGACATGTTCTACAGGAGCTGGCCGGATATTTCAGCCCTGCGGCCGATGTGATCGCCGATTTCCCGGACCGTCAGACCGAGGCCCCCTGCGCCGCGACAAGGGATTCGGTGCTGCAGGTCCTGCGGCGCAGGGCTTGCTCGGTGGAGGATATCGCCCGGGGGCTCGGCATCCACCGGAACGAGGCGATAAAGCACCTGAAAGCGCTGGAGCAGGCGGGTGAGGTTGAATACGAAATGCACGCCGGGAAGCTGTATTATTCGGTAAGGGAAAAGAACTGAGCCAGCGGGAGGCCGGGGAGAGAAAAATGGACGGAATGAAAAAATACAAGCTCAATTTCCTGATCGATGCCCTGATGTTTCTGCTGACCCTGGCCCTGGCCGGGATCGGGTTCCTGCTGGCCTACGTGATCGTGCCGGGTCGGGAAGCGGCGGCCAAATACGGCCCTGGAGTGGAGCCCTGGCTTTTCGGCCTGGACCGTCATGCCTGGGGCGATATCCACCTGGTGCTGGGTTTTGTCCTGCTGGGCCTTCTGATTGCGCATCTCGCGCTGCACTTAAGGATCATCCAGAGTATGTTCAGCCGTCTGTTTCCCACGGTTGTCCCCCGCCGGGTCGCGGCCGGGGCTTTCGCCGGGCTGGGGCTGTTTCTGCTGCTGTTTTTCGCTCTTTTCGAGCCGGAACTCCACTTGTTCCAGCGGGGCGCCGGACGGGGCTTGCAGAGCACCCGGCCGACTGATCCGGGCGCTCTGGCTGGAAGCGGAGTGGCGGGACACCGGACAGAGAGCCGCCCGGCGAAAAGCGACACGGCCGAGCCCTTGCCTGAGAAGGCCGGACAGAGCAGCCCGCACGGGACTGTCCGCGGGATGTACACACTCGGGTCCGTGGCCCGGGAGCACGGGGTGCCGGTGAGTTATATTGTTCAGCGGCTGGGGCTGCCGCAAGACATATCCCCCGGTTCCCGGCTCGGACGGTTGCGCCGTCAGTACGGTTTCAGCCTGGAAGACGTGGAAAAGACGTTGAAAGATTATCGGACACAGACCCAATAGATCTGGAGAGGATTCCCTGTAATGAACGAATACATCGCGGCCCTGCTTCTGGGTTTCTCTTTCGGTAACCTCTGGCTCTGCGCGATCCTGGTGCTGACCCTCCAGGTGGCCAACCGCTCGACCTGCGGCGGCTACCTGGTCGGGCGCTTCATCGCGATCTGCGCCCTGTGCGCGGCGGTCTCGGCCCTGGGACGGTTTGTCAGCCTGGACAGGAGCGTGCTCAACCTCGTCTCGGGGCTGCTTCTTATCGGGTTCAGCCTCTACCTGGCCGCCACCCGCATTTTCAACTGGCAGCTTCCCGGCACAAAGCCGCATGTCCACGAGGGTGAGTCACCGGCGCACTGCAGCGGAAGCTGCAAGATATGCGTTTCCGAGGAGCCGGAGTACGAGGCCCTGACCCGTCAGGCCCGGCTCAAGTTCCACAAGCGGGTCGAGGGCCGGACCATGGCCGGGTTCGGCGTGGGGCTGTCGCTGGGAGCGGTGCGCGGGGCCAGCATGTGCGGCAAGCTCGTGGTGCTCACCCCCATGCTGCTGAGCGCGCCGGTGGGCAAGGGAGTCATGCTCGGGGCGGTGTTCAGCCTGGCCTCCTCGATCTACCCGCTTCTGGGATTCACTTTGGGCGCTTTTGCAGTGAAGCTGCTCGACTACAAGCGCATCCTGTTCGCGGTGAGCTGCCTGTTTCTGGGAGTGATCGGGTTCAAGTACCTTTTCATGGCGTTCTGAGCGGGACCGGGATGGCTTTCGAGCTGACAGTGGTGAGCGGCAAGGGCGGCACCGGCAAGACCAGCCTTAGCGCCTCGTTTGCGGTGCTGGCCGGCCGTTGCGTGATCGCGGACTGTGATGTGGATGCCGCCGACCTGCACCTGGTGCTCTCCCCGACGGTGGAGCGGCGCGAGGTGTTCCGCTGCGGCAACAGCGCGGTCATCCGCCCGCGGGATTGCACCGGCTGCGGCGTCTGCCGGCGGCTATGCCGTTTCGAGGCGGTCCGGGAGGTGGAATACCAGGACGGACTGCGGGCGTTCGAGGTAGATCCGGCGGCTTGCGAGGGCTGCGGGGTGTGTGTACGTTTCTGTCCGTCCGGGGCGATCGATTTCCCGGAACGCACGAGCGGCGAATGGATGGTCTCGCGGACCCGCTGCGGCCCGCTGGTGCACGCCCGCCTGGGCGTGGCGGCCGAGAACTCGGGCAAGCTGGTCAGCCTGGTGCGGCGCGAGGCCGCGCGGATCGCGGCAGAGGACGGGCTCGGCACGCTGATAGTGGACGGCCCGCCGGGGATCGGTTGCCCGGTTATCGCCTCGGTCACCGGCGCCTCCCATGTGCTGGCCGTAACCGAGCCGACTGTCTCGGGCGGGCATGACCTGGAGCGGGTGCTGGCCCTGGCCCGTCATTTCGGGGTGCCGGTCTCGGTCTGCGTGAACAAGTGGGACATCAATCCCGGCATGGCCGAACGGATCGAGCGCCGCTCGCTCGAACTGGGCGCGGCCCTGGCCGGGCGTATCCGTTACGACCGCGCGGTCACCCGGGCTCAGATTCAGTCCCGGGCCGTGGTGGAGCTGGGCGGGCCGGCCGCTGAGGATATAAGGGGAGTCTGGAAGAATCTGCGCGAAACAGGAGAGAACGATGGAGACACGTGAGGAACCGAGGAATGCAGAGCCCACGGCCTGCCAGAGCCATACGTCCGGTCATAACCCCCTCGCCCAGCCCGGTGAGGAGGAGGACCGTCGACGGATCGCCGAACGGCTGTCCAAGATCGGGCGCAAGGTGATGGTGCTCTCGGGCAAGGGCGGAGTGGGCAAGAGCACGGTGGCGGTCAACCTGGCCGCGGCCATGGCTCTGGACGGCAAGCGGGTGGGGCTTCTCGACCTCGACCTGCACGGCCCCAGTATCCCCACCATGCTGGGCCTTCAGCAGGCGGCCGTGCAGTCGGATGACGGCGAGATACTGCCGGTGGAGGTCGGCGGGCTGAAAGTGATTTCCCTGGGCTTTTTCCTGGGCAGCCGCAACGATGCCGTAATCTGGCGCGGGCCGATGAAGATGAGCGCCATCCGCCAGTTCATCCGGGATGTGGCCTGGGGCGAGCTGGACTGCCTGGTGGTCGACCTCCCCCCCGGCACGGGCGATGAGCCGCTCTCGGTCTGCCAGGTGTTCGGCCGGGTGGACGGCGCGGTGGTGGTTACCACGCCCCAGGAGGTGGCTGCGGCGGATGTGCGGCGCTCCATCACTTTCTGCCATCAGCTCGGGGTGAAAGTCCTGGGTGTGGTGGAGAACATGAGCGGGTTTGTCTGTCCGCACTGCGGCCAGGTGACACAGATTCTGCCTCCGGGCGGCGGCAGGCGAGTGTCCGAGGAGATGGCGGTGCCGTTTCTCGGTTCGGTCCCGCTGGACCCGCAGATCGCCGAGGCGGGCGACCTGGGCCGGGTGTTCATTTCGAGCCGGAGCGCATCCGCCACGGCCCTGCTGTTCCGGGGCATTCTGAGAGCGGTCGAAAATACCGGCAACTGACAGCGAACAATAGATCCATCTTCACAGGAGGTTTCAGCATGAGAATCGCCATCCCACTGGCCGGGGGCCGTCTGGCCATGCATTTCGGGCACTGCGAGCAGTTCGCCCTGCTGGATGTCGAGACTGCAGAGCAGAGTATCACCGGACGGGAGAATGTCGCGCCGCCACCGCACGAACCGGGCCTTCTGCCGGTCTGGCTGGCCGAACGCGGGGTCGAGGTGATTATCGCCGGGGGCATGGGCCAGCGGGCGCAGGGACTGTTCCAGGAACGGGGTATCCGCGTGGTGGTGGGCGCACCGGCCGAGGTCCCGGAAGCGCTGGTCGCAGGCTATCTGGCCGGGACTCTGCAGGTGGGTCAGAATGTCTGCGATCACTGAGCGGCAGGCGACAACCAGCACGATTTTCGGGCATTCACACTGCTTGATGTGCGGCAGGAGCAACCCCAACTCGCTCGGACTGTCGTTCCGGATGGAAGCGGACGGCGCGGTGAGCGCGGAGTTCCAGTCGCACGACGGGGTGCAGGGTTATGACGGGATCATGCACGGCGGGTTTATTGCGGCGCTGCTCGATTCGGCCATGACCAACTGCCTGTTCCTGAACGGGGTGCGCGCCCTGACCGGCGAGCTGAGAGTCCGCTACCGCAAGCCCGTGCAGGTCGAGGCCCTCCTCGACCTGCATGCCTGGATCGTCTCCTCCGGCACGCGTCTTTTTGTCCTGGAAGCCGAGCTGTGCTGCGCCGGGGAAGTGATGGCCACGGCGCGGGCCAAGTTCATGCACTCACCCGAAGCTTGACTGCGGCGGGTGAAAAGGGATAAAATCCGGTGTGCCGCGGCCCGGGCCCTGGCCCGCGCCGCACGAGGGGCCGCCCCGCTCACCCTGTCCTCCTTCCGGAGATCGTAAAATGACCAGAAAGTCCAGCCTCTCCCGCCGCACTTTCCTGGGCGGCGCCTCTGCGGCTACGGCCGCGTTCGTTGCCGGCTGCTCCGGCGCGGAAAACCACCCGATCCCGCAGCCGGATTACAGCATCCCGCAGAACGGTTTCCAGGGCACGGCCGAAAACAAACGGCAGTGGAACGGCGACCCGCGCTCGGGCAAGGTGATCTTTGTCGCCCACTGCATGCTGAACCAGAACGCGCGCATGATCGACTGCGCCGATTTCCCGGCCGCGTTCGACCCCCTGGTGGACTACCTTCAGGAGCGCCAGATCGGGATGATCCAACTGGTCTGCCCGGAACTCTATTGTCTGGGCCTGGGACGGTTCGACGTGCGGGTGGGGCTGGAGAGCGAGCCCGGCGGCAAACGCCTGGCGCGGCTGATCGACGACCTGGTGTTCACGCTCAAGGAATATAAGTTCCAGGGTTTCGAGGTGGTTGCCATTTTTGGCAAGGAGGGTTCGCCCTCCTGCGGCGTCACCAGAACCTGGCTGGATGAGCGGGAGCAGGACGGTGAGGGAGTGTTCATCCGTGAGCTGAAAAAGCGCCTGGCCGCGGAGAAACTGGACACTCCGGTGCTGGGTGTGGCAGACCACGAGCAGGACAAGGCCATCGACTGGCTGAAAGAGCGTCTGGGCTGAGCGGGTCGCAGAAATGCGACTCTCTGGGTCGACGCTGGCCGAAAGAAATCTCAAAATCATGAAGCCGGGCCACCCTGGATAATCAGGGTGGCCCGGCTTCTCGTTCCCTGGTTACAGCCTCAGCGCAGGCGGTCCAGGTCGGGGGCGGGCAGGTTGGTGATATCCTCCACCACGTTTGCCACACCCGCGGCCGGGCCATGGAACACGCTGCCGCCGAAAGTGGTCAGGTAGAGCATCCCCGGGTGCACCGGGTCGAACACAGGACGGTGGCCCCATTTGAAATTGTAGCCGCCCAGGCGGCGCCATGTGTCGCCGCGGTCATCGCTGCGGAACGCGCTGCTGTCGAAGGTGTTGATAATGACGGTGTTCGTGTTCTGCGGGTCCACCGCCGCGGCATATACGTGCATTCTCTCGTCGAACACCTGCTTCCAGGTCGCTCCTCCATCCTCGGTTCGGAACAGCCCGCCGCCTTTTTCCTCATGCCCCATCTCGAGCTGATCGCCCTCGACCACACCGGCTTCGCGTGATTGCTCGCGCGCCAGACGTGAACCGGCGTTGAGCGGCCAGCAGGACAGGTACATCCGCTGCGGGTCGGAGGGGTCATAGACCAGGTCGTTGGGCATCGTGGCCCCGGACGGCAGGGCCAGGGGCTGCCAGGACTCGGCCTTGTCATCGCTGGTGTACAGCGCGCCGGAAATCTGGTTGTCTCCCTCCAGCCCGGCCCGGACCACCAGCAGGATCAGCCGCCCGGAGGGCAGACGGGTGATGCGCCAGCAGTTGAGGTTGGCCGGGTTGATCCCCTTGTTTTTCAAGTCCCAGGTCGCGCCGCCATCGGCCGATTTCCAGACCCCCCAGCCGTAATCGCAGACATACAGGGTGCGCTGGCGCACCGGGCTGTCGGGGTCGAGCACGATATGGGTGGGCACCGCGGCCAATCGCATCCGGTGCACATAGTCACCGTTCACCAGATCGCCGCGGGTAAGGATGCCCCAGTAGCGTCCGCCATCGCCCGAGACCGCCACGCCGCCCTGCTGGTTACCGTTGGTCAGATTACCCGAACGGTGCATCTTGGGCCGCGGCAGGTCGTGGACATTCGACCAGACCGAATAGACCCGTCCCCGGACCGCCGGGTCGAACTCCAGCCAGTAGCAGGTGTTGCGCCACTGCTGCGGGATGCCGGTGATCGACTGGAACCAGCTCGTGCCGCCGTTGAACGTGTGGAACAGGCCGATATCGGTGTAGGTGATGAAGAAATGCTCGGGGTTGAAGGGGTCGAAATGCACGCCGTAATCGGTGGTCACATCCAGCCCGCGAGTGCTGAACGAGCCGTCCGGCAGGTCGCGGCTGATCACCTGTTTCCAGCTCACGCCGCCGTCCAGGCTGCGGAACGTGCGGCCCGAGTCGGTGCAGTAGCAGATATCCGGGTCGGAGGGGCTGACCCCCAGGTGCGAGGGTGCGCCGAACCAGCCGAGGTTGCGGATCAGCCAGCCGCCCTGGTAGTTATGTGTCAGGATATCCCCGCCGCAGACCTGCAGCACCCAGCTCCAACCGGCCCCGGAATCGGTGGACTTGAGTATGCCCGAGACCCGCTGGGTGCTCCCGTTCATTTCAAGCGGCATCCCGGCGACAGACATGTAGACCACCTCGGGGTGACCCGCACACACTCCCAGGGCGCGGTAGCGGCTGCCGAAACGGCGGCGCATCCCGCTGTCTGCGGTGTCCTGTTCCACGGCCAGGGAACTGTCCGCTTTTTCCCAGTTGCGTCCGAGGTCGGCTGAGCGGAAAATCCCACCGGAGGCGCCCAGGAGATAAATCCGGCTGCCGTTGGGGCCTTTGCCGCCCTCGGCCGCGGAGGCCTCCTCCACCGGCAGGGCGAATGTCTCGCTGCCGCTGCCGTCCAGGCTCACCCGGTAGCCGGCGCTGGAGGTGATCACCACCACCTTTCCGGCGTCATCGCCCCAACCGCCGGGGAAAATGCCCAGCACCTCGCGTCCCTCCACCTCGGCCACGCTTTGCCAGGAGCGGCCCCGGTCGGCCGAGGTGAGGATCGCCTGGCCGCGGCCGCGCGCGCGTCCTCCGCTGCGGGCGAGCGTGATCCGCTTCGAGTCCTGCGGGTCCACCCGGATAAGGCTGATACTGCCCGCGCCGGAGCTGTCATCGGTCACGAAACTCTGGCCGGCGTGGTCGCCCGACATCCTCTCGCCGATCACATGGGCCGGGTCGGGCAGGACAAGCTCCCAGGTGGCGCCGCGGTCGGTCGAGCGGTAGAGCCCGGTGTTGCAGGCGTAGACAGTGTTCGGGTCACCAGGATCGAACTCGAAATCCTCTACCACGGTGCGCAGGTTGAACATGCGCCAGTTGTCGCCGCTATCCGAGGTGACATAGGCGGCGGTCATATCGCAGCGCACGAACACGTTGGACGGGTCGCTGGGATTGATCGTGGGGATGAACATCGAGCCGCCGCCGCCCGGACCGAGCACGGTCCAGCCGTGAAGGCTGGGCGGCTGGAAAACCTCGGCCGCGGGCGCGGCCGGCCGCTGGCAGTTTTGGCAGCCGGCGGACAGGACGAGTATCAGAGCCAGAATCGAAAAGGAATACAGGACTGATCGTATTGCTGGGCGCATCTCGATCTCCCGGCTGGAGTTTGAGGCAGAAATGCAGGTTGTCCCGGACAGGACATATGGCAGTGACTTGTTCAGATGGATAAGCTCAATACTTCATCACGACGGGATTATAGCATGCTGACTGCGGAGGCCGCAACAGGAATTGCATCTATCGCCATTCAACCGCTCTTTCCTGAGTGTTTCTCTTTCCGGCAGGCCGCATTCAGTCTTTCCGGGGCACATCGAATTGGGGGTACAGCTTTTTCATACACTCGGGGCAGATACCGTGGGTAAACTCGACATGGGTCCGTTTACTGATATAATTTTCCACCCCGTCCCAATAACCCTTGTCGTCACGAACTCTTTTACAACTGGCACAAATGGGCAGGAACCCGCTGAGGGTTTTTATCTCTTTTTGCGCCTCAAGCAGGTCTCTTTCGATCCGGCTGTTGTTTACCTGAATCAGTCCGGAAGTAATCAGGATGAAAGACAGGAGATAAATCAAAATCGTGGTCCCGAAAAGGGGCCCTGCCAGCATCAGGTCGTTGAGCGGCTGCCATTGCAGAAAGGTTTTCGCGCAATAAAAGCTCAACCAGGCCGCCAGAGATAAAAAAGTCCAGCACAGGATTCTATTGAAGTTCAGATTGTTCGATTTCAAACCTTTTAACAGCAGCCGTGCGATACGCAAACAGTAGAAGATATGGACGCATGCGTTAATCAAAATACGCGCGGTTATTTGCGGCGACAGGTAGGTATAATAGCTTAACAAGCCTATTAGAAACAGGCTTACCGCCATGTCCGCCCGGCGGGAAACAGTCAGTGAGAAAAATTTTGCCAGTCCGTAGCTGATAAACTGGTAGTATGCTACGATCAATATATTGGCTGCAACTATGGAGATGAAATCAGGCAGGTGCCCGCGCAGGCTCATCAATGTTCCTCCCAGCCCCACCAGAACAGTAGCGATGGTCCAGTGTTCAAACCCTGCGTAGACTTTGTGCCAGAGAAACTCGCTTACCATGATTATACAGAGTACAGCGGTAACAGGCCCGCAAAGAAAAATGAGAGTTCGAACATCCAGCAGTCGTTCCATGAGATGGATTCATTCATTTAAATGGAATTTCAAAGCCGCCATTTCACAAATCGAAAGAGGAACCGCCAGAAGAGACCTTCCTGTTCGAGCAAACAAAGCTTTTATCCGGCTCAACTTGCACAAAAGCGTTCATTGGCTCTTTACGATAAATTGCGGACTTTTGTCGCCACTGTCAATTATCCCCGGGGCTTGATCCAGAAAGTAGAGACACCGCTTTCAATTCTGATGTGTTCAATCCCGGGAGAATTGAATCAGACTCTTCTGAATCCAGAACCTCTTTTCTGGGGGGCACTGTAAGAACTCTTTTATCAATCACGATATGTCAAGAAATTTATCTACAGAGCGTAAGACAGGCCGGTGATTGTTGCTCAGATGCTTTAATGTCAATAGCCGGCTGGATTATGAATGCATAAGATCGGGAACAGGTGATAATGAGAGTCTAAGTTGAATGGTATTACTACTAATGAATTGAACAAAATAAATGACAGGAACATCTATTGACATTCAAATTGAAAAACCATAATGCTAAAGCAACAGGCCCGCTCCCTGTCCAAATAGATAAATCTTGCAGATAGACCATCGACATAGGCTTGGCGTTCTGCGAGGCTGGGTCGGCCAGTCTGCCTGGGTAAGACGACAGCGGCCAATTTGTGGACGGTGAGGCTGTGCGTTGCCCCTTCCTCTGCTTTCCCTGCCCCGCAATGACAAAAATCCTCAGGATAAAGTATACCCATGCCTGAAACGGAAAAACTCGTGGTTTTCCGTCTGGACCAGTCCCTTCACGCCCTGCGGCTGAAAAACGTGGTGCGGGTGGTGCGGGTGGTCCAGCTCACCGCCCTGCCCGACGCCCCGTCCACCGTGGCCGGGGTGATTAATGTCCAGGGTGAGGTGCTGCCGGTTATAGACACCCGCAGACGGTTCGGTCTGGGCGCCAAGCGGATGGAACCCACAGACCGCCTGATCCTGACCGATATGAAGTCGCGCCGGGCCGCCCTGCTGGTGGATGATGTGGAGGGGGTGCGAAGCCCGGAGCCAGGAAACGTGATTCCGGCCGAGAAAGTGGTCCCCTCCATGGAGCTGACCGAGGGCGCCCTGCGGCTGGAGGACGGGATGATCCTGATCTACAATCTGGAGCGTTTTCTCTCACTGGACGACAGGCAGCAACTGGAACGGGCCCTGGAAAGACTTGCGCACGATGTCTGAGCCGCTCTCCGAATACGAGCTGGGCCGCCTGAGCGACCTGATCTCGACACGGCTCGGGCTTTTTTTCCCCCCCGAGCGCTGGGCCGAAATGCAGAAAAAAGTGGAGATTGCGGCGCTCGAATCCGGTGCGAAGGACCTGAGGGCTTTTCTGGAGGGCCTGTTTTCCGGAAGCCTGAGCCGGGAGATGATACAGAGGCTGGCCGGAAGTCTCACCATTGGGGAGACATATTTTTTCCGTGAGCGGCCAGCGTTCGAGGCCCTGCGGGAGCGGATCCTGCCGGAGCTGATCCGTAAGCGGGCCAGCCAGGATAATCTGATCCGTATCTGGAGCGCCGGCTGTGCCACGGGTGAGGAGCCCTATTCGCTGGCGATCCTGCTGCAAAGCCTCGACCTGAACAAGCATGGTTGTCGGGCCACAATCCTGGCCACTGACATAAATACGGGCGCCCTGGGAAATGCGCGGCGCGGGGAGTACTATCGCTGGTCTTTCCGCGACCCGGCCAGCCCTCTGCTCGCTGGGTATTTCGATGAGATGGAGGGGGGTGGGAAGCGGGTCGCCAGGGCCATCCGAGAGACAGTGCAGTTCGATTACCTCAACCTGGCCGAGGACTGCTACCCCTCGCTTCTGGGTGGCACGAATGCGCTGGACCTTATCCTCTGCCGCAACGTGCTGATGTATTTCAGTCCCGGGCGGCAGCGGGAGGTGATCTCGCGATTCCGGCTCTGCCTGCGCCCGGGCGGATGGCTGCTGGTCAGCCCCTGTGAGGCGAGCGCCTGGCTGTTTCAGGAGTTTGAAACGGTCAACCTGCCACAGCTGGTGGCGTTCCGCAAACCGCAGGCAGGGTCGGAAAAGCCGGCGGCCGCGGCGCCGAGGCAGACGGAGGGGAGAAAAAGGATCACTTCCATGCCGCGGGTTGCGGCGAAAGAGGAAAAGCCGTCAGCAAGGCTGCGGAAAACTGAGGGCAAACCGCAGTCTCCTCCCGGGACGCCCCCGGCCGGGATTGGCCCCGCACCCGAGAGGAATGCCGCCGCTGAAATCGAGACTCTGTTTCAGGCCGGCGATTACACGGCCGTGGTTGAACGCCTGGCGCAGGTCAAGTCGCCCGGGCCGGCTGAGGCGATGTGCCTGATCAAGTCCCTGGCCAACCTGGGCGAACTGGGCCGCAGCCTCGAACTCTGCCGCACTCAGGTGGATAGCCGCCGCCTGGAGCCGTCGCTGCACTATCTGCTGGCGATGCTTCTGGCCGAATCGGGACAGACAGCCGAGGCCGCGGCGGAACTGGAAAAAACGCTTTACCTGGAACCGGGTCACGCGTTGGCGCATTTCGCCCTGGGCCGCCTGGCTTTCCAGGCCGGACAGCAAACACAGGCGGAAAGACACCTGCGCAATTGCCTGACAGCCCTTGAGCAGCTTGCCTCCGACCGGGAGGTGGCCGAATCGGACGGGCTGACCGTGGGGCATCTGGAGCGCCTGATACGACAGATGCTGCCGCAGATGAACGCTCAAAGCAGAACCGGAAAGGCGACGAGAGATGAAGGGTTCCGGACGGCAAAAGGCCGACCCGCAGGCTGAGTCCGTGTTCGAGGAGCGCGCCCGGGCCCTGGCCCGTCAGGTGCAGGGCCGCCAGGGGCCTCAAAAGCGGCTCAGCGTGGTAGTGTTCCAGTTGGCCCAGGAGGAATACGCGGTCGAGACCCGTTTCGTCCGCCAGGTATATCCGCTGAAAGAGCTGACCGAGATCCCCGGCGCGCCGGCTTTCGTACTGGGAGTGGTGAATATCCACGGCGAGATATTGTCGCTGGTGGAGCTGAAAAAGTTTTTCGGACTGCCCGAGCGCGGGCTGACCGAGCTGAACAAAATCCTGGTCCTGGAGGACGGGCGGATGGAATTCGGCGTACTGGCGGACTATGTCTTTGGGACCCGTCTTCTGGATGCGGACCAGGTCCGTCTGCCCGGGTCAAGCCTGAACGGCATCGGGGACAAGTATCTGCTCGGTGTGACCCCGGAGCGGATCATCGTGCTCAACGCGGCCAAACTCCTTTCAGACCCTGATCTGCGGGTGAACGACTCGCCTGCGTCCGGGCATGAGTTCAATGGACAGCTAACCTGAATCAGTGGAGGTCGGGCGATGAAATGGTCAATCGGCAGGAAAATATCACTCGGATTGGGCCTCGGGGCTCTGCTGATTCTGCTGATAGGCACGGTGTCCTACCGGAACATCCGCTCGCTCATGGAGACAGTATCCTGGGTGAACACCACCAATCAGGAGATCTGGTCACTCGAAAAAACCCTGTCGCACGTGCGCGAGGCGCAGAACGCCTGCCGCGGCTACCTGCTCGCCCATGACCAGCGGACCCTTACAAACTTCAAGGACGCAGTCGCAAAGCTTAAAACCGATTTTGACACTCTTGAGACCTTGGGGCTTTCAGTGACGAATGATGCGGCCAGGCTGAGCGCTTTGGAGGCCATGGTCGATGAGATGACGGCGGAGTTGCAGAGCGAGATCGACCTGATGGACAGCAGCGGTTTCGAGGCGGCGGCCGCCATAATGAGAACCGGCCGCTCCACGGAGTTGCGGGAAAAAATCTACAGTGAAGTCAGGGATATCCGTGGTGCGGAACTTAAAACTCTGACAGAACGCAGCGCCGCCATGCAGAAAAGTTCGGACATAGCCAGCGGCTTCATTCTGTTCGGCAGCCTGATCGGTATTGTGCTTCTGGTGGCGGCCGGAACGATCATCACCCGGGATATCACCCGGCCCCTGGGCACGGTGGTGGCGGCGTCGAGTGATATCGCCGCAGGAGACCTGACCACCAATATCCCCGTTGACAAGCGAAGCGATGAGGTGGGAGAGCTTAACTCATCCTTCCGCAGCATGCTGGCGAACCTGAAACAGCAAACCCGCAGCATCGCGGATATAGTCAACTCGCTGGCGGCCTCCTCCAGCGAGATTTCCACCACCGTGTCGCAACTGGCCGCAAGCACCGCCGAGACCTCGACCTCGGTGAGCGAGACCTCCACCACGGCCGAGGAAATCCGCCAGACCGCCGAGGTGTCGAGCAACAAGGCCGAGAACGTGGCCGCTCTGGCCCGCGAGGCCGAGGAATATTCTCGCTCCGGCCGCGAGGCCCTGGAGGAGATGCTGGGTGGAATGACCGAAATCCAGTCCCGGATGGAATCCATCGGTGAGAGTATCATGCGCCTGAGCGAGCAGAGTCAGGCGATAGGCGAGATCATCGCCTCGGTGGATGACCTGGCGGACCAGTCCAACCTGCTGGCGGTCAATGCGGCGATCGAGGCCGCCCGGTACGAGGACCAGGGCAAGGGATTCACCGTGGTGGCCCAGGAGATACGCAGCCTGGCCGATCAGTCCAAGCAGGGCACCCGGAAAGTACGCACGATCCTGAACGACGTGCAGAAAGCCACGACCAACGCCGTGCTGGCGGTGGAGCAGGGCGGCAAGACAGTCGAGGCGGCGATGAAACAGTCGCAGAAAGCCCGCGAGGCGATACAGTCCATGACTGAGAGCATCGGCGATACTTCGCAGGCGGGAAAGCAGATCGCCGCCTCCAGCCAGCAGCAGACCGCCGGGATAGAGCAGATCGTGGTGGCGATCGAAAACATCCGTCAGGCCACCACCCAGAACGCAGTCAGCACCCGCCAGATCGATGAAACAACCCGCCGGTTGGCCGACCTGGGACAGAGTCTCAAGGAACTGGTGAACCGTTATAAGCTGAATTGAGCGAGGGCCCCCGGGAAACCATGAACGAAGATGACAGAGCTTTTCTGGCCAGCCTGCTCGAGGCGTTCCGTCTCGAAGCGGCGGAACATGTCGAGAACATGTCCAACCTGCTGCTGAACCTGGAGAAATCCTCCGATGGCCAGCAGCGGGCGGACCTTGTGCAGTCGGTGTTCCGGGAGGCGCACAGCCTGAAAGGCGCGGCCCGCTCGGTGGGTCTGGTGCAGATAGAGGCCCT
>CAYLSM010000091.1:0-16015 GCA_964386505.1 uncultured Gemmatimonadales bacterium
GGCTCGTTTTCCAGCAGCGATGTTTCGGTGAACATGGGGAAAGCCGTAAGCGAGAACGTTCAATTCAAGGTTTTCGGTCGTTTTTACCGCAGTGATGGCCAGGACCTCTCGGACAAGTATCCGGAGTTGGGTTTCATCCGCCGCTATCCGGCGCCGCTCAAAAACCGCATGGAGGCCCCGGTCCGCGACTGGAACCTGACCGCCGGCCTCAAGGTTCACAGCCTGTCACTGAGCTTTCACAATTCCTCGTTCCACGAGCAACTCTCGAACGGACTCGACCCGGCCCAGTATGTCTACAACCGCGAGGCCTACTGGGGCCAGCGGATCACCGGGGTATCACTGTCACATGAATATGAGGCCGGACGGTTCCATCTGACCAGCCATGCCGCGTTCAACGTGTTCGAAATCGACCCGGACATGAACTGGTACTACCTGATCCCGCCCGAGGGGCCGGATAAGGATTATTCGACCCTGAAAGTTCACCAGTATGGCAAAACCAACGGCACAAAGTTCGATTTCCATGCCCGTTACAGCGCCTCGGACCGGGTGGGCTTGAGCGCCGGGTTTTCCTACGAGGATATCACCGGCCTGGGCACCGGCGATGTCTACGGCCGGCCGTTCAACCCGGATAACCCTCTGTATCTCGACAACTATGGGATCGTGCAGGCCGTGGTCTCCTCGCAGAATTACGGGGTTTACGGCCAGGCCAAAATCAGGCTGAACGGCAGTCTCAGCGCTTTCACCGGGCTGCGGGTCGATTACAACACAATCTATCATTCGACTGTGAACCCCCGGGTCGGGCTGGTGTTCAACCGCTCCGACAATCAGTCTTTCAAGCTGATTTACGGCAGCGCCTTCATCGCGCCCTCTTATTTTCACCGCTTCGAAACCTGGTTCGTGGCGGAATACGGCCATATCCAGAACCCGGGCCTGAAACCTGAGACCATGAAGTCGCTGGAGTTCAACTGGTCGCGTTCCTGGTTGCGGCAGCTTCAGAGTTCGGTCTCGGTGTTCAACAACTGGGTGGACGACCTGATCGTGAGGCGTAATTACGGCTATATAACGATGAACGACCCGTTCGTGGATGCCGACGGGGACGGGCAGGTGTTTGTCGAATGGAACGACAATTTCGGCAAGCTCATCTCCCGCGGGGTCGACCTTCGGCTGGACTATGTGCGCAGTCACGACCTGAAAGTGCATCTCAACTATTCCTACCTGGACGGGCACAACACCGACCCGAACACCGGCGAGCAGCTCGACCTGTTCAAGACCTCTAAACATAAGGCCATGGCCGGTTTCACCTGGTACCCGCTGGAGAACCTGAGCCTGACCCCCAGCTTGCGCTGGGTGGGACGGATCGCCACGCAGCGGGAGAACAGCCTTTACGCCGGACGGAGAATGCCCGGCTACTGCCTGGTCAACCTGCACGCCCGCCTGTACGACCTGTGGCCGCAGGTGGAGCTGTTCGTCACTGTCAACAATCTGCTTGACCGGCACTACTGCACTTCCGGTGTCGGGTCGGAGTCCTCGGTCTATTTGCCGCAGGTGCCGCAGAACCTGCGATCGGTGATGCTTGGAATCTCGTACAGCCCCTCTTTTTAGCGGAGGCGGCTGGGCCGCGGATGCGGCCGGGTGGCGAAAATGTACCAGTACACTCTGCTGTTTATCGATGACGAACAGTCGATCCTGCGTGCGCTGCAGCGCCTGTTCCGTGACGAGTCGTTCCTCGTGCTGAGCGCCGACAACGCCAGCCGGGGGCTGGAGATCCTGGAGGAAATGGCGGTCGATCTGATCATCTGCGACCACCGCATGCCTGGGATGAGTGGACTTGATTTTTTCAAAATCGTGGCTGAAAAACATCCCGATACGATCAAGATCCTGCTCACGGGGTTTGCCGACCTGAACATGGCCCTGGAGGCCATAAACTCCTGCAACCTCTACCGGTTCATCCTGAAGCCGTGGAATAACGACGAGCTGCGGATGACAGTCCGCCGGGCGCTCGAACACCTGGACCTTCTGCGCAGCAATGCCGACATGACCGCCCGTCTGCAGCGGGTCGAGCTGACTTTGCAGAAAATCGAGGAAAAGTATCCCGGAGTAACCCGGATGCCGCAGGACGGAATCTACCGTGTTCAGGCCTGACCGTCTTTGGGGAAACAGAACAAACTTTTTCGGGGCAGTCGTAAAGATGACAAGAGGCTGTCTGGCATATCTGGCCGGTGTCACGCTTCTGGGCCTGGTGCTGGCAACACCCGCAGCCGCGGCGCGTGTGGCGGTGGTTGCCAGTGAAGACTATCCGGTTTTCCGCCGGGCGGCTTCCGGTTTTTGGGACTATCTGTCTGGACAGGCCGGGGTGCCAGGTCCACTGGCTGACAACTATATCATTCTGGAAAAAGATGCAGACAGGACCCTGGAGCGGCTGAATGAAATGAACCCCGAACTGGTGCTGGCCCTGGGCAACAATGCCGCCCGGGCTATCCATCGCCAGCTCCCGGGCATGCCGCTGGTTTTCGCGGTCGTGTCCGATCCGGTCCGTTACGGTATAGTCGATGACCTCGCAAGTCCGGGTGCACTTTTCTCCGGGGTCAGTATCGACATTCCGGAGGAACTGAAGATCGAGATGCTTCTGCACGCGATCGGACCGGTCAAGTCTATCGGGACAATCTACTCGCCGGGAGAGATAGACCGGATCGAGGCGCTCAAGGCGCATCTCTCCGAGCGGGGCATCGCGTTCAGCACGCGGCTGGTCCACGAGGACAGCGATATTATACGGGCTGCGCGGGGCCTGGGGCAGATCGACATTTTCTGGATGGTCTCCGACCCGGTGATTTACACGCCCTCCAACCGGGAGCTTCTGTTCAGCTGGCTCCACAGCCACGGTGTGGCGATCCTGACCCCCTCGGAAAAGTTTCTGGCCGGCAGGAACGGGGGCGACCTGGCCATCGTCATCGATCCCGAAAAGAGCGGCCGTCAGGCCGGACAGATCGCAGCCAGGTTCCTTCAGCGCACGGCCATTTCCCTGCCGGTCCAGTTCCCGTCTGCGGATGGGTTGCTCCTGCTTTACAAGAAAAGCTCCGGGCTGCGGGTCCCGGCCAACGCCATCCCGGTTGAATAGGGGGACGACTATCCATGTTTAACCGACTTTTGTACAAATTCCTTTTCGCCTACGCGGTGGTGCTGATAATCCTGTTCATGGGGCAGGGGCTTTTTCTGCAAGAGTTCGCCCAGCAGTTCGAGCAGACCAGCCGCGAGTACGGCATTGACCAGGTGAACGGGTTCGCGGCCAACCTGGAGCGTTCCCTCCAGTCGCTCAACATGCCCTCCAACGTCGATCTGGACAGGATCGCGGACAATGCCTCAGTGCGGGAGATGATGCTCGACGCGCTGGCCGGCGCCGCCGTCTCTCCCAACATTCTTTTCGCCAGCATCCACAACCGAGACGGGAGGGTGCTGTTCGAAGCCGGTCGGCATGACATTCTGCAGGAGGCCGGCTGGAAAAAACCGGAGATCTCGAGCCACGACACCACTCTGGCGTTTGACAAAGTGTACAGCGAGAAAAGTCTCGACTATCTGGACCTGATCGAAACGATATCCATCAAGCAAATCGACGAGAGCGACCGGGAGTCGTTCATTTACGGCGAGGATGAAACTGCGGCAAAGGAAACTCCGGTGGGCTTTGTCCGGCTCGGGATGGACCTCTCCGCGCTGACCACACGGATCGAGGCGACCAACCGGCGTATGCTGCACATCGCCGTCATTATCTCGATCCTCTCCCTGGGGGCGATACTGATAATGGTGAGCCGCATGCTCGCTCCGATCAAGCGGCTGCAGGAGGCCACCCGGGAGATTGCCGCCGGCGACCTGAACTACCGGGTGGAGATCGATTCAAGTGATGAGATCGGCCAGTTGGCCAAATCGTTCGATGAAATGAGAAACAAG
The DNA here is from genome assembly GCA_964386505.1 of uncultured Gemmatimonadales bacterium. GTDB lineage: Bacteria > Gemmatimonadota > Glassbacteria > GWA2-58-10 > GWA2-58-10 > JAJFUG01. The sequence continues at coordinate 3,940 of CAYLSM010000091.1, forward strand.
CTGAAGAAGATCCGGCGGGAACTGGAACTCCAGGCCGATTTCCTTCAGTACGCCGGGCAACTGGCGGTGGCTATCGACCTGGAGGGCAATATCATTTATTTGAACCAGGCCTCGCAGAGCACCCTGGTAGATTCGAAAGATGGAGTAAAAGCCCAAAGTATATGGAGTTACAGCATCTGGAATTATGTAGATGAAAAAGACCATGTCCGGCTCAGGGAAGCAATCAGCACCACTCTGGCCGAGGGCAGATATAACGGTGAGCTGAGCGTGAGACGGCCGGACGGGATCTGTTTCCCATTCATGTTTTCAGCCGTCTCGCTGAGTATGGAAGACCTCGACAAACCGGCCATCATCATCCTGGGACAGGATGTCACCAACCTGCGGGAGATGGAGCGCAAGCTGAAACAGCACAGCGAAAACCTGGAGAAGAAAGTCGCCGAAAGGACCGAGGAGATACAACTGGCCTACGACAAGCTCAAACAGGCGCAGTCACAGGTGCTGCAGAGCGAGAAAATGGCCAGCATCGGCCAGCTCGCCGCCGGCGTGGCCCACGAGATCAACAACCCGGTGGGGTTTGTCAAAAGCAACCTTGGCACTCTGGCCGAGTACATGGAGATCCTGAAAAAGGTTCTGGAACGGTACGCCTCGCTCGCGGAAAGGATCAAGGAAGGGCAGACCGGCGACAGCGAAGCGGTCCGGGAGGTCCTGGAACAGATCGAAGAGCTCGACCGGGAGGAGGACCTGAACTACATCCTGATCGACCTCGACTCCCTGATCAAAGAGTCGAGCGATGGTGTACAGCGTGTCAAGGAGATAGTCCAGAACCTGAAAAGCTTCGCCCGGGTGGATGAGTCCGAGAGCAAGGAAGCCGACATAAACGAGGGGATCGAGGCCACGCTCAAGGTGGTCTGGAACGAGCTCAAGTACAAGACCACTGTGATCAAGAACCTCCGCCCACTGCCGCTTATCCACTGCAATCCGGGTCAGCTCAACCAGGTGTTCATGAATCTGCTGGTCAACGCGGCCCAGGCGATACCGGAGCGCGGAGAGATCCGGATAGACACCGAGGCCACGGAGGACAAGATAGTGATACGCATCTCCGACACCGGCAGCGGCATCCCGGAAGAGAATATGTCCAAGCTTTTCGATCCGTTTTTTACGACCAAACCGGTGGGCAAGGGCACCGGACTGGGGCTTTCAATCTCCTACGGCATCATCCAGAAACACAACGGCACGATCGAGGTCGCCAGCCGGCCGGGCGAGGGCACCACTTTCACCATCCGACTGCCCATCGTGAACGGGGACAGCTCCTGAACCTTAAAAGATAAGACGATACATCGAGAGACCGGGGTACAGACGCGGGAAGCATGAAATAATCGTGGTTTGGGAGGCCGAATGCAGGTCGCAATCGACAGAGAGGGTGCTTTCTCCGCTCTGGAACAGTCCGCAGAGGAGATGTTGCGGGACAGTTCGGTGAAAGGGCTTCTGATCCTGGCTTGCGAAAAGAACGGTTTCGATAAGTCGGTGCTCGATCCCTGGCTGGATCGGCTGCCGGTGCCGGTGATCGGCGGGATTTTCCCCAACGTGGTCTGGGGTCAGGAACTTCTCACCAGGGGCTCGCTCGTGGTCGGGCTTGAGGTCGGGATCGAGGTATACACGGTCGGGAGACTGAGCGATCCAACCGCGGACTATGATGAGTTGCTGGAGGCCCAGTTCCAGGAGAGAGAGGGAATCGGTACTATGCTGGTGCTGGTGGATGGGTTGTCACACCGGATTGCCTCGTTTATCGACAGTCTTTATTACACGGTAGGCTTGCAATGCAATTATATCGGAGGTGGGGCCGGGTCGCTGTCCTCGTCGCAGAGACCCTGCCTGATGACTAACATGGGGCTGATTCAGGACAGCGCCGTGCTGGCGAGGCTCGACACCCGGAGCGGAGTGGGAGCGAAACACGGCTGGAACCATTTCAGCGGATCGTACGAGGTGACCGGGGTCGAGGACAACAAGGTCAAAACCCTGGACTGGCGTCCGGCATTCGAGGTCTACCGGGCCGCAGTCGAGGCACAAAGCGGCAAACGCTTCGAGGATTATGATTTTATCGAACTGGCCCTGAACCATCCGCTGGGGGTGGACCGGATTGGGACCGAGGTGACCCTGAGTTCTCCCCTGAGTACGGATGAAAACGGCGCCCTGACCTGTGTCGGTGAAATCCCCCTGTACAGCTACGTCGATATTCTCAACGGAGATGTCGAGTCCCTTGTCCAGGCTGCCGGACAAGCCCTGGAAGAGGCGGAAAGTCAGCTTGAGACCCGTTCGGGCAACGAAGTTGTCCTGCTGATGGACGGCATTTCACGGTCACTGTGCCTGCGCGAGGATTTCGCGAAGGAACTTGCCGCCTTGAACAGGAGACCGGCTCAACTGGTCGGCGCTCTGGTCATCGGGGAAATCGGGAACAACGGTATGGGATACCCGGATTTTCACAATAACACCACTGTTGTCGGACTGTTGGAGAAGCTGTGAACCCCTCTTATGTCAAATCGCACATCCTTTACCAGATCGCCATGTCGATCGGCAACAGCCTGGACACAGCGATGATGCTGCGAAGCAGCCTGACAACGTTTCTGAAAAAACTCAACTGCGCGGCAGGCGGGATACATACTTTCCTGCGAGGCAAGGACGGGCAGGTCTGTTTCAAGAACGATATTGCGATTCCGCGCAACGCACCCGGCCTGGAGGCCTACCAGGAGGCGCTTAAACTGGTGCCCAGGTGCATGGATGACATCGACTGGAACAGGATCAGCCAGTCGTTTCCAGTGCAGGGCGTGGCTCCCTCGGGATTGGGGCGCTACTGCGTGCTGGACCTGCCCCAGGTCGGGTTCATGGTCCTTATGTGCAATGCAAAACATTCCTCCTGCCCCATGGTTTATTCGCTGAAGCCGTTGCAGCAGAAACTGGCTTTCGCCCTGATCGCCTGCCGTCAGAACGAGCAACTGGCTAACGCCCAGACCATCCTGGAAAAAAGGGTGGATGAGCGCACCCTGGAAATCGTCGAGGCTTATGAAAAACTGAATAAGACACAGTCGCAACTGCTGCAGAGCGAAAAAATGGCCGGGATCGGCCAGTTGGCCGCGGGCGTGGCCCACGAGATCAACAATCCAGTCGGGTTTATCAAAAGCAATCTCGGCACCCTGAGCGAGTACTCCGTCGCTTTAAAAAGCATTATCAGCGGTTTCGGCAAGCTGATGGAGGCGGTCAAACAGGGAAGGAATATGAACGATTCGGATGTTTCCGCTCTGGTGACCGAACTCGAAACGTTCGAACAGGAGGAGGATCTGCCTTTCATCCTGAAGGACATGGATGCCCTGATCGCCGAGTCGACGGATGGAGCCCAGCGGGTCAAGGAGATCGTGCAGAACCTCAAAAGCTTCGCCCGGCTGGATGAATCCGAGCAGAAAGAGGCCGATATAAACGAGGGCATCGAGGCCACGCTCAAGGTGGTCTGGAACGAACTGAAATACAAGGCGACAGTGGTGAAGAACCTCAAGCCCCTGCCCCTGATACGCTGCTATCCTGGTCAACTCAACCAGGTGTTCATGAACCTGCTGGTCAACGCGGCCCAATCCATCAAGGATCAGGGGACGATCACGATCGATACCGAAAGCCATGATTCCATAGTTACAATCCGTATCACCGACACCGGCTCCGGAATACCGAAAGAGAATCTCTCGCGTCTGTTCGACCCGTTTTTCACCACCAAACCGGTGGGCAAGGGCACTGGCTTGGGTCTTTCGATTTCTTATGGTATAATTAAAAAGCACAACGGTTCAATAGAAGTAGAGAGCCAGGTCGGCCGAGGCACTTCTTTTACGGTCACTTTGCCGATAAGTGAGGCTGAATCATGAGCACAGTGGAAAATCGGGTGCTGTGTGTAGATGACGAGGTTTCCATTCTCAGCGCTCTCAAGCGTCTGCTCCGCAAGGAGGAATACACTCTGCTGACTGCCTCCAGCGCGGAGGAGGGTATCGAGCTGCTCAAACAGACCACGGTCCAGGTGGTGGTTTCGGACCAGCGCATGCCGGGGTTGACCGGGGTGGAGTTCCTGCAGAGAGTCAAAGAGATGCACCCCGAAACAATCCGGGTCATCCTGTCCGGCTACGCTGACCTGAGTGTGATGGTTGAGGCCATCAACAAGGGTGAAATATACCGTTTCCTGTCCAAGCCCTGGAACGATGAGGAACTGAAAATCACGATCCGGCAGGCCCTGGACCATTACAATCTGCTGGAACAGCGTTCCAGCCTGCTGGAGCAGGTAGAGGCTAACAACCAGGAACTGACGCGGCTGAACAGTCTGCTCGTGGAGAAAATTGCCCAGCGCACCCACCTTCTGGCCCTGTCACAGGAGATAATGGAGAGTGTCCCGCTGCCGGTGGTCGGTATCAGCCGGGAGCGGATGGTTGTGCTGGTGAACCGGGCCGCGGTAGAGTACGGGGCCAGCCGCCAGGTGGACATCTATCCGGGGGCTGAGGTAGATGAATTCCTACCCGACGATATCAATGAAAAGCTTAAAAAATGCCCATGCCATGATAATTCCGGTTTCACCTTGGTTGAAGAATGGAGCGGAAGAAAGACAGTTTTCCGGTTCAAACCTTTGAAATCCGAGGAATCGGTGGTGGGCTGCATTCTTTTCTTCGAGGATGAAAATGCCTGAGACAAAACAGGAAAAGATAATCAAGGCGCTCAACACGATTCAGCCGTTGCCGGCCGCGGTGCAGAAACTGTTGAGCCTTCTGCAGGACCCCGAGGTGAACGCCAGCGATATCGCCCGGGTCATGTCGTACGATCCGACCCTGACTGCCCGGATACTGCGGGTGACCAATTCCTCGTTTTTCGGGCTGAGCCACCGGATCAGCACCGTGTCCCAGGCCATCCCGATCCTGGGGATTCAGGGGTTGCGCAACCTGGCGCTGGGGGTGGCCATTTTCAGCCATTTCAAGCAGGCTACCCCGACACATTCCATCGAGCGGATATGGTCGCACTCGCTGGGTGTGGCCAGTGCCGCCCGTCTCACCGCGGGACGGTTCAAGCTGGCGGATGCCGATGAGCTGTTTGTTGCCGGTCTGATGCACGATATCGGCAAACTGCTGCTGGTCAGGCATTTCGAGGAGGAGTACACGCAGCTCCTTGTCGGCGGGCCTTACACGCGCCAGAAACTCTGCCAGCTCGAAAAGAGAACTTTCGGCGTAGACCACGCGCAATTGGGCAGCCTGCTGTGCCAGTTCTGGAAAATTCCGGACAAGCTGACCAACCTCGTGGCCCGGCACCACGATCCGCTGGATGAGACAAAGATGAGCGAGCAGGAATTCGTCCCGCTCATGGTGATCAAGATTGCCAATGATTTGACCAAGATAGTCGGCATGGGCGATCTTGGCGGCGACCTGCTGGAGATCGACTCGATCGAGAAGGCCATCGGGACCGGAATGCTCTCCCGCGAGTTCCTGCGCCAGATCATCCTGATGCTGCCCGAGGAAATAAAAAAGGTCGAGGTGTTTTTCGAGGTGACCAAGAAATCGAAAGCCCAGCAGTCGGAGTCGGATAAAAACCCGGCTGTGGGGATACTCCTTGAGAATGCGGTTCAGCGGGAGGTGGTCAGTCTGGCGCTGATCAGCATGGGGTATGCCTTGCGCAGTCCCGAACAGTTGACCGAAAAAGATCCGGAACTCGTTGCCGTAATTTCTGATGAGAGTATCACTAACGCACAGATGAAATCGCTTGTCATGCAACACATTCCCATCTTAGATTTCGGACAGTGGCGTCGGGAAAACCTCGATGATGTCAACAGTGACATACCCCTGGCTGAATTGAAAACATGGCTTGTCAACAAACTTTCAACAATCGATCCACGAGAAACCCATGTCTGAATTGCAACCGGTCATAAAAGACGGGAAAATGAGCTTGCAGAAGACAGGCGGCCAGGGTCCGCAGTACAAGATTCTTTTGGTGGACGATGAGGAAAATATTCTCAGCTCTCTGCGTCGCCTTTTACGCAAGGAAAACCTCGAGGTCCACGACACCACCTCGCCCGAGGAGGCGCTGCGTCTGCTTTCGCTCAACGATTACGCAGTGCTGATCTCCGATCACCGCATGCCTGTCATGACCGGCACGCAGTTGATGAAAATGGCCTGTAAGACCAGTCCGGACACCGTGCGCATCATCCTGACCGGCTATGCGGATTCCCAGTCAAGTATCGAGGCGATCAACAAAGGGGCGGTCAGCCGCTACCTGCTCAAGCCCTGGAACGAGATCGAACTGCGCGTAGCGGTCCGCCAGGCCGTGGCCCAGTACCGACTGGTGCAGGAGAAAAGAGAACTCGAAACAATCACCAACGAGCTGAACAAGGAACTGCAGGCCCTGGCCGCGGAGCTTGAGAACAAGGTCGAGGAGCGTACGCGCGAGGTCTCCGAGCTTAACCATCAGCTCGAAACCAGCCTTCTGGCTTCGATCCGGATGCTGGCTGAACTGACCGAGATGAACTGCGAAGTGGTGGGCAAGCACGCCAAGCGGGTGGCGACATTCAGCCGCGAGATAGGCCGCCGCCTGGGGATGAGCAGCCCCGATCTGCTGCAGCTCGATGCGGCCGCCATGCTGCACGGAATAGGCACGGTGGGGCTCAGCGCGAGCCTTCTGGCCAAGCCGCGCAGTGCCATGACCCCGCAGGAGAAAGGGCTGGTCGATTCCGATTCCCTGCGCGGCGAAGCCGTGATCAGCATGATGCCCAACCTGGCCCCGGCGGCGCTGTATATCCGTCACATGCATGAGCTGTACAACGGTCAGGGCTATCCAGAGCACCTCAAAGGCGACCTTATACCGCTCGGATCCAGGATTATCGCCGCAGTGGACGTATACGACACCCAGCTCAACCTGCGGGAAAACGACAAGGCAGTTGATCCGATGAGCGCCCTGCAGTACCTGCAGGACCGCAGCCCGTCGTTTTTCGACCCGGGTGTGGTCGCCATAATGGCAGAATGCCTGACCGAGGAGCAGTGGAAAAGTCTGGGCGCGGATGAGATCGAGGTGCGCCTTAACGATCTGCGCTCGGGGATGGTTCTTTCGCGGGACGTGGTCGCCACCAGCGGCACACTGCTGCTGTCACGGGACGTGGAACTCACGGTGGAGAACATCGCCCGGATCAAGAATTTCATGGATAGCAACCCGTTCCTGGCCTCGCTTTTTATCCGTCGCAAGAAAGAGAATCAGGAAAAGAACAAGTAGTCCGGTGCAGCTTGTCAGCCCAGACGGTCCGGTCTGCAGAGGCCGGGCCGTTTTCAGCTGCACCCCCGGCCTGTCCCGGTTATCCACTCCACAGAGAAATCCGCATTCGCCTCTCAAATAACAAAACAGTTGCATTCTACTACCCGGCCTTGTATTCCTTGACATCGGAAGCGACCTCGTTCTCTTTGTCCGGTTAGTGTTGAAGCGCCGTTTCGATCGGAGGGGAGACAACCTCAGAGGTTTCTGTTTGTCCCGCACCCTCCATCCGAGCGGCCCTGGTATCAGTCCGGTTCAGTGGCTCGATAATTGCCTGTCTTGTCCTCCATCCTATCCCAGCGCCCGAAACTGTGACTGTCCGGAACATGCCATGTACTGCTTGAGAAACAAACCGTCGCCGCTCCGGCGGCATGCCGAATTGTTTTTTCTTGTCGCCTTTCTGTTTTCAGCCCGGGTTGCCTGGGCCGGGGACCCGGCGCAGTGGCGTTTTTTCCAGGCGCCCCAGGGGGCCGAGGAGTCCTGGACCTTCCATGTCAGCGTGGGGCCTGGCAGCCGCATCTGGGTCGCCCACGGCTCCACCCGCACCGCCAGTTGGCTGGACGGCTGGCCGGACGCGGAGGGCCACCTTGTCTCACGGATTCCCTCTCCCGGGCAAAACAGTAAAATCCAGGAAAGTTTGCAGGGGCAGATCTGGGCCACGAGCGAAAAGGGGCTGCAACTGCTGCGTAACGGCCGCTGGGAGGGTTTAGGGATAGAGGTCGAGGACTCCCTGGACTTGTTCGGCCAGCCGCTGAAAATCGTGCCTTTCCTGCCGGTGGAAAAAGATCGCGTCTATTGCCTGTACAAAAAAAACCTGCTTCTTTTCGACGCCGCCAAGGGCAGTCAGGACAACGCAGTTCAGGCCGAACGGACCGGGCTTGGTGATTTCATCGACCTGGCCGGCACCCGCGACGGCGGGATGTGGATCACCGGTGAACGGGGCATTGCCCTGTACCGGCGTGCCGCAGGCCCGGACAGCGCCTCCTGGCATGAGTTCCATCCACCCTGGCCGTGGTATGTCTTTTTCCAGGCGCCGGTGGTGGGTGGACAGGGGGAACTGTTCCTGGTGGCCGAGGACAGGCGTAGCCGCCGGAAGGACCTGCTCGTTTTTGATAATGGGCGCTGGCAGGTCAAGACCGGACATACCGGTTCGGTGGTGCGCGGCTGGCCCGGCTTGGAGGACAGCTACTGGGTCATCAAGGAGGAGGGCTCCCTGTACTGGATCAAGCCGGGCAAAGGCGAAACCAGACAGGATACGGGCGTGCTGTCAGGCCAGATATTCAACGAGCTGGCCCTGGAGGACAACGGGGTATTCTGGCTGGCCACCAGCCGCGGCCTGGCCCGCCAAACTCCGGCGCTCTGGCGTTCGCCAGCCGGGTTTCCCGCCGAGGGACTCAACTGGTACCACAAGCTCTACGAGGACGCCGGTGGCCGGGTCTGGCTGTCCGCCGAAAGATCGATCCTGGTCTGCGACTCCGGTCGCTGGAAACGCTACGATATGCCGGCGGGCACCCGTGTCTGGGACCACATGGGCATGAGTTTCTTCTCGGTCAGCGGCGGCCGGATCGGAGCTTTTTACGCCGCCGGGACCGGCTGCTATCTTATAAAACCGGAGAAGCTCGAAAAGATAGACGTTTTGGATTGTCCGGACGGAAAGCAGAAAAAACACTATTCCCTGGCCGCTCCCGGGCGGGATGACAAAGTATGGCTGGTCACCGGCAGTGACTCCGTCCCCGGCACCCTGAGTGTGAAAGCGTACGACGGGCGCGTCCTCAGGACAGTGTTCGAGACGCAGTCGCTTTCCGAGATTACCGACCTCCTCGAAACCTCGCGCGGCGAGTTCTGGATCAGCTCCGTCTACCGCGGCCGGGGACTCAGCCTGTTAAAGGACGGTAAGCTCCAGCGTATGGGACCGGATGAGGGCTACACCGGCCAGGGCGGCGTGTTCTGCCTGCATGAGTTCGAGGACGGGACGATCTGGGCCGGCGGCCGGAATGAAATATACGAATACGACGGACGCCACTGGTCGCTCGTGCGCGATTGGGGCCTGGACAATGTCTATTCTATCGGCGGCCGTGCCGGAGGCAGCCGCTGGGTCGCCTCCACCACCGGCGTGCACCGGTTCCACGACGGGGTCTGGGTGACTTACACCGAGGCGGACGGTCTGCCCAGCACCTCCGCCAACTGTGTGATCGAGGACAGCCGGGGCACGGTCTGGGCCGCTACCACCAGGGGGGTGAGTTGCTTCCATCCGGAGGCGGACTCCGACCCGCCCGAGACCCTGATCCAGCCCGGGGACAATCTGGTCGAGGTGCCGCCCTCCGGTCAGGCCCGCCTGGTTTTTTCAGCCGTGGACAAGTGGAATTTCACCCAGCCGGAGCGGTTGTTTTTCTCGTGGCGTCTGGACGGAGGCGAGTGGTCGGCCTATCAGACCAACCGTCTGGCCTGGCTGAGCGGGCTGTCGTACGGAAGCCACTCATTCGAGGTCCGGGCGATGGATGTCAATTTCAACAGCGATCCCTACCCGGCGCGCTTCGATTTCAAGGTCCTGCTGCCCTGGTACCGCGAGACCGGCTTCCTGGTGATAATGTCGATCTCGGGCTGTATCATCCTGGTGCTGCTTGGCTACGCCCTGCATCGCCATTTCGTCCTGGAGCGCCTGGTCGATGACCGCACGGAGGCCCTGCAGAAAACCAACCTCCGCCTTCTGCGCTCGCTGCGCCATGAGCGCCTTCTGGCCAACATCGCCACACTGTTCAATTCCGGGGAGGGTTTCCACGAGAATGTGGGTGCGCTGTTGACATTGATCGGCGAGGGGATCGAGGTGGTGGCGGTCAAGCTGTTCGAGCGCGAGGCCGGGGGTGAGTACCGGAACATCGGCGTCTGGACCACCGAAAGTGGCCCCGGGCGGCGCTCCGTGGTTCGGAACCGCTCGAAAGCGATGCTGAAAAGCCTTCGCGAGGTCCTCGACCGGGGACAATCCTATGCCTTTACCGGCCTGGATGAATTGAAGCGGGCCGAGCGCGGCTTTTTCCGCCGCGAGCTGATCGAGGCCGCCTACCTCCTGCCTGTCCGGACCGATGAGCGTGTGCTGGGCTGTATCTGCTTCTGCCAGAACAGCCGCTATTTCTGGAGCGAGGACGAAAGGAAGCTTTTCGAGGCCATCTCCGGGATGCTGGCCACGATCTGGGAGCGCCACCGCTATCAGATGGCGCGCCAAGCCGCTGAGAACAAGCACGCCGAGGCTCTGCAGACCATCGAGCAGGCCAGCCGCGTGGCCTCGATCGGGGTGATCTCGGCTGGGATCACCCACGAGATCAACCAGCCCCTGAACAACATCAAGGTGATCTCGGACATAATCCTTTTCTGGAGCCGAAAAGACCGGGACAGCCTGCCCGAGCGCTACAGCCGCTGGCTGCTGAATATCTCCGAGAACGTGAAAAGGGTCTCCGATATCGTGCAGCAGATGCGCTCCTACTGGGTCTCCCGCTACGAAACCCACTGTGAGCCGCTTGAGCTCAACGCCGCGGTGCGCGGCGCCCTGCCGCTTGTCCAGAAAAAGCTGGCCTCGCACAATGTCAGCCTGACCCTGCTGGAAAGCAGCGACGGCGCCAGCATCGAGGCCAACCGGATGAACCTGGAACAGATCGTGCTGAACATCCTGATCAACTCCGTCCACGCCCTGGACAACATCACGGACAGGGAGCGCAGGATCACTATCCGGATAACGGAGACCGAAAAGACGGCCGGCCTGGAGATCAGCGACAACGGGCCAGGCATCCCCGAGGCCGATATAGGCCGGGTTTTCGACCCGTTCTACTCCACCAAGGCCCCGGAGCAGGGGATGGGGCTGGGCCTGGCGATAGTCAAGAGATTCGTCGAGGAATTCGGCGGACGCATCCGGGCCGAGAACCTTCCAGGCTGCGGCGCGCGTTTCGTCATGGAGTTCCCCCGTATTGAACCGGCCACTGTCCGAGGTTGAGCCATGGATATCCTGTATGTCGATGATGAGCCGCAGGGACGCGAGGCGGTGGCCGCGCATATCGAGCGACTGCTGGGCCACCGGATAGTCCAGTGCGATGACGGGCTCCAGGCCCTGGAATGCTACCGCAGCCAGACGTTCCCTATGGTGCTCACCGATATCCGCATGCCCGGGCTGGACGGGATCGAGCTGCTGCGCCGGATCAAGGATCTGCCCGAGGGCGGCCGGACCGATGTGGTCCTGATCACGGCCCACGGCGACATGTCCACGGCCATCGCCGCCCTTCGCGCCGGGGCCTATGACTACCTTCAGAAACCGATCGAGATCGAGGAACTGGTGGCGGTGATTGACCGGGTGGCCGAACACCAGACCCTCTTGCGCGAGAACCGGGTCCTGACAGAGCATTTCGAGGAGAAAGTGGCCGAGGTCGTGCGCCAGACCACGGATTACCTGAAGCAGACCTGTTTGTGCGAGGTGGCCGGGCTGGGTCAGATCGGCGTGTTTTCGGACCGGATGAAAGAGTTGCTCGTCCTGGCCCGCCGTTACGGCCAGGACCGCAGCATGCCGGTGCTGATCGAGGGCGAGACCGGCACTGGCAAGGAGATCATCGCCCGGATAATCCACCACGCGGGCGGTGCTGCGGACGCGCCGTTCGTGGCGATAAACTGCCCGGCTATCTCGGCCGGACTGTTCGAGAGCGAGCTGTTCGGCTATGAGAGCGGGGCGTTCACCGGGGCCCGCAAAGCCGGGCAGTTGGGCAAGTTCGAGTTCGCCGCAGGCGGCACGGTC
>CAYLSM010000092.1:0-15940 GCA_964386505.1 uncultured Gemmatimonadales bacterium
GGTTGTGCATGAACCACCGGCTCCGGCTGCGGGACTGCCTTGGGCGCCGCGGTCGCACCGCGGCGGCCGAGCTGCGCGGCCACGTCCTCCAGCTTGCCACTCAGCGTGCTGTCGTCCGGGCAGCGCTCCAGCAGGCGGCTGTAGACCTCGTAGGCCCGCTGGTAGTGCCCCTGCAGACGGTACAGGTCGCCCAGGGTGTGGGTGATGAACACCTCGCCCGCTCCGCTGGCGACAGGCTCCTCTGTCTCCCCGCCGGAAAGCTCCTCCTCAGCGGACGGGCTTTCCAAACGCTCAAGGGCCTCGGCCAGATTCTCATCCCCTGGCTCCGCCTCAAGGGCCCGCCCGTACAGCTCGCGCGCCCGGGAAGTGTCCCCCTGTTCCACGGCGATCTCGCCCAGAGTGCGCAGGGCCTCCAGGTTTCCGGCATCATCCTGCAGCACTGTCTCCAGGATTTCCGCCGCCTCGCCGCTGCGGTCCATCCGGGCCAGGCACTGGCCCAGCAGCACGCGGGCGCTGTTGAAATCCGGGAAGCTCTCCAGTCCCCGGCGACAGATTTCCTCCGCCCGTTCCAGCTCGCCCGCGCGGCATAAGGCATCGGCCAGCGGCAGGAACAACCTGGATTCAGGCGCCTCGGCGAAACGTTTTTCGAGTTCCCGGATTTCCTGCTCAAGGGCCATGACACCTCCCGTATGAGGGGTCGGAGCGGGCGGACACCCCTGTTTTCGGGCGCCATCCGGCGCAAGAAAAATGGGCCTGTTCCGCGCATTAACTATACATAATAGCCACCACAATCTTGTCTGTCAATGCTTTAATCGAATCAGGACTTTCACGTGCAAACCCTGTCCAGAGTAAGTTTGTGCTTGCCTTTTTGCATATCAGCCTTATATTGAGTGGTTTAGTTAATCCGGTCAATCCGAGATATCCTTCTGCCGTGCTGCACTGCGTTTTGACAGGCCGAGACCCGGAAACCGTTTCGTCTTGTGTGGCAGCCCGGGCGGCAGGGGATTGCATTTCGATACTTCATCAACCAGCAAGGGTCTACCAGCCATGATGCAGACATTCCGCAACAACATGAAGATCATCTTCTTCGTCCTCATTTTCTTCTTTGTCGGCTGGATGGCCTTTACCCTGACCGGGTTGGACGATTACCTGGTGCAACAGAGCCGTAAGGACTACCGCGGGATCAAGTACGCCGGGTTCGTGGGCAAGGAAAAGATCGACCGTCAGGCCTACAACGACCGCCTGCGCCAGGCCGTCGAGATGGCCAGCAGCCAGCGCACCTCGGGTGGACTGTCCTCCTGGGAGATGGAGCAGGTGAGCGACCAGGTCTGGTCGGACATGGTCAACGACATAATCATGGGCAAAGTCCTCAGTAGCCGCGGGATCAACGTGACCGACGCGGAAGTGGTCGAGTACATCCGGACCAACCCTCTGCCCGAGCTTATGCGTGAACCAGCGCTCCAGACCGACGGACGTTTCGACTACGACAAGTATCTTCAGATCCTGGCCGATCCGCGCATGGCCCAGTTGGTGAACGAGCTTGAGATCGACGCCCGGAACAAGATCCCCAATTTCAAACTGTTCCTCGAAGTCGCCTCGCTGTACAAGATGACCGACGAGGAGCTGAAGCTCAATTACAAGGCCGCCAACGAGAAGGCCCAGGTCGATTACGTGCGTTTCGTCACCGACTCGCTCGTCGCGGACTCGGATGTCCAGGTGAGTGACGAGGAAATCAAGAAGTACTACGATGACCATCCCGACAGTTTCAAGCGCCCCGACATCGCCGCGGTCTCTTTCGCCCTGCTGCCGGTGCTGCCCGGAAGCAAGGACAGCGCGGCCGTACGCGACACCCTGGAATCGATACTGGTGCGGTACAAGGGTGGTGGGTCCTGGGACAGCCTGGCAATGCATTACTCGCAGGATCCGTTCGCCTCGACCGGCGGCGACCTGGGCTGGTTCGCCAAGGGTGATTACCAGGACACCCTGATGTCCGGCCTGGCTTTCACCATGAAGCCCGGCGAGGTGAGCACCCCGGTTGCGGTCTCCAAGGGCATGATGATCCTGCGCGTGGACAGCGTGAAGACGTTCGACGGGGTCAAGCGCGTGCGCGCCCGCCGCATCGCCGTGAATATCGAGCCCTCGCAGGAGCAGCTTAACGCCGTGCGCGCCCGCGCCCGCATCCTGCGCGGCCTGATGCGTCAGGAGGGCGGCAGCTTCGAGGCCGTGGCCGCGGACAGCGCCCTGTTGGTCAGAGCCAGCGGCAGCTTCGTGATCGGCGGACAGATCCCCGGCATCCAGGCCGGACGCGACCTGATGGACTATGTCTACGGGGCCAGCGAGGGTGCAGTCAGCTACCCGATCTCGGTGATGTCCGACGGCCGCGAATACGTGTCCCTGATCAAGGTGGAGCAGCGCATCCAGAGCGGCACCGTGCCGCTGGAGGAAGCCGCTGAGGCCATCCGCCGCCAGCTCGGCCTGGGAAAGAAAGAGCCCCAGGCCGAAAGGAAACTCCGAGAGATGCTGTCCGACTACGCCCAGTATTCCAGCCTGGCCGATTTCGCCCAGGCCAAGGGCCTTAACCTGGTCAGCTCCGCCGAGTTCACCCGCCTGTCCGGTCTGGCCGGAGTGGGCCGCAGCAACGCTTTCGTCGGCACGGCGTTCGGCCTGCCGGTGGGAGTCAAGAGCGACCTGGTCGAGGCGGGCGGCAATTTCTATCTGCTGCAGGTCAACAGCCGCACCGAGGCCGACATGGCCGCGTTCGACCAGGCCAAGGAACGTCTCAACCAGCAGTTGATGAGCCAGAGAATGCAGGGGTTGTACACCCTGTTCAGCGGCGAGCTTTTCAGCAAGACCAAGATCGAGGACCTGCGCAAGATAGAGTCCGATTCGACCTCCGCCAAGAAACAGGCCGAATTGCACAAGAAGCGTTCCGATCTCAACCTGATCCAGTAAACGGAGTTCGCGCCGCGCGGGGATGGTGTGGATGGATGCGCTCTATTACAAGAACCTGCTCGATAACCTGTATGACGCCATCTATTGCGTCGACCTGAACCGGAAGATCATTTTCTGGAACAAGGCCGCCGAGGCCATGACCGGCTACTCGGAAGAGGAAGCCCTGGGCAAGGTTTCGACCATCCAGGTGCGTATGCACGATAATGCCGAGGGCAGCGAGAGCGAGGGCCAGTGCCTGAGCGCCTGCCTGGTGGAGCAGACCCTGGTCGACGGGAAGCCGCGCGAGTTCGACTGCTTCATCACCAACCGCAACGGCCGCCGCATACCGGTGGCCGCGCGGGTCAGCCCGATCCTGGGGCCGGAGGCGCGCGTCATCGGCGCGGTGCAGATTTTCCGCGACAACTCGGCCCGGATAGCCACCCAGCAGGTGATCGAGAAGCTCAAGACCCTGGCCATGCTCGACCCGCTGACCGGCCTGGCCAACCGCCGCTACATCGAGAAGATAATCGACGCCAAGACCGACGAGCTGCGTCGCTACGGCCTGCGTTTCGGCCTGCTGTTCATCGATATCGACCATTTCAAGAACATCAACGACCGCTTCGGGCATGACGCCGGGGACAAGGTTCTTTGGAGCGTGTCGCGCAACATGTCCTCGATCATCCGCGCCTCCGATATCCTGGGACGCTGGGGCGGCGAGGAGTTCATAGCCCTGATCCTGAACGTGAGCCAGGAAAAGCTGTCCCAGGTAGCCGAGAAAATGCGTCAGCACGTGGAGGACGATGTGGTGACCTCCAACGGCGAGTCGCTGAGGGTGACAATCTCGATCGGCGGCGTGCTCGCAGAGCCTGCGGACAAGCCGGAGGTGGACCGCGACAGCCTGATGCGCCGGGCGGACGAGCTGATGTACGAGTGCAAGAAGGGCGGCCGCAACCGGGTGGCGATCAAGCGCTTCGGGAGCTGAGGCCGGCGGAAGGTCCGAAGATCAGGCATAAAACAGACAGGGGTGCGGCTCGAAAGCCACACCCCTGCTTTTTTGTCCTGTTCCGTCTGCGCCCGGCTCAGATGAAGGAGCGGAACAGGTAGAAAGCGATGAACAGTCCCAGTACGCTCACCAGGTTGATTTTCACCACCAGCGGCCCCAGGGTCAGCGCGATGAGAAGAAGGTCGATCGAGAACGGCCCGAACTTGCCCACCACCGAGGTGAGGAAGAAATCCTTCGCCACGCCGTCCGGCATGATTGTGGAGAGGAACTCACCCAGGTAGCCGCCCAGCAGCATGCCGAGGATCAGGATGATACAGTAGACCGAGAATTGTTTGCGCTGACGTTGCAATTGAGCCTCCTGGCCTCGAGCCGGAAGAACCTTTTTCAGCTCCGCCCGCCCCGCGCTGAAGGCTCCGGCCAGGCGAGCAGCGCGCCCGTGGCCAGCAGCGGGATCCGGCGGCAGAGATAGTACGAGCTTATGCCGGTAAAGCAGCCGAACACCAGAGAGAAAACCACCACCAGCGGCCAGAGCAGGCCGATCACCGCCGGGTCGGACAGGGCGGCCCCGACCAACAGCAACTGGGTAAAATTGTGCGCCAGGGCTCCGGCCAGACTCACCCCGACAAACCCGATCCAGGGCATCAGCCAGAGCGCCAGCGGCAGCATCACCAGGAACGAGACCATGCCGCCGCCGAAACTCAGCAGAAAGAACGGCGTAAACAGTCCGCCGCGGAACACCGCCCCGATCACGATCCGCAGCACGTGCACCGCCAGGGCGCTGCGCCAGCCCACCGAAACCAGCAGGCTCAGGGTGACTATGTTGGCCAGGCCCAGCTTGATCCAGGGCACCGGCTTGGGTATGAGCGCATCCAGTACGAACAGCACCAGCTCGAACACCGTGGCCATGGCCACCAGGCTGAGCGCCTCTGTGCGGCGTCTCACCCCGGGAATGTCGCGGGCCGGGTCGTAGTAGACCGTCGCAACGGCTGCATTCTCTGTCACCGCGGGTCTCCTATCGCACCAGGGCGTCAAGCCCCGCGCCGCCGGACTTGCCCGGCTCGGCGGCCGGTTCCGGATCGCCGTCGGAGCGCTCCAGGCGGCATAGCACATGGTTGGGCGCGCAGACAATCGCCGCCCCGGCGCGCCGCACCCAGCCGGTCTTCTCGCAGACACGCGCCGGGCAATGGGAATCCTCGAATTTCACCGCCCCGTCCGCCACCACCACTTTTATCGTCCCCAGCAGCCCGTCCACCGTAAGCGTGGTGTCCTGCTCCAGGCTCAGCCGGGCCAGCTCGCGGTCCTCGAACTGCACCACCGCGGTCAGGGGGCCTTTCCCAGCGCCCGGGCCGCCGTGACGGTAGAAGCCGGCGGAAAAGACCACCACGACCAGCACCAGCAGCAGATCGATCAGAGTGAACAGCGGCGGCAGTTTGAACGCACCGTGCATTTAATTCTTCCCCCCGGGCCTAAGCACCCGCCTCTTTCTCAGGGCAGCGGCAGGCCCTCGAGGTCCGGCTGCGGGAGGTAGCGGGAGAACCCGCTGGTGGCTTTCCAGAGGAGCTTTCCGTCCTCCGTGCCGCCCTCCCCGACATAGATCATCAGGCCCTCGCACCTTTCGGACTCCAGCAGCGCCAAGCCCTTGATCGGCCCAAGGATAAAAGCCGAGGTGGACATGGCGTCCGCCTCCAGGCCGTACTCGGTCACCACGGTCACGCTTACCACTCCGCTGCGGGCTGACCAGCCGGTGCACGGGTCCAGTATATGGTGATAGCGCACACCGTTGTCGATAAAAAACCGCTCGTAGTCACCGGAGGTGGCCACGGAGAGGCCCTCGTGAAGGCTCAGCGCCCCCAGGTGGCAGTCAGGCTTGCGCGGGTGTTGCACGCCCACGCGCCACGAAACCCCATCCGAGCCCACGCCCAGCACGCCTATCTCGCCGCCCAGGTCGATCAGGGCATTGCGCACCCCGGCCCGTTTCAGCACCTGGACCGCCCGGTCCGCGGCGTAGCCTTTGACTATCGCCCCCAGGTCGAGGCGCCCGGTGCAGGCGCCCAGGCTTACACTTTTCCCGTCCGGCGCGAGCCTGATCTCCCGGCTCAGACAGGAGGCTCCCAGCAGCGAGCTTATCTGAGCCGAATCGGGCGGATGGTCGCGGCGGCGCTCCTCGCTGAAACCCCAGAGACGGCTTACATCGCCCAGCGCCGGCTCGAACGCTCCTCCGCTGACCGTGTGCACGCGCATGGCTGCGGCAAGCACCGTGGCCATGTCCTCGCTCAGGGCCACCGGCTCACTGCTTCCGCGGGCGTCGTTCAGACGGCTCAACTCGCTGGCCGGGTCTTTCGGGTCGAACACCCGGTGCAGCCTCGCAATCTCATCCCGCGCCAGGTCCGCCAGACGGTTGGCCTGTGCCTTGTCGTTGGAGCGGATTTTCACCGACAACAGCGTACCCATCGTGAAGCTGTCGAACGAGAAAGTCCGCTCGCCGGGCAGGGAGGCTGCGGCATCTCCCGTGGCCAGGTAGCGTACTCCAACGATCAGCACGACCAGCAACAGGAATGCGATCAGGCGGGCCTTGAATTTACCGGTCACGTTCAACTATCAGTTCCACCAGTTCTTTGAGCTTCGAGGCCCGCAGCGGGTCCGTAAATTCCTCGGTCATACGGGCTGCCTCGCCTGCCAGCTCCACCACCCGTCCGATGGCGTAATCGATCCCGCCGTTGTCGATCACCAGTTCGGCCACCCGCGCCGCCGCGACCTCATTCAGCATTCCTCCGGCAGCGAAAATCCGGGCCAGTTCGGTGCGTTCGGCCGGGTCCATCACCGTGTAGGCGTGAATGAGCGGCAGGGTCATTTTCTTCTCGCGAAGGTCCAGGCCGGTGGGCTTGCCGGTCTCGCCGGCATAGCCGGAATAATCCAGCAGGTCATCGGTGATCTGGAATATCGTGCCGAAAAGCGCGCCGAAACGCCGCAGTGCGGCCAGGTCGCTCCCATCGCCCAGTACCGCGGACACCGCGCAACTGGCACTGAACAGGCTGGCGGTTTTCTCGCGGATGAAATCGAAATAGTCCTGTTCCGTGGCGGCCAGGTTACCCTCCAGCACCATCTGGCGCATCTCGCCCAAGGCCAGGCAGCGGCAGGCGGCGCTCATCTCACATATCACATCCGGCGAGGCCAGAGCGGCCAGAACCTCGAAAGCCTGAGCCAGGAGGTAGTCGCCGATGATTACGCTTGTCCTGTGGTTCCACTTGGAATTGAGGGTTTCCACTCCGCGCCGGTGGGTGGAGCTGTCAATGGAATCATCGTGCACCAGCGAGGCGGTGTGGATTATCTCCACCGCTGCGGCCAGCGAGATCAGCGCGCTGTAGTCGCTGCGGCGCCGGTCCGCGGCCAGGAGAAGGAGCGTGGGGCGGATCATCTTGCCAGAGCGGCTGAACAGATGGTTGATGGTCCGGTTGACCGGCTCGAAATCGGAGCGCAGGATCTGCTCCATCCGGCGCGTCACATCCAGAAGCTCCCCGCTCAGGGGGGCCTGGAGCCTGTCCAGGGCCTCGGTCCAGTTCTTCTTCAGGCCGAGCAGGTCCTCACCCACTTAAATGCCTCCCGACTTGAGCGGAAAAGGGATGGAAAACAGGGCCGTCGAAACGTTCAACTTTACGATTCAAGCTAACATCCGGGCTATCTAAAGTCAAACAAATCTTGCCCTTATCCGCTGTGCAAGCCGCTTGGCGCGGCTTAATTATTGACACGCGAGACGTTGGAAGATAGATTATATTTTTTACCGTTCCGGCGCAGGAGCGCCGCTTTTTTTGCCTCGAACCGCAGGCCCGGCTCAATGTTCCGTCTGGCACTTTCCAACCTGTTGCAGCGCAAAATGCGCAGCTCAATCAGCGTGCTGGCCCTGGCCGTGGGGATCAGCCTGTTCATCGTGCTCTGGGGCCTGGTCAACGGCGTGCTGAACGAGTTCACCGAACGCATCCGCGGCATCGGCGCCGACATTACGGTTATCCGCACCGGAAGTAACCCGCTGCTGTTCGGCTCCGGCGTGCTGCCCTACAAGCTGGGCGAGCAGCTGGAGGCCATTGACGGGGTCAAGACCGTTAGCCCGGTCCTGATCTGGAAAGCCACCATCGGCAGCGCCCCGTACAACATATTCGGCATCGAGCCGCAGAAATTCAGCGACCTGGGCGGTCAACTGGTGTTCCTGGAAGGCCGGATGCTGTCCGGCCCGGACGAGATGTTCATCGACAGCCGCATCGCAGCCCTGGAGAGCCTGGCCGTGGGTGACAGCCTGGAGCTGCTGGGCCGTCAGTTCCACATCGTGGGGATCGTGCAGCCGGGGGTGGGCACCCGCATTTTCCTGCCCTACCAGACCCTGGCCGAACTGACCAGCCAGCCCGACCGGGTCAGCCTGTTCTTCGTGACAGCGCGCTCGCCCGAGCTGGTGGAGAAAGTCTCCGTCAGTATCACCCAGAGCATCAAGGGTGTGGAGACCCAGTTCATGTCTAACATCGCCGCCTCGATGGGCAAGTACATCGAGGCGTTGAACCAGTTCATCCGTGCGATCAACTACACGGCCCTGGTGATCAGCGCCCTGGTGATCCTGCTCTCGATGTACACCACTGTGGTGGAACGCACCCGCGAGATCGGCATCCTCAAGTCGCTGGGGGCCTCGCGCGGCTACATCCTGATGACTATCATGAGCGAGGCTCTTCTGCTCTCGGTTCTGGGCAGCCTGGCGGGGATCAGCCTGGCCGTGCTCAGCCGTCACGCCATCCAGTGGAAATTCCAGCTCATCACCGTGGAAATCTCGAGCGGCCTGCTCGTGAACAGCGTGCTGCTGGGAGTGCTGGTGGGTGGCCTGGGCGCGCTGTATCCAGCGCTCTGGGCCTCACGCCAGGACCCGATCAAGGCCCTGGTGTACGAGTGAGATCAAGCCTTCCCCGACAAACACCACGCCCCGCTCCGGTTCAGACCGGGACGGGGCTTTTCATATCACCAAGCTCCCGCCTTTGCGGTCACATGCCCAGCAGGAAACGAATCAGCAGCGAGCGGATCAGGTTCAGCACCAGAAAAGCCACGATGGGTGAGAAATCGATCCCGCCCATCGGCGGTATAAGCGCGCGGAAAGGCTCCAGGAACGGGTCGGTGATACGCAGCAGAAGGCGCACCCAGGGGTTGTAGTAGTTGACCCGGAACCAGGAGAGAGCCACCCGGGCCAGCAGAAGGTAGCTGTAGATAGCAATCAGCTTGTCGATCAGCGGGACTGCATGGAACATCTCGTGCCCCCTTGACGGTTTATCTTCAAGTCGAAGCCTCTTTTACCGATAATATACATACGTCCGCCGATTCTGCAACCGGCGGCGCTGCCATAACCGCGGCAAAGGAAGCCGCTTAATGCCACCAATATCATCAGGGAGGATGATATGGCCCGCACCGGATTTTTCTTCATCCGACCCGCTGCCGGAGGTCCCGCCGGCCGGCCGGTCGCTAACCCGCTCGCACCGCAGCCCACAGCCGCCGAACACCCGGAAGCGCCGGAAATCCACACGCCGCTGGTGGAGGAGCAGGAAAACACCAGCCGTCTGGGCGGCAAGCGCCGTCGTTTCAACCTGAAAGACCTGGGACGGGTGGCCGGGTTCCTGCTCTGAGCCTGGAAGCAAATCTCACAACTTACGGCCCAGACGCGGGTCGAGACGGTCGCGAAGGCCGTCGCCCGCCATGTTGAACCCCAGCACGGTGACAAGGATCGCCAGTCCGGGGAAGATGCAGACCCAGGGACGGCTGGTCAGATAGAACTGGCCCTCGGTGATCATAGCGCCCCAACTGGGCAGGGGCGGTTGCGCCCCCAGACCGAGGAAACTGAGCCAGGCCTCGGTCAGGATATTTGAGGCCACACCCAGGGTGAGCGCCACGCTCAGCGTGCCCACGGTGTTGGGCAGGATATGCCGCAACAGGATACCGGCCGGGCTCACCCCCACGGCCCGGGCGGCCAGGACATAGTCACGCGCCTTGATTGAGAGCACCTCGGCGCGCACCAGACGTGCGATGGAGCCCCAGCCGACCAGCCCAAGAACGATAAAGATGGTGGTCACAGTGGGATTTTCGAAAATCGCCATCACCGCCAGGGCGAACAGGGCCGTCGGAAAGGCCAGCACTATGTCGGTCAGGCGCATCAACACCTCATCCAGCCAGCCGCCGAAGTAGCCGGCCAGCGACCCGATCAGCGTGCCCAGCACCCCTGAGACCGCAACGGCCAGCAGCCCGATGGCCAGTGAAATCCTGCCCCCGTAAAGCACCCGGCTCAACACGTCCCGTCCCAGGTAATCTGTCCCGAAGGGATGCGCCAGGCTGGGAGCGGCCATCACGTGCTCTATATCCACCCGGTAGGGATTGTATGGGGCGAGCACGCCCGCACCCAGGGCCGAAACTACAAGCAGCAGCACCACCAGAACGCCGAATAGCAGGCTCCAGGGGCTTTTTGTCCGTTGCGTCATCCGGCGGCCTCCCGCGGCCCGCGTCCATCCATACGGATACGCGGGTCTATCCATGCGTATAGCAGATCGATCAACAAATTGGAGCCGACAAACAGCAGGGCCAGCAGGATCACTCCGCCCTCCACCACCGGAAGGTCTCGCACCAGGATCGCGTCATAGATCGCCCGACCCACGCCCGGCCAGGCGAACACGGTCTCCGTGGCCACCGCTCCGCCCAGCAGCGAGGCCAAATTTGTCCCGATCACCGTGACCAGAGGCACCGCCGCCCCGCGCAGGGCGTGACACCAGAGGATACGGCCCTCGGAAAGCCCGCGCGCCCTCGCGGCCAGGACATGGTCGGAACGCAGCACCTCCAGAAGGGCGGCCCGGGTGATCCGGGCGAAATAGCCGGTGCTGATCGCGCTCAGGCTGAGCGCTGGCAGCACCAGATAGCGCAGCGAGCCGTCCCCGTAGCCGCCTACCGGCAGCCAGCCCAGGATTCCGGCGAACAACACTATCAGCATCATCCCGAGCCAGAATACCGGGGTGGAGATACCTCCCAGGCTGAGCAGCATCACCACGAAATCCGCCGCGCGGCCGTGATGCACCGCGGCCAGAACTCCGGCGCCCACCCCGAAGACCAGGGCAATGGCGAGCGCGGCCAGGGCCAGGCGCAGCGTGGCCGGAAAACGCTCAGCCAGCACGGTGGTCACGGGCCGCCGCTGACGGTAACTGTAGCCCAGGTCGCCCTTGACCAGTCCGGCCAGGAACATGCCGTAGCGGACATGCAGCGGACGGTCGAGGCCCAGGTTGTGGCGCAGGGCGGCCAGGGTCTGCTCATCCGCGTGCTGGCCCGCCATCAGGCGCGCCGGGTCGCCGGGCACCACGTACATCAGGACAAACACCAGGCTCGCCAGTCCGATCACCACCGGCACGAGGCTCAGCAGCCGACGCAGCAGGAAACGGATCATCGCAGCCCCCCCTCCCCGGCCGCCACCGGTTGAAGCCGCCAGAGCTCGGCGGCCCAGATACCGACCACGGGATAGGTCATCCCGCGCCAGCGCGGTCCCACCAGGGCCACCTGGCCGGGATGGTAGGTGAATATCCAGGGGACATCCGCCACGATCAGGCGTTCGGCCTCGCGGTACAGCCCGGAGCGCTGCGCCTGATCGGTGGAGCGCAGGGCCAGGGTCAGAAGACTGTCCACGCCCGAGTTCGAGTAGCGTGTGTAGTTCCCGGCGTCACCCCAGTTTGAGCTGTGGAACAGGGTGAACAGGAAATTATGCGCATCCGGGAAATCGCCGACCCAGCTTCCCCGGAACAGGTCGCTTTCCCCGGCGCGTATCGCGGCCAGGAACGCGGCCCACTCCAGGCTCTTGAGCCGCACTTTCACCCCGATCTCGGCCAGACAGGCCTGGACAAACTCGCAGACACGGCGGTCCTGGGGGTCGTTGTTGTAGAGCAGGGTCAGCTCGGGCAGGCCGTTACCCTCCGGGTAGCCGGCCTCGGCCAGCAGCGCGCGCGCTTTCTCCAGGTCGAACGGGTAGCCCGTCGCTTCGGAATCCCAGCCAGCCAGACCGGGCGGCAAGGGCCCGGTGGAAATCTCATCCACGCCCTCGCTCAGCACCTCGGTGATCGCCCGCTTGTTCACGGCATAGTTGAAAGCCAGCCGCAAGGCGTGGTTGCCGCGAAACGGCTCTCGGGACAGGTTGAACCCGATGTAGCGCACCGACAGCCCCGGCCAGATATGCAACTGCCCGTCGAAACGCCGCCGGGCCAGATCCACCTGGCCGGGAGGGATCTGCTCCAACAGGTCCAGCTCACCGGCGGCGAATTTTTCCAGGGCCACGGACACGCTGGGCACCACCGGGAATTCGAGGCTGTGGATGCCCGGCAGACCGGGAACATAGCCCTCGAAACGCTCCAGGCGCACCCAACTGTCGTGCTGCCAGCCCAAGAAACGGAACGGCCCGCTGCCCACCGGCTCCTGTCCGAAACGCTCCGCGCCCAGGCGTTCCACCTCCTCGCGCGGCACGATGCTCGCCCCGCTCATGGTGAGCTGAGCCAGGAACGGCGCCCAGGGGCGCTCCAGGCGCAGCACCAGCGTGCTGTCGTCCTCGACGGCTATCCCCTCCACATCCGGCGCACCACCGGCACGGAAACGCTCCGCTCCCAGGATCGGGGTGAGGACCCAGGGACGCTCGCTGGCCGAGCGCGGGTCGAGCAGGCGCTCGAACGAGTAGCGCACATCCGCCGCGGTCACCGCGCGGCCGTTGTGAAACAGCCTGTCGCCGTGCAGGTGGAAACGGTAGGCCAGCCCGGCCGAATCCAGCGGCTCCCAGCTCCGAGCCAGGCAGGGGACGACCTCGCCGCTGACCGCATCCAGACGGACCAGCGGGTCGAACAGGTTGTTGACCACGGTCTGGGAGACCAGGTCCACGCTGTGGATGGGGTCGAGGGATACGGGATCGCCGGGGATACGGAAACGGAACACCCCCGCCTCGCCGGGGCCGCGGCCGCTTCCGCCACAGCCTGCCACATGCAGCGCAAACAGTGCGGCCAGAACAAACGGTAGGCGGAACAGTCTCATCGGGGCGTTCCGGTCATGGGGGTGAGGGTGAGAGGTTCTCCGCACGCGGCCCGGCTTCAGCGCCCGACCGTGCCGAACGCCCCGGCCGGCAGGCTCCAGGTGCCGCGGGTGCTGTCCTTGTCGAAGAAACCGGAGGCCAGAATGCTGTCGCCGGCCGCCAGGACATAGTCCGTGGTGTCGTGGGGCACGTAGTTCGGATTGCCCACGTAGTTTATCCCCACGAGCAGCTCGGGCGAGGCCGCTGTGTAGACCAGCACGTACTGGGTGTTGTTGTAGGGATTGGGCGCGACAAACACCAGCCGCCAGTCGGTCCGGTCGATCACCGAGCCGTCCGCCCGGCAGACACGCCCGTCGCGGAAGCGGATCGGAAGGTCATCCTGGATGCGGCGCAGAAGGCGGTTGTCCTCCACCGGACCGTAGAGCAGAAGGGATTTGCGCTTGCGTGTGCGGTCGTTGGCCTCGCGGTCGGCCTGGACCGGGATGCGGGTCGATAATTTTTTCTCCAGGCCGGCGGCCACCTTGCGGGCATAGGCCTCCACCAGACTGTCCGCGGCCCGCTCGCCTCCGGTGGGGTACAGGACAGTCATGTTGGAGTATTTTTTCCGATAGAAATCGTCTATCGGGCCGCGCAGGTGCTTTCCCTCGTACATCGCCTTGTAGAAATGCAGGAAAAGCATCGTCATGGCCACGACGATCAGGCCATAGCGCACGGTGGGGCTGTTGCCGAAGAAAGACCGCCTCGGCTGTACTGGCTCCTCGGGTTTCGGCGCGTACTTGGCCAGATACTCTTCTTCCATCCGGACTCCCGGTCAGATGCGTCCCAGAGCGGCCAGCTTCTGCTGCATTTGTCCGAGGTAGTCGTTGACCCGTTCGGCATCCTGAAGCCCCAGCGCGCCGAGCATGGTCTTGCCGGCCTGCATGACCAGAACCTTCTCGTAGTAAGGGTCCTTGGCCGAGAACCACGGCACTTCCTCGTCGCTGTGGTCCTCCAGGTCCTTGGCGTACTTGCTCATGAAAGTCTTGTAGGACTCGTAGCTCTTCTGGGCCTGCTCGACCGAGTCGTGCAGTATGAAAAACAGCTTGTACTCGGTGTCGCCGTCCTTGTACTCGGCGGTGAACCCGTTTTTCAGATCACTCTGGCCCAGGACATCGCGGGCCATGTAGCGCACGGTGTTGGGAATCTGGTGATCGGCCGGGAACACCGCCAGCTCGGACGGCACCTCGGCCTTGTCCGGAATGGCGGCCCGGGCGGCCTCGGCCAGCTTGCGCAGGGCCGGCTCCACCGCGTCACCCTCCTTGAATGAGGTGACTTTCACGTAATAGGAGCCCTGCCAGAAATTGAGCGCGTTGCCGGTAAAATAGCCCTGACAGCCGATCTGGTTGTACTGGGCCTCGTAAGGACGCTCGGAGGAATAGATGCCGAAGCCGCACATCCGGTCCGCCATGCGGTAGACATCCACCACGGCCTGAAGGCCATCCGGGCCCTGGTAATCGGCGGTGGCGACCTCCTGGAAATTATAGATTAAATATCCCTCCGCTCCACCGTCGATGTACTCCCAGAGGTTTTCGGCTTTGAACACGCGGGGTTCGCCGCTGCGGGTCCAGCCCTCCACCGCACCGTCCGACGGCAGCACCGCCACCGCAGCGCCGGAGCCGGCGGCCGCTCCTGCTGCCGGGGCCTCCTCCTTCTTCTCTTTCGCTCCCCCGCAACCGGCGGCGAGCAGGGCTGCGGCGCCAAGCAACAGCCAGAAAACCAGATGGCGTCCCGAACGTGGCTGATTCATTGTCTGATCGCTCCATGGAAAATGAGTGGTCGATGTTATCTGTCAAAACCGTTCAGTTGCGCCACCAGCGGCGCTCACGGACATAATGGTCAAATTCCTCGCGGTTGCGCAGGTTCTGATTGAAGAAATACAGCACCAGGTTCTCCACCTCGTAGACCCAGATCTGGTTCAGACGGCTGCCGAAGATCTCGGTGGGCGGGCCGAGCAGGATATATACCTCGCCCATGTTCGTCTCCCAGCCCTCGCGCTGATCGGTGCTGAAATGACGGTTGGCGTAGTCGATCCGCTCGAAATACTGGACTTTCAGCTCGTTGACCGCCGTGGCCGGCACCGGGTCCATTTTCTGCCAGAACGCGTCCAGCGCGGCCTGGCGCTGGGCATCGGGCACGGCCATCAGCTCCTTCAGCTCGGTCTCGCTGGCCAGGTACTTGAGGTAGCGTATCTCCTGCGAGTAGTTCTCACTGACCCAACTCGCCGATTTGACTATGCGGAACGTGAAACTGGTGGCTCGGGCCAGCGACTGGTTTTTGGAGTCCCGCAGGTAGACATCCACCTCGTAGCTGCCCAGGCCGAGAGTCTGCGAGGGCAGCCGGATCAGCTTGCGCTGAGTCAGCACGCCGTCGGCCAGGGGCACCTCCACCCGTGGAAAGACCATCAGGGCCTTGACCACCTCGGCGGTCAGTTTCCAGCCCTCGGGCGGACGGGTGGAATCGGCGTAGACCTCGACCAGCAGGAATATAGGCTGGCCCGAGGCATATTGCAAGGAAGCGCCCTTGAGGGCGGATATTTCCAGGTGCGTATCGACCACCGAATCGGCGCGCATCCCGGGTTCGTAGAAAAACGGCGTGCTCAGCTTGGGCAGCTTTTCCGACAGGTTGGGCACATTGACCGAGACCCGTCCGTTGCCGTAGGTGTGGGCGTTGAGGTCCTTCACCTCGGCGAAGCCCTCGTACTTGCCGGGCAGCACGTTCATCTCGGTCTGGAGGGGGTCGAAATTCGCCTCGAGCGTGGTCTCGTCGTAGCTGGGCACCTGCAGGTCCTTGTCCCACAGTCCGCGGAGCATGTGGCCCGATTCGGTGTCGCGCATGCTCAGAAACGCCTCGTAGCTGGCCTCGAAACGGTCTTTCTGTCGGAAAAACAGCAGGTTCTGGTTCTCCAC
>CAYLSM010000093.1:0-15891 GCA_964386505.1 uncultured Gemmatimonadales bacterium
AGGCGCTGAGATGCGCCCCGCTTTCGATATCCACCAGCACCGCCTCGCGGAAATCCTCTATCCCGTTTTCCGGGATAGAAGAGCTGGCGACAGCCTGACCGTTCATCAGCCTCACACAGTCTGCAAAGCTCATCAGAACCCTCCCAGCAGACTGGCCGCCTGTCGAAGTTTCTCCACAAGCAGGGCAGGATGATACAGACCCAGTATCAATGTCAGCGCTCCCAGGCACAGCGGCGGGATCACGGACCTGGCCGCTTCTACCCGCAAGGCGGGGGACATTTCAAGCTCGCTTTTACCCTGCGCCATGTTAAGCATGATATTGGCCATACCGGCAAATATTATCCCCAGCAGGAGCAGGAAACAGGCTGCCGCAGTCAGGCTGCCCGCGTGAACCAGAGAGCGAAGGATAGTGAATTCGCTGATGAACAGACCGAATGGCGGGGTCCCGGTGATTGCCAGGAATCCGGCCAGCCACAAGGCCCCGGAAACAGGCAGTACATTCAGGACTCCTTTTACTTCGCTTATGTTGCGGGTGCGGTATGCGCTCAGGAGATTGCCAGCCACAAGAAAAAGCATGCCCTTGGTGAGAGAATGGTTTACCGCGTGCAACAGCGCTCCGAACACTCCCACGCCCCCGAACCCTACGCCGAGGCACAGGATTCCCATATGTTCCACGCTGGAATAAGCCAGCATACGCTTGTAATCAGTCTGTCGTATGATGAATACCGCGGCTGTTGCCAGAGAAACGAAGCCGAAAAGAACCAGGAGGTCGCGGGCAAACTTTCCCAGACCGGCGGCTTCGCATACCTGGAAGATGCGCAGAAGGCCCAGGAAAGCACAATTCAGGAGTGCGCCCGAGAGGAGCATTGAAACGAACGATGGCGATTCGCTGTGCGCATCGGGCAGCCAGGAGTGCATCGGGGCCAGGCCAATCTTGGTTCCATAACCCACCAGAAGAAGCAGAAAAGCGCCTTTCAGCCACTGGGAATGCAACTGCCCGGCCCTCAGCACCAGTTGTCTCAGCACCAGCGGCGTCTCATGCCCGCCATGGCCAGTGGCCGCCACCGCCAGGAAGAAATTCCCGAGAAGGGCGATGGCGATGCCTACCGAGCAGAGAATCAGATACTTCCATGTCGCCTCGAGCGAGCGATGATTGCGGTGATAATATATCAGAGGCGCGCTTACCAGCGTGGTCGCCTCCACCGCCACCCAGAGAAGGCCGAAATGCTGGCAGAGTGTCACCAGGGACATAGTGGCCAGGAATTCCATCAGGCAGCAGGTGAACACGGCTTCCTGAGAGCGTGCGAAAAATGTGCCCTCGAATATTTCGGGCTGATACGAAGCACTTTCTCTCTTTAGGTACCCGTTGGCGTAAATGGACGAAAAGAAAAAGAGTATACTCAGGATGCTGAGAAACAGCAGGCCCAGCGGATCCAGACCCAGGTACTCGACCGGCGAGTATGCCGGAGGCTTGTACCAGGCTGTTGCGGTCAACGCAAGATGGCTGCCTGCAACTGTCAGCAGAAGCGTGCGCCGCAGTGCATCGCTGTGTATGACAAGAGCCAGCAGTCCTGCCAGGGCCGGCAACATAAAGAAGGCAATCAACATGATTCAGCTTTCCAGAATTCTGGCCGGTTCGTGATCGGCCGGAGCATTTTCGCCATCCCAGTCTTTAAGCGCATTGAGACGGTCAATGTCCAGATGTTCGAAATCACGGCTGATATGAAACAGAATGATGCCCAGGACAAAGACGAGCATGAACACATCCAGCAGAATACCCAGTTCGACCATCAACGGGGCCTCGACAACAACTACAGCTCCGAAAATGTAGATCCCGTTTTCCATCACCAGATAGCCCAGCACCTGGGTCAGGGCTTTCCGTCGGCTTATCAGCAGGAAAAGACCGGCGAAGATGCTGAAGAAAGCCATGGGCAGCACGGAGGGCTGAAGACCTGGGACAGTCAGGGGCAGCCTGGCGCCGATCCAGAACGCGGCGATCAGCATACCCACGCCTGCCAGCAGAGACAGTGAATAGCCCACGTAGGGCTCTATTTCACGCCAGACATCCGCGCCACGCATCGCACGCAGCAGTAGCCAGGGGAATACGAACAGTTTGAGCACTATCCCGGCCAGTGATATCAGAAGCACCTGCACCGCCATTTCGTTGAAGTGCAGAAGCAGCGGAAGGAAGCCCACCAGCCCCCCCTGGAACGCGACTATGCGGATACAGTAGTTCAGCCGGCTCGAGGACAGCAGGAGAAGGTTGGTCACCACGATCAGCACAATGACAGAATCGAGCAGAACAAGCATGACAGACGCCTCTTACTTCAGAATCAGAATCAGCGCGAGAACGTTGAAAACAATCGCTCCCAGCAGAAGACGGGGAACGTTTATCAGGCGCAGCCTGGCCATGGAGGATTCGACAACTCCAACTCCCACAGCCAGCAGAATCAAGCCGCCAAAAGAGACCAGGCAGTCCAGCCATATCATCCCGCTGTGCAGCGGCGCCAGTATGCCCACTATCAGGACTCCCAGCACCCAGAGCTTGAGCGCGGCGGCATACTGTATGATCCCCAGATCGGGGCCGGAGTGATCCAGAACCATTACCTCGTGGATCATTGTCAGTTCAAGGTGTGTGTTGGGATCATCGACAGGGATGCGCGCGTTTTCAGTCAGAAAGACTACGGAAAAGGCCAGCACTGTCAGAACCAGCGCCGGGGCGGCTTGTAGCCATAACTCCATTCCCAGCCGATTGTATATCGAACCAAGTGAAAGACATCCCGTCCCGGCGGCCAGCACAGTCAGGCCAAGCAGGAGCGCCGGTTCGGCCAGCACGGAAAAAAGCATTTCCCGGCTGGCCCCCATCCCCTCGAAACTTGAGCCGGTGTCCATCGCCGCGAGCACGGTGCTGAACCGCATCAGCGCGAGTAGCCCGGCGAACAGTATCATGTCGCCGTCGAAACCGAGCAGGGCGCGGCCGCCGAACGGAGTCAGGGCTGCGGCCGCCAGTATGCAGGCCAGGCCCGCGGCCGGTCCTGCGCGCAGGATCCAGGTGGAGGTGTGGCTGTAGACCGCGCCCTTGCGGAACAGTTTCGCCAGGTCGCGATAAGGCTGCAGCAGAGGCAAGCCCCTCCGTCCGGCGAAAAAGGCTTTGACCCGGTTGATTACGCCAATCAGCAGAGGGCTGAAAAACAAGGCCATGGAAAGGCTGACAATGCCGCTCACTCTCACAGGCCCACCCCCAGTTTCCAGATCAGCAGGATAAACAGAGTGGCCGCGATATAGAGGATGTAAAGATGAATGTTCCCATGCTGAAGCCAGAGGAACCGTCCCGCTGTCCGGCTGATCAGGCGGAACAGCGGATCGTAGAAATATTCGCGGAACAGTTCAGGGATATACGTGACAAGACGGCCCGGTTTTTGGGGGAATATCCCATCCGGCGCTGTGTACTCGCTGCGCCCGGCCAGCAAAGACTGGAACAGAACGGTGAGAGGGCGTACAAAGGACGAGCCGGTGTATTGCATACGCGGCGCGGGCGCTGAATAACCACAGTCCCAGGTTACCGCCGAATCGACTTTTTTCCGGGTCAGCAGCCACCGCCGCACGATGAAAATACCGGCGGACAGTACAAGGACTGCGCCCGAAAACGCGCTTATGTGGACCAGTGCAGCACTGTAATCTGCCAATGAGTCGCTTACAGCCGCCTGTCCGAATCCAGTCAGGACAGAAATCACCGGGCCCAGGAAAGGTAACAGCCAGGGAGCCGCCAGGGCCAGGCCGATACACAGACCGGCCAGGAGCAGCATCGGCAGAAGCATTGCCGGGCCGGGATCGTGAGCGCTATCGAAGCCCGTACTGCGCGGCTCGCCCAGAAAAACGACACAGAAAAACTTCGCGAAACAGACGGCAGCCATTCCACCGACCAGGCCCAGCCCGCCGATCACGATCAACGCCGGAACCGTGACACTCCCGAGAGGGAGCATCACACCGGAGAGGCCCCCACGGAAAATAAGAAACTCGCTGATAAAGCCATTAAGCGGCGGCAGCCCCGATATGGCCGCTGCCCCGGCAAGAAAGCTCAATCCGGTCCAGGGCATCCGCCTGTACAGACCGCCCAGGCTGTCCATACCCTGTCTTCCGGTGGCCTGCAGCACAGTTCCTGCATTCATGAACAGCAGCCCTTTGAAAACAGCGTGGTTCAACACATGAAACAGCGCTCCGGCAAAACCTGCGGCCGCCAGCGGGATTGCACCTGCCTGCAGGCCCAGAAGGCCCAGGCCCAGGCCAAGAAGAACAATGCCGACATTCTCCACGCTGCTGTAGGCCAGAAGGCGTTTCAAGTCGTTCTGGGCCAGGGCGAACAGCACACCGATAAAACCCGAACTCAGACCGATCACCACCAGGCACCAGCCCCACCAGGCAGGCGGCGGACCAAGAAGGATAATCGCGCGCAACAGGCCGTAAATACCGGTCTTGATCATCACTCCCGACATCAGCGCCGAAACATGGCTGGGTGCCGCGGGATGCGCCTCGGGTAGCCAGACATGGAAAGGAACGATACCGGCTTTGGAACCAAAGCCTATCAGGGCAAGAGTGAAAAGCAGACCGCTGCTCGTAACTCCGGCCGCGGCGCGGCTCCCAAAATCGAATGAGCCGGTCTGCGCTGCCAGAATGACAAAAAACAGCAGAAGGAAAGCCGTTCCAAGATGGGTTGCTATAAGATAGGAAAATCCCGCACCGCGCACCTGAGGTTTTTCGTGCTCGGTGGTGACAAGAAAGAAAGAACTTACGGCCATGACTTCCCAGGCGACCAGGAACAGAATGGCGTTGCGCGACATGAACACGAATGCCATGCTGGCGGCCAGCAGATTGAAAAAGAACCAGGAAATGCCCGGACTTCTGTGACCGGTATGGGCGGCCAGGTATCCGTGGCCGAAAATGGAAGTCAATCCGGTGAGTAAAAACAGGGCGAGAAGAAAGAACGCAGAAAGCGGGTCCATCCCTAAATTAAGCGCTCCGCCGGGAAGTGACCAGCCCAGACGGTAATTCCAGAATCCACCGTCAGCTATGGCCTGGATCGAGCCGGCCAGACCGGACAGGCTGCCCAGCACTGCGCCGGTCACACCAAAAAACGAAGACCAGAATCTGGAACGGCTGAAAAGCAGCGCCAGAATACCGCCGGCAAGCAGAAACGAAAGAGATCCGACAATTAAGCCAATCACTTACACAACATTCCGTTTCTCGCCGGCAGGCGCCCGTTTATCCAGCATTCCGTCCACTCTCCGTGATTCACGGAGAATTTCCTCCCGGGTGCCGGGAGTAATGATCACCTGTCTGAAACTCTGATCGTGGATCGCAAAGGAGAGGCGGGAAAGCATCGCCAGATGGCCGCGAACTGTGGGACTGACAAGGGTGAAAAGCACGCGCACCGGCTGCATGTCCATGGCGCCGAAATCGATCGGGTGCTCCAGAAAACACAGAGTGATCGAGGGACGGGCCACGTGCAGGACCATCGGGCTCCTGGGATGCGGAATGGCGATT
Source organism: uncultured Gemmatimonadales bacterium (assembly GCA_964386505.1). Classification (GTDB taxonomy): domain Bacteria; phylum Gemmatimonadota; class Glassbacteria; order GWA2-58-10; family GWA2-58-10; genus JAJFUG01. The sequence continues at coordinate 5,542 of CAYLSM010000093.1, forward strand.
CCGTCGCCGACGGCTGTGGAGCACATGTTTTCCCGGGCCAGGATTATCTGATACAGGAATTCCCGGTCGACCCCATCCGGCAGGCGCATCGAGTTGACAACCTCGCGCAGCACGGAATCCCGGTCGCGTCCGTCAACCCGGTAGAAAACGCCGCCGGCTTCCAGCGCCGGCGCCAGGCCGGGCTGTTCACCGGCTGCCTCCGGTTCCTGGAAAATCTCCTCGGTGACCTTGATTTTGCGCTGGGTTACCCATTCCAGCAGCTCAGCACGGTGAATCCTGTACTGATCCTGAACACGGTAAGCTGGGATGGCTCCCTGGCTGATCCAGCGGTAGACTGTCTTCTCGGAGACGCTCAGTATCCGGGCGACGTCGCGAACGTGTAAGTGCATTTCCCTTTTCTCTTTTTATGTTCTTGGCTGAAACATAAAATAAAACTTGTCTCTTGTTGTGTCAATAGTCTTTGTGTTTAGATAAACAAAGACACGCGTTCTCATCTGTGGACATTGTGCGCGGGGAGGTATTCCTTAGCACACAATTCGAGCGATATTAATTGTCCGCGAGCAACAGATATAAAAGGATGGTGAAACTATAAACGGGAATGAACAACAAAAAGAGGTCTGAGTATGCTCTCAGACCTCCCGTTTTTTGATTTGTGGATCAATTCCTAAAAATGCGTCAGCGGCGGTTTGCCGGTGGGATAGACATTGAATCCCAGCCCGTACAGCGCCTCGTGGTCCAGGATATTGCGCCCGTCGAACACGAAGGCCGGTTTCTGCATGGACCTGAATATTCGGCCATAATCGAGATCATGGTACAGGTCCCATTCCGTAAGCACGGCGATAGCGTGCGCTCCTGCCGCGGCTTCGTAAGGATCGGGACAGAAATTAATCCCCTCGGTGTATTCTTTCAGGTCCTGACGGGCGTTGTCCAGGGCCTGAGGGTCCGTGATCGCCAGAACCGCACGCTCGGCCAGCAGCTTGGCGGCTATGTATATCGACGGCGATTCACGGGTGTCGCCGGTGTCTTTCTTGAAGGCAAACCCGAACAGCGCAATCCGCTTGCCTGACAACGTGTTGAACATCGCCTCCAGCATTTTCAGGATAAAACGCTCCTGCTGGTACTCGTTCAGCCGCACCACATGCTCCCAGTATTCAGCCACCTCGTTCAAACTGTAATAGCGGCAGATATAGACCAGGTTCAGAATGTCCTTGCGGAAACAGGAACCTCCGAAACCTACGCTCGAGCGCAGGAAACGGGGACCGATCCTGTTGTCCGCTCCCACCGCGCGCGCCACCTCCTCGATGTCGGCCTGGGTCTTCTCGCACAGGGCTGAGATGCTGTTGATCGAGGAGATGCGTTGAGCCAGGAAAGCGTTGGCTGTCAGCTTTGAAAGCTCAGCGCTCCAGATGTTACTGGTGATTATCCTTTCGCGGGGCACCCACTGCGCGTACACCTCGGCCAGTGCTTCCCGGGCAGCCAGTCCGGCCTCGGTGCGCCGTGAGCCGATCAGCACGCGGTCCGGCCGCTCCAGATCGGCCACGGCCGTGCCCTCGGCCAGGAACTCGGGATTGGAGAGCACCTCGAAATGAAGGCCCTTGTCGTTGGCGTTCAGAATCCTTTCCATCGCATGCGCGGTCCGCACCGGCACAGTACTTTTTTCTACAATGATCTTGTCGTTTTCTGCTGCCTCCAGGATGCAGCGGGCAGTTGCTTCCCAGTGCTGAAGGTCGGCAGCCATCCCTTCCCCCTCACCAAACGTCTTGGTGGGAGTGTTAACCGAGACGAATATCAAATCGGCTCTTTTTATCCAGCTCCGGATATCTGTGGTAAAAAAGAGGTTGCGGCCGCGCGACTGTCGGACCAGTTCGAGAAGCCCGGGCTCGTAAATCGGAAGGTTGTCGCTTTGCCAGGCGGCTATTCTACCGGCATTGATATCCGCCACCGTGACCCTGCAATCCGGGCATTTGGCGGCGATCATGGCCATGGTCGGCCCGCCCACGTAACCCGCTCCGATACAAAGAATGCTTTCAACTTTCATTAACTTAATCTCCTTGGCAGGTGTCAGCTCAACGCCGGAAACGCCACTGATGTTAAATGAGCAATTTCCGTACCTCGATAAAGATAAGCTGGTTGTCAACATTAACATGTGGATGTAAGCAAAACGTGAAAAACGAACTGATTAATACTGCGGTTGCCCATAGACCGGGACGGTCAACAGGTATATCGGTTATCCGTTTAAGCGGAACAATGGCTAACACACTCTCAATACGGATTTAATCCCCGTGAAACAGTGTTGTAACGGTTGAATGGTAGATTTTATGTGACGTAATTCGTGAAATGTCATTTAACCGTGGAGGTTTTAATGTATTTCAGAACATGTTCCATCATGGCTTTATCAGGTCTGTTGATGTGGTGCGGCCAGGTCCAGGCCGAAGGGGACTTTAATCTCGCGGTCCGCTCTTCTTCTCTCAACCGCTATGTCTGGCGTGGAATAGCCGGGACCGGCAAACCGGTGCTGCAACCCTCGGCCAACCTGGCCTGGCGCGGCGTGAGCTTCGACGTTTGGGGCAATATCGACCTGAACGGCGAGGCCGGTCTGAATGAGGTGGACCTGACCCTGGGCTGGTGCGGCTCGAAAGGTGCTATCAACCTGGAGGCCGGGGCGATCCACTACTCGTTCCCCAACACCGGGATCACCTCCACCGCTGAGGTCTACCTGGGCTTGTCGCACAGTTCGCCTCTCAACCCCAGCCTGCGTTTCTACCGTGACCTGGGCGAGGTGGACGGCGAATACCTGTCACTGGGCTGCAGCCCGCGCCTTCCCTGGTGCGGCGAGGATTCCGGACCGGTGTTCAGCGCGGCCCTGGGTTACGGCTCAGGCAGCCACAACCGCTACTACTACAACTCCGGCCGGGCCGCGTTCACCGACCTTCAGCTAAGCCTCAGCCTGCCGCTGGCCCTGGGGGAGAATTTCTCGCTCACACCCCTGCTTGGCTACTGCGGTCGGCTGGACCGTCGCCTCCGTAAGTCCATACCGCACGCCGACAGTTTCATCGCCGGGATCACGGTTGCCGCCTCTTTCTGAGGCTTGGGCCCAGGGAAAGAGAGCGGCGCCAGACACGGGCTTTCGGATTGAAAAGGGATTGTGCGGGAACGCTCCCGGCCGCCTGATGGAGGCGACGTTTTCGCCTCCGGGAGCGGCTTGTGCGGCCTTCTGGGGTCTGGAAAGGAATTATTTTACAATTCAGTCTTGCTTCCTGGCTCATGACAGGTTAACATTTATTCGCCCGCGAAACCGACCGTCAGAGCGCCGCGGTCGAATCCCGGCGCCCTGACGGTCCGGATGTGAAATCCATGTCGAGGAGTCCCCAACATGTCCAGTCATTTTCTCCGTCGTGCCGGTCTCTTCCTCTTTACCGCAGTCCTGCTGGCCGGGTGCTCCGGCAGTGAATCACCCACGGTGAGGATCAGCGCCAAGGTGATGCGCGACAAGATTCGCGGCGGCTGGGCCGGGCAGACCATCGGAGTCTGCTACGGCGGGCCGACCGAGTTCCGCTGGGAGGGGGCCTGGATACAGGACTATGTCAATCTGGGTTACAGCGCCAAGCAGTTGGAGGAGTATTTCAACAACGACGACCTGTACATGGATTTCTCATTCCTGGCCGTGTTCGACAGCCTGGGTCTGGACGCCTCCTCGGACGCCCTGGCACTCAAGTTCGCCAACGCCGGTTTCGAGCTCTGGCACGCCAACCAGGCCGGCCGCTGGAATATCCTGCACGGGATGATGCCTCCGGCCAGTGGATACTGGAAGAACAACCCCCACGCCGATGACATCGATTTCCAGATCGAGGCCGATTTCATCGGCCTGCTCACTCCGGCCATGCCGGCCACGGCGGTGAAGCTGTGCGACCGGGTGGGCCATATCATGAACTACGGGGATGGGGTTTACGGCGGGATGTTCGTGGCGGCCATGTACTCGCACGCTTTCATTGAGTCGGATATTGTAAAGGTGGTGGAGAAAGCCCTGCTCAGCCTGCCCCCGGCCAGCGGATACGCCCGCTGCATCAGCGATGTGATCGGTTGGTGGCGCGAGAACCCGGAGGACTGGAAAGCCTGCTGGTACGAGGTGCAGAAAAAGTGGTCCGAGGAAGTCGGCTGCCCCGAGGGCGTGATGCGGCCCAACAACATCGACGCCAAGCTGAACGGGGCTTATATCGTGATCGGCCTGCTCTATGGCGGCGGAGATTTCGGCAAGACCATCGAGATAGCCACCCGCTGCGGCCAGGACTCTGACTGCAACCCCTCCAACGCCGGCGGCGTGCTGGGCACTCTGCTGGGCTACAGCAAGATCCCGGAACAGTGGAAAGTCGGGTTCGAGGGTATCGAGGATAAACAGTTCGACTACTGCAACTACAGCCTGAACCAGGTCTACGAGGTCAACTACCGTCTGGCCTCCGAACTGGTCACCCGCGGCGGCGGCTCGGTTCAGGAGAACTCATGGGTGATCAACCGTGAAAAGCCCGAGCCCCCGGACAGCCTGGAAGTCTCGTTCGAGGGCCTGACCCCGGCCGAGCAGCGGCCCCTGGGCGGCACTGTGCTGACCAAGTCCTGGCGCACCACGTTCACCGGACGGGCGTTCGTGGTGGACGGTAACATGCAGGGCAACAACGGTCTGGCCGAATGCCATGTGTTCGTGGACGGCAAGGAGATCGGGCAGGTAACTCTCTCGGCTCAGTTCCACGACCGCCGCACCCCGCTGTTCTGGAACTATGACCTGGAGGACGGGGAGCACCAGTTGGAGATAAGGAAAATCGGCGGCGAGGGTGTGCCGCAGCTCCAGAGCCTGGTGACCTACCGCTGAGAACAGGGGAGAGTTTGAACCACCGGGGGGCGTCAGGCGCATAGCCTTGCGTCCCCCGGTTCTTTTGGGGAGTAAGATGGAGACTGAAGAGACCCGTTCCCGCATTGCAGGGCCGGACCTGTCCTGCCAGGTGGAGTACTGGAATGGCGCGGCACTGGGAAAATTTTTCAGCCACCCGCTGGATGAGGTTTTCCTTAAAGGGCAGCTTGCGCCAGGAGCCGCGGTGCTGGATTACGGCTGCGGCTGGGGACGCGTTCTCGGCTGTCTGGCCGCGCTCGGCTACACCCGCCTGAGCGGTGTGGACCCCTCCCCGGCCATGCTCGAACGCGCCCGGACCGAGTGCCCGGGCCCGGACTACAGGCGGCTTGAGGGCGGGCGTCTGCCGTTCGATGACCACAGTTTCGACTGTGTCCTTCTGTTCGCGGTCCTCACCTGCGTGCCCACCGACAGCGGTCAGCGGCAGATCGTGGCTGAGGCGACCCGTGTGCTGCGTCCCGGCGGGCTGTTCTACGTCAGCGACTACCTCCTGCAATCCGACCCCCGCAACCTTGAGCGCTACGGGCGCGGACTGGCCCGCTACGGTGTGCGCGGGGTGTTCGAGCTGACCGAGGGCGCGGTGCTGCGCCACCACGAGCGCCCCTGGCTGGATAGTCTTTTCGCGGGGTTCGCACCGCTGCTCTGGCAAGAATTCCCGGTGATCACCATGAACGGCAACCCGGCCCGGGCTTTCCAGTGGGCCGGCCGCACTCCGGCCTGAAACTCCGCCGAAATCTTGCGCCAACGGCCCGCCGGCTTATATTCCACCCTGAGCGCTCCGCGCTTTCTGCGCGCGAATATACCGTAAATCATGCCCTGATAAGACCGGAAAACGACAGGAGAAAGAGGCGATGCGTCCGAAGCCGATAAGTACTATCTCCCTGGCCGCTCTGCTGCTGTTCCTGGGCAGCGGGTTCGCCCTGGCCCAGAGCCGCGCCCTCCAGGCCGTGCCGCTGGAGTTCACCAGCCACGGTACAATCATCGTCCAGGGCCTGCTCGGTGATACGCTCAAGGCCAGGTTTATCCTGGACACCGGGGCGGGTTGTCATGCGATTTCCTACCGCGCCCTGCGCAAGCTCCAGGCCATCGAACAGGGCCGCTATGTCAGTTTCCAGGCGGATGGCACCCGTCAGGAGCGCCCGCTTTTCGAGATACTCTCGCTCGGCGTGGGGCCGGCCGTGCAGGTGGCCCCGTCAGTGACAGCCTGGGACATGCTCGACAGCAGCGGCGTGGATGGAATCCTGTCCGCGGCCTTCTTCCGCAACCGGGTTGTGACCCTGGATTTCTCCGCCCGGCAGATGGTTTTCGAGGATAGCCTTTCGCTGCGCAGCCGCTTGAACGAGGGCGAGATAGTGCCGGTCAGGACCTTGGACGACCGCGGCAAGGGCCTGCTGGTGTTTTTCGATGTCTCCGCCCCGGTGGACCGGAACCTGGAGTGCCTGTTCGACACCGGGGCCGCCACCACGTTCGATGAACGTTTCCTCAAGCTGCTCAAGGTAATCAAGCCGCAGCAGTGGGTGGGGATAGACGAAAAGGGTAACCGCGAGATCGCCTGGAGCGGCACTCTGGAGTTCATCGCCCTGACCTTTGCCAACGGAGTGGGCCTGGACAACGCTCCGGTGGGATTCGCCCCGAACATGATCTACGACGGCCGGATCGGCTGGACTTTTTTCACCGGCCGCGTGTTGACTTTCAACCTTCCCGAGCAGTACGTGATAATCAAGAAACAGTGATTCCCGGAGCCTGCGCCATGCTTAAAGCCTGCCTGTCTGCGGTCCTGTTCCTCTCGCTCGTGTCATGCGCGTGTTCCACCGCTGGCAAGCGGTCCGGCCAGGCTCCCTGGAGCGTGGCGGACGGCGTGCTGAGCCTGGAGGGCCGTCCCGTGCTGAGCGGCCTTCCCGTCGGAGTGGGCCTGGAGCAGGACGGCAACACTGCCTGCGGGGCGTTTCTGAGCCTGACCACCGGACAGAGCGACAACGGCTATTATTGCTGGACCGGGATGCACCTCGCGGGCCTGGAGCGGTTCACCGCCCTGTACCGTATGAAGGCCTGGTGGATGAGGCCAGCTATCGGCTCCAGTGAATCCGAACTTCCCACCGAGGTGCAGTTTCTGCTCTGGCGCTGCGCGGATGGCCGGATCGGGCTGCTGCTGCCGCTGATAGACCAGGGCTACCGGATGAACGCCGGAGGGGCAGAGGGCGCCCTGATGCTCACCGCGGACAACAATCTGCCGGAGGGACAGGCGGGTGTGGCGCTGCGCGGGGCCTATGTCGCCCTGGGGGATGATCCCTACGCCATGCTCGACAGCGCGTTCGCCACAGCGGTGCACGCCATGGGCAAGGGACGGCTGCGCACGGAGAAGACCCTGCCCCGCTGGACCGAAAGCCTGGGCTGGTGCACCTGGAACTCGTTCTATCACGAGGTCACGCACCAAGGAGTGCTGGACGGCCTGAAATCGTTCAAGGACGGCGGGGTGCACCTGGGATGGCTGGTGCTGGATGACGGCTGGCAGCAGATACGCGAGCTGAGGTCCTCCGACGGGGGGGCTGTCCTGTTCGGCCTGGGCGTGGACAGCGTGAAATTCCCGCAGGGCCTCGCCGCCACCGTGTCAGCCGCGCGCGACACTTACGGGGTGGGCGATTTCCTGGTCTGGCAGACCATGCAGGGCTACTGGAACGGGATTGACACCGCGGCCGCGGAAATGAAGCCGTTCCGAACCTGGAATTCTGTCGGCAAGTCGAACCGCCCGCTGAACCCGACCATGCTCCTTAATGTCCCCAGGCATTACAGCGTGGTAGTGCCCCAGGATATCCGGGCTTTCTACGCCGCCTATCACGGCTGGATGGCCAGCCAGGGCGTGACCGGCCTCAAGGTGGACAACCAGTCGCACCTGGAGTTCATGACCTACGGCCTGGGGCCCATGACCGAGGTGATGGAGGCCTACAAGCGTGCCCTGGAAGCCTCGGTGGACAGCCTGTTCGGGGTCGGCAACCTGATCAACTGCATGGGCCAGGGCACGGATGAGCTGTTCATGAACCTCACCTCCAGCGTGATCCGCAACTCGGATGACTTTTTCCCGGACCAGCCGGAAAGCCACGGCGCGCACCTGACAACCAATGCTTTCAACGACCTGATGACAGGCCAGCTCGGTCTTCCAGACTGGGACATGTTCCAGTCCGGCCACGAGTGGGGCGCCTTCCATGCCTCGGCCCGCGCTCTTTCGGGCGGCCCGGTCTACCTGTCCGACCGTCCCGGCGAGCAGAATTTCGCCATCCTGGCCCGGCTCTGTTTGCCGGACGGACGGGTGCTCCGCTGCCCCGAGCCGGCCCTGCCCACGGCGGATGTCCTGTTCCGCGACCCGCAGCGCGAGGACGTGGCCCTGAAAGTGTTCAACCGCAACCGCTGCGGCGCCTGGGTCCTGGGGGCCTGGAACTGCCGCTACGACAGCCTGAACGCGGTCACGGTCCACGACAGCCTGGGTGTGTCCCTGATCCCCGGCCTGCCCGCGGACTGCGACTGCGCGGTCTGGTCGTTCGGCGCTGGTAAACTGGCTCTGCGCAAGCCGGGCGAGTTCTGGCCGCTGGAACTGGGGCCGCGTGGGTTTGAAATCTGTACCGTGGCGAAGGTGGATAAAGGTGTCGCCCCGCTCGGACGGACTGACATGTACAACAGCGCAGGAATTTTCACCAGTTGCGGCTGGAAGGACCAGACTACCTACGCCGCCGAAATGCTTTCCGGTGGGAAAATCGCTTTCTACAGCCAGAAAAAGCCCGTCTCGGCGGCCACCGCGGCCGGGGCGAGCGTGGCTTTCGAGTATGACCCGGACAGCGGGCTCCTCAGCCTGGAGGCGCCGGGCGCGGAGCCGGTGGGTGTGACAATCGCTTTCTGACAGGGGGCGAAATGGATTACGATCCGGCTGTCCCGTTCGAGGACCGTCCCTCGCCGGGCTGGGGGCTGCTCGGTTTCATCGGAGTGAGCACCGCCGCCCTTGAGAGCGTGGTGCTGGTCAAGGGGAAGACTTTCGAGGGCAACCATCTTTGGTATCAGCTAATCCTGACAGTGGTTCTGGCATATGGCGCGTTCATGCTGTTCTGCGTTTTCAGCACGCGCTACCGCCTGCGGGACAAAGAGCTGTTTCTGCGCAGCGGCCCGTTCCGCATCAGGATGACGCTGGATGAGATACAGGCTGTGGAGCGGGTCAAGGTGGTGCTCAACAAGAAAGGCCTCGGCATCACTTTCGAATCGCGCGGGTTCTGCAACCGCTATACCAACTGCCTGCGCCTGAAACGCAACCGGGGTCTGGACATCTACCTAAGCCCGAGTGACCCGGAGGCGTTCGCCCGGCGGCTGGGGTTCGAGCTCCCGAAGCAGTGACCAGGGTATCCCACGGCCTCAGTGGCGGTCGCGGCGGCCGCGGGAGATGAAACCCACCACCAGGCTGAACAGCGCCGAGCCCAGGATCGCCCAGACCACCGGGAAACGGTCCTCGCCCATGGGCAGGCTGAAAAGAAGCGGCAGGTGGCTCGCCCGGGCAAGCCAGGTGCCCAGCAGCGCGCCGATCAGGCCCACGGCCGCCGAGACCAGGCAGCCGCCCAGCGAGTAGCCGGCTATCGCCTGGCCGATCCCGCCGCAGATCGCGGCGATGATCAGGATGAAAATGAAGCCGAAAATGGACATGCTCTCTCTCCAGGCTGCGGGTGAGTTTGTCGAGATTGTGCTCAAAATATAACCAGCGTCCATAATTTGCAAAATATCAATCCGTCGAGCGGCGATAAATATGCGGTCAAGCCCGTCCCGGGCTGGAAAGGGGCTGTTCTCATGCAAAGACGGGATTTCCTGATGGCGGGCGGTGCGCTCGGCCTTAGCGGCACCCTGGCCGCACCGTTTCCCGCGCGGGCGCAGATGTCCTCACTCGGTGCGGCGAAATCCGGAAGCACTCTCCAGGCGGATGTCGTGGTGGCCGGCGGCGGGATGAGCGGTGTGTGCGCGGCCCTGGCCGCGGCCCGCGCCGGGGCCAGCGTGGTGCTGATCCAGGACCGTCCGGTGCTGGGGGGCAACTCCTCCAGCGAGGTGCGGATGCATATCTGCGGGGCCAACACCCACGGCATCCCGGAGAGCCGCGAGACAGGCAGCCTGGAGGAGATGCGTCTGGACAACCAGGTGCGAAACCCCCAGCGAAGCGCCGCGATGTGGGACCTGATCCTCTGGGAGAAAACCTACTACCAGCCCGGCCTCACCCTTCTGCTCAACACCGCGCTCAACGGCTGCCGTCAGGACAGCAGCGGGCGGATCGTCTCGGTCCAGTGCTACGACATGCGGCGCGAGGAGGCGCTGACCGTCGAGGGGTCACAGTTCATTGACTGCACCGGGGACGGGACCCTGGGCGTGCTGGCGGGCAACCCGTTCCGCGTGGGCTGCGAGGCGCGCTCCGAGTTCGATGAATCATTGGCCCC
>CAYLSM010000094.1:0-15826 GCA_964386505.1 uncultured Gemmatimonadales bacterium
ACACCCTCGGCGATCAGCACGTCCTGGCCGTAAACGCCCTGTTCGAAGATTTCACTTATCCCCTCCTTGCGCAGTCCGAACACTATGCCGTGATCCTGGAGGAATTCCCGCAGGTCCTTTTCGCTGTAATCTCCCGGGGACAGAGGACGCTGGACCCGGACATAGGCCTCGAACTCATCCTCCCCCGGTTCGAGCACGAAAAACGGGGTCACCCGCAGCTCCACCGGATCAGCGGTCATGTAGCCATCCACCTGAGCTACCAGGAAAGACTCATCCGAGGGGTCGGGCGAGACATTGAACAGCTTGGGGAGTCTGGCCGGTAACGGCTCCTGGGGCGGGACGCTCTTGCCCAGTACATCCGTACCCGCTTTCCCCGGCTTGGGCGGGATAATATGGGCCAGGCGGTCGTTCATGTTTACGCGGCAGGGTTTTTCGATCGGCAGAAGGTACTCCAGGTTTCCGTCCTGTCCCTCCACCGGGAGCTTACCCGAGGCAATGGGTATCCTTTCGGCGGGCTTCAGCCGTGCCGGGTTGCTGAACACATCCTCGCGGATGCCGAACGTTATCCCTTTCAGGTGCAGTTCCTGACGGATACGCTCTGGCACGACATGCGCGCTCTCCCCGACCGGTTGGATCGTAAGGTAGGCCTCCATGCTGTCGTTGCTGAGTTCCAGATGCAATTCGGCCTCAGCCTCGGCGGCAGCCTTCTCCGGGGGAACCTGCTCCTGACCGGTATTATTTTCCTTCTCTTCAGCCACGCTTTTCCTTCTCGGCGATGAAATACAGCAGGTCCAGGGTGCTCAGGATGCCGGTGATCGCCCCGTCGCGTGTGATCACGATCCGGTGGATCGCATGCTCTATCATTATCTCGGCCAGACGCTTGACCGGTGTGGATTCCTCGGCCGTGACCGGCTCGCGGGTCATTATGTCGCAGACCTTGAGGTCGGAGACCGAACTGACCTCGATCCCGGAGCTGTCCGCCCGCGCCCCCAGCACATCCTTGAGCGCCACTTTCAGGGTCAGGTCCAGGTCCAGATGCACGATATGGGCCAGAATGTCGGTCTTGGTCACGACCCCGACCAGGGCCCCGTTTTCATCCACTACCGGAGCGCTGCTGATCCGATGGTCGAGGAAAGTGTTGATCAGGTTGTTAACCGATTCCTGCGGCCCGGCGCAGATTACGTTGCGGGTCATGATATCGCTGGCGGTCTTGATCATTTCTCCCTCTCCCGGCCGTTGAGGGCCGTTTCCGCTGGGTCACGGAGCCGACCGGAATGCAGTCCGGTACGCCATCCGGGTTCAGTACGGTTGAATATGCGTTATTCTACCATCGCCCGGCTGAGTGTACAAACAATTTCAAGCGTTTTCCGAGAAAACAACCCACTGTGGGGTTGAATCCACCTTCCCGCGGCCTTATATTTCCGCGCCTGAGTAAATGGCCAATCCATCAAGCGCATACGGGAGGGGGGAGATGTCGCGAATCTACTACGTGGGTGACTGGGCCGTGCAGTGCGGGCCGGTCTACGCCGAAACACCGTTCAACTATGCGTTCAAGGGACTCGAGACGATCAATTACGGCAAGTGGCTCAAGGCGGCCCTGGAGTCTGACGGACGCCACAGCGTGAACTCGGTGCCCACCTGGGATTTCTACATGCTGGGTCCTGGGGAATACGAAAAAATACTGGATGAGTACGATGTAATCGTGTTCAGCGACGTGGAGGCGAAAAATTTCCAGCTCGCCCCCAACTTTTTCAACCACCGCCTGTTCGGCACCCGCGTGCTGACATTCCCGGACCGTATCCGCCTGACTCTGGAGGCGGTCCGCAGAGGCAAGGGCCTGATGCTGCTGGGCGGCTGGCTTTCGTTCAACGGCGAGATGGGCAAGGGCGGCTGGGGACGCACCGGGTTGCGTGAGCTTCTGCCCGTGAACTGCCTGGAAACCGAGGACCTGGTGGAAAGTACCGAGGGCTTTACCGCTCGGGCCACAGCCAAGGGTGCGGGCGCCTTGGGTGGGCTGGATTTCGGCGGTTTCCCGCCGATACTGGGCTACAACAGCACCCGGCCGCGCCAGGACAGTGATGTCCTGCTCGAGGTGGTCCAGACCGGCGACCCGCTGCTGGCCCGCCGCCCGTTCGGGCAGGGACAGGTGCTGGCCTACATGAGCGACCCGGCGCCGCACTGGGGCTGCAATTTCGTGTTCTGGGACAAATACAACGAGTTCTGGCTGCGCTGCCTGGACATGGTGCTGGGCCGCTGAACTGGCCGTTACCTTTGTCAGGATTGAATTCATCGGTCATTCAGGCGTTCCGGCTTGATAAAACGTTTCAACGGTAATCTTCAGAGAGAAGTGATCGCTGCACTCTGCAACATTATTGACAACCTGGGCGTTAAAGATTAGATATTATTTTGTGTATATTTTGGCTCACATTCACAAAGGGAAGGGTCCAGCCATGAGAAAGCTCCTCGCTGTCGCAGCAGTCGCCTTGTTTGCTTTCGCCCTGATGCTTTACGCCGCCCAGCCCAAGACCGCCTGCCCGGCCGCCAAAGCCGCCGCCTGCCAGATGGCTCAGGCTCAAGGCCAGGCTGGCTGCTGCGCCATGGCCGCCGCCGGCGAGTGCAAGGCCGACAGTTCCAAGTGCGCCCAGTGTCCGGACAAGGGCAAGTGCGACAAGAAAGACTGCCCCAAGGACAAGGAATGCAAGAAGGATTGTCCGAAGAAAGACGCTCCGCCCAAGAAATAAAGCAACGCAAGCCCGTAGCCCGGCCCCGCAAGGCCGGGCTTTTTTTGTTGACAGAAGAATTGTTCGGAATCAAAATTATTCCGTTCCCGCCCTTTTGCTCCATATCCAACGTCTATCTCGAGGCTTTGATGACCAATCTCAAGTCCTGCGTTCTGGCATCTGCCCTGCTGTCTCTTTCCCTGGCCCTGCAAGTGTGTACGGCCCAAGCCCAGGACAAGACTTTCCATTGGCCTGGAACGGCAAAGGCGGCGGTTTGCTTCACTTATGACGATGCCATAGACCAGCATGTCGACATCGCAGCCAAAGACCTGGAAAACGCTGGCATGCGCGGCACCTTCTTCGTGCCGGGTTCCTCGGGATGTCTGGCGCGGCGTATCGACGATTGGCGGGCAATGGCGGCGCGGGGCCACGAACTGGCCAACCACACCCTGTACCACCCCTGTATCAGCCGGCGGCCGGACGGTTCGCGCTACGAGTGGGTGCTGCCAGAGTACGACATGGGCGCTTACTCGGTCCGGCGCATGCTGGATGAGATCCGGGTCTGCAACACCCTGCTCCAGGCGGTTGACGGCCGCGCGAGGCGCACCTACGGCGCCCCCTGCAACGACTGCGAAGCCGGCGGGGTCTCGTACCTGGACAGCCTGGCCCAGATGTTCGTCTCCTGCCGGATCGGACTCGGTATCCCCGAGGACATGCAGAGCATGGATACATTCATCGGGCCGGTGGTCTCGGCCACCAACAAGGATACGAAGCAACTTGTCGAAATGGCCGAGACCGCGGCCTCCAAGGGCACTGTGGTTGTGTTCTGCTTCCACGGAGTTGGCGGAGGTCACAACACCAACACCCCGCGTGAGGTGCACCAGGGCCTGATCGACTATCTGAACGCTCACCGCGACCGTTTCTGGGTCGCCACCTACATCGACATGATCGATCATGTGAACGCCGAGCGCCAGCGTCTGGGCTGGAACTGAGACGATTCGCCGTTTCGATGCCTGAAAGCAGGGGCCGTTTTCCCGGCGGCTCCTGCATCCTCCTCCCGCTGAAAACATCCAGGATATTTGCCATTTTGAGCCAACCGCTGCAGATTTAATTTAATTTCTCTACAGTGACGCACTCCCCTATCGCCAATGGAGACCCCGATGTCGCGCCAGTTCGGTCTGATTCTTCTACTCGTCTGCCTCAGCCTTCCCCTGGCCGCATTCTCCGCCGGAACCGACAGCCTGCGGGTGCGCACCGACCGCGCGGACTGTCTTTACAGCCTGGGGGATACTGCCCTGTTCCGGGTGGAGCTGCCCGCAGGGAAAGGTCATTCGCGCCTGAGCTACCGTTTCAGCGCGGATGACGCCCGCACGCTGGAGCAGGGTGTGCTTGAGAACCCCAGCTCCGGTTTGATCCTGCGCGGCACGCTTGATTGCCCCGGATTCCTGCGCCTGGACCTGCGGCTTTGCCGCGGCAGCGACACTCTGCACGCAGCCACCTCGGCCGGGTTCGATCTGCGCTTGATCCAGCCGGTGGGCAGCCGTCCGAAAGACTGGCGCATGTTCTGGGCCCAGGGCCTGAGCGAGATCACGCGGGTGGAGATGGACCCGCGGGTCGAGCGCTGGCGCGAGCAGCCTGCCGCCGGTGTGACCCGCTACCGGGTCAGCCTGGCCAATGTCGAGGGTTCGCGTATCTGGGGCTGGCTGAGCGTGCCGGACGGCGCGGGGCCGTTTCCGGGCGTTGTCTATATTCAGGGTGCGCCGGGCGGGCTGGATGAATACCAGACCGATCCCTTTGAGGGCTACGCCCGCCGCGGCATGGTCGTGCTGGCGATCAACCCGCACGGCCTGGAACTGGGGCGCGAGGTCAGCTACTACCGGGCGCTCATGGAGCGTGGTGTCCCCGCCTGGGGACCGTCCCAGGGCGCGGATGATCCCTACCGCTACTATTTCCGCCGCGTGGTGCTGGGCGCGGTGCGGGCCGTGGACTACCTCTGCTCACGGACGGATGTGGACACCAGCCGGATAGCGGTTTCCGGGGCAAGCCAGGGTGGAGGACTCAGCCTCCTTACTGCCGCGGTGGACCGCCGCATCCGGGCGGTCACCGTGCACGTTCCCGCCATGTGCGACTACAGCGGCGCCCTGGTCGAGCGGCCCACCGGCTGGCCGCACCTGATCCCGGAGGAGGAGCCCGACCCGCGGGTGATTCGCACGGCCGGGTATTTCGATGCCGCCCTGGCCGCCGGGAACATCCGTGTACCGGCTTTTTTCACCGTGAGCTACCTGGATCAGTCCTGTCCTCCCACTACGGTCTACGCCGCGTTCAACAGCCTGCGCGGACCCAAGGAGATTGTCGGTTTTCCCAACACCACGCACCCGGGCAGTTTTGTCCCGGAGAACGACAGTCTGCTGGTGCACAAGCTGGAGGACATTTTCAAGCGGCAGAAAAAGTGATTCAACTGTCCCTGAACTTCTCTCACCTGGGAGAAACATGCAGCTCTGGAACGATTATTTCCGCCTCTTTATCGGCATCCTGGCCATTGTGAACCCGATCGGGGCGATCCCGGTGATCCTGGGCGCCACCGAGGGCCAGGACCGCGCCGCCCGTCGCCGCACGGTCAAGACCGCCGCGCTCACCGTGCTCTGCACCCTGCTGGCCGTAACCTGGGTCGGCCACTCGGTGCTGAACTTTTTCGGGATCGGCATCCCGGCGTTCCGTGTGGGCGGCGGAATTCTGATCCTGATGATGGCCATTTCGATGCTCTACGCCCGGCCGAACAAGTTCAAGCACGGGCCGGATGAGGCCCGCTACGCCCACGACAGCGACTCGGTGGGGGTGGTGCCGATCGGCATCCCGCTGCTGTCCGGCCCCGGCTCGATCGCCCTGGTTATAGTGGAGACCCAGCGGATCCCCGGCCTCGGGCACCAGGTGCTGATGAGCCTGGCCGTGCTGCTGGTCGGGGTGACTGTCTGGGTGGTGCTCAGCCTGTCCGATCCCATCGGGCGGCGGCTCGGGCGCACCGGAATCAACATCGCCACCCGCCTGATGGGGCTTCTGCTGGCCGCCATCGCGGTGGAGTTCATCGCCGCCGGGGCGCGCGAGCTGTTCCCGGGGCTGGGCTGAACCGGGCTTGACATCCTCCACCCGGTCAGGCATCTTTCAGGCAATCAACCGGGCGTGTCCGTTTTGTGCGGCAGCCCCCCAAACACGGCTTGAGATAAAGGAATCCCGTTTATGAAACGCGACCGGATCAAGGACATCCTCACAACCGGCCCGTTGGGTCAGACCCTCGCTGTGGGCGGCTGGGTGCGCTCGCTGCGCCAGAGCCCCAACGTGGGGTTTATCAACCTTTCGGACGGCAGCACGCTGGCCGGGCTGCAGGTTGTGGCCTCGCCCGAGACCAGGGGCTTCGAGCACCTGGCCGATTTCCAGACCGGGGCCGCGTTGCGAGCCGTGGGCGAACTGGTGGAAAGCCCGGCCCAGGGACAGAAATACGAGCTGCGCGCCACGAGCCTTGAGCTTCTGGGACCGGCCGACCCCGAGACTTACCCGATCCAGAAAAAGAAACACACTCTCGAGTTCCTGCGCCAGAAAGCCCACCTGCGGGCGCGCACCAACACTTTCGGCGCGGTGTTCCGTCTGCGCAGCCACCTGAGCCAGGGCATCCACGACTTTTTCCGTCGCAAGGGCTTCCTCTACATCCACACCCCGTTGATCAGCGCCAGCGACTGCGAGGGCGCGGGTGAGCTGTTCCATGTCAGCTCCACCAAGCACAAGGATTTCTTCGGCCGCCAGGCCTACCTGACCGTAAGCGGCCAGCTCGAGGCCGAGCTTCTGGCCCTGGGCCTGGGTGAGGTCTACACTTTCGGGCCGACGTTCCGGGCCGAGAACTCAAACACCCCGCGCCACCTGAGCGAGTTCTGGATGGTGGAGCCGGAGATGGCGTTCTACGAGCTGGAAGATAACATGGACCTGGCCGAGGAGTTCCTCAAAGAGCTGATCCGCTACATGCTGGAGCACGACATCGAGGACCTGGAGTTCATGCAGAAATGGTATGAAAAGGACCTGCTGGCCCAGCTTGAGGCGATCCTGAACCGGCCGTTCGTGCGGATGAGCTACACAGCGGCCATCGAGGAGCTCACAAAGAGCGGCCGCAGCTTCGAGTACCCGGTGGACTGGGGCGCCGACCTCCAGACCGAGCACGAGCGCTGCCTGACCGAGCAGGTCGCCGGCGGGCCGGTGATCCTGCACGATTACCCCTCCCGGATCAAGCCGTTCTACATGCGGCTCTCCGACGACAGTGAAACCGTGGGCGCGATGGACGTGCTGTTCCCGCGGATCGGCGAGATCATCGGCGGCAGCCAGCGCGAGGAACGCCTGAACGTGCTGGAGCAGCGCATGAAAAAGCTTGGCCTGAGCGAGGAAACCTACTGGTGGTACCTCGACACCCGGCGTTTCGGCAGCGTGCCGCACAGCGGGTTCGGCCTTGGTCTGGAGCGGGCGCTGCTGTTCCTTTCGGGTATGGCCAACATCCGCGACGTCATCCCGTTCCCGCGCTGCCCGGGCAGCGCCGATTTCTGAGCCGGGCGGAAGCGAGCATGAACGGACCCGAGAGCCTGGAAATACGGAACCTGGACCGCGCGGTGACCATCGAGGAGTACTCCCGCCTGCCGCGCCTGCCGGTCACGGTGATCCTGGACCGTCTGCGCTCCAGTTTCAACGTCGGGGCGGTGTTCCGCACCTGCGAGTGCGCCCGGGTGGAGAGGCTTATCACCACCGGGATCACCTGCCACCCGCCGGATGAGAAAGTGGTGCGCACGGCCATGGGCACGGCGGAGTTCGTCCCCCACCGGCATTTCAAGGACACCCGCGAAGCGATCCTGTTCGCGCGGGAGTGCGGATTGCCGGTCTACGCGCTTGAGACCACCTCGCAGAGCGAGTCGATCTACCGGGTGAGTTTCCCGCGGCCGGTGTGCCTGGTGTTCGGCAACGAGGCCCTGGGGCTGGAACGCGACATCCTGTCCCTGGCCGACCGGATCGTGGAGATACCGCTGTTGGGCTACAAGAACAGCCTTAACGTCTCGGTGGCCGCGGGGATCACCCTGTTCGAGGTGCTGCGGCAGTGGGGTGAACTGGGCGAGCCGCCCGTGCGGGGCGTGCCGATGTGAGACCGGATTTTTTGAGGTCTTCTATTGTAGGAGCGACAGGCCTGTCGCTCCTACGCAAGACAATGCACCAGCGGCCATGTATTTGTACGTTAACGGCCCCCAAAGACGACTGCAACTGCCTGACGGCTGTCTTGGATACAAAATTAACCTCTTAGAGGAGCCATAGATGCCTCCATTTGTCTGGTTGATCATCGGCTTGGCGCTGGGGGGGATTATCGGCTGGCTGGCCGCGTCTGTGCATGCCCGCGGAGCATTGGCCTCCCGCATCGATGAGGCCGAGAGCCGCGCCAATATCGCCGAAAACAGCGCCGCCGCTCTGGAGGGCAAGCTCACCGAGCTGCGCGCGCAGAACCAGACCGCTGCCGCGGATTTCGACAGGTTGCGCCAAAAAATGGAGAACGAGCAAGCCGCGCGGGTCAAGGCCGAAACCAGCCTGGAGGAGACAGTCAAGCGGCTGGAGGAGGAGAAGAAGCTGATCGAGGAGGCCAAGACCCGCCTGACCGACGCGTTCAAGGGCCTGGCCGGGGAAAGCCTCAACAGCAACAACGAGGCGTTCCTCAAGCTGGCCCGTGAATCCTTCGACAAGCTGGTACTGGAGGCGCGCGGCGACATGGGAAAACGTCAGGAGGCGATCCAGGGGCTGGTGGCTCCACTGTCGGAAAAATTAAAATCGTTCGATGAGCATGTCCGTGAGATTGAAAAGAACCGGGTGGATGCCTACTCCAGCCTGAGCGAGCAGATAAAGGGCCTGTCCCAGGCCCAGATGGCCCTGCAGAAAGAGACCGGCAACCTGGCTCAATCGCTCAAAGCGCCGAAAGTGGTGGGATCGTGGGGTGAAAGCACTCTGGAGAGGGTGGTTGAGCTTTCGGGCCTGTCCGAGCACTGCGATTTCAAGCGTGAGGTGTCAATCAATACGGAGGACGGGAGGCTGAGGCCTGACCTGGTGGTCTATCTGCCGGGTGACAGGCAGATCGTTGTGGATGCCAAGGCAACTTTCGAGGCCTACCAGGAGGCTGTCTCCGCCGAGTCGGAGGAGGCCCGGCGCTCCGCCATCGAGCGTCACGCCTCACAGGTGCGTGCTCACATGTTGCGCCTGGCCGGCAAGGCCTACTGGAAGCAGTTCGAGAAGGCTCCGGAATTCGTTGTGATGTTTATCCCGCGTGAGTCCTTCTATTCCGCCACTCAGGCCATCGACCCCAGCCTGTACGAGGATGCGATGGCGAACCGTGTCCTGCTGGCCACCCCCACCAACCTTCTTGCCCTGCTGCGCGCAGTGGCGTTCGGCTGGCGGCAGGAACAGATCGCCCGGAACGCTCAGGAGATCAGCACACTGGGCCGTCAGCTCTACGAGCGCATGAGCACCCTGGCCGACTATATCCAGGATATCGGCAAGGGCCTGGAGCGAGCCACGCAGTCCTACAACAAGGCGGTCGGCTCGATAGAGACCCGCGTGCTGCCCGCGGCTCGACGGTTCAAGGACCTGGGGGCCACCACGGCCGAGGAGATCGTCCCTCTCACGCCGGTCGAGACCGCCCAGCGCCAGCTATCCCTACCCGAAACCCCGGAAAACCGCTCCTGAGACGAAGTCGCGGCCCAAGCGCCTTCCCCTTTGGCATGCGTCTGATTTCCCACCCGCGGCCCGTAGGGCCGTCCGGGGGGCCGTATGTCTGAGCCTCGCCGTAGGAGCGAAGCAACCGCCACACGCACACGGAAGCCATTAGAAGCCTCACCGCCCGGCGGGCGATTCGCGGCAGCGCCGCCGCTGCACCGCGGGCAGCGTGAGGAAACCCCGGGCACACCGCAGACCGGAAAGCCTCGACCGCCCGGGCGAGTTTACGGCCCCCCAATGGCTTCTGGTTCTCTTGGCCGTAACCAAGAGAACATCAAAACCATTCGGGCACGGTGCACCGTGCCCCTACATTAAATATCGCTTCTCAAGTTTTGATCCATACCTGTGTGATTCATCTTTTATCCATGCCAACCGCGTTTAAAACAAAAAGGGCACGGCATGCCGTGCCCCTACAGCAGCAAACTCCAAGCGATAGTCGAGCCAACATCCGCCCTCACAGCGGCCTCAGTGCATCTCCTCCGGTGGCAGGGCCTCGATCCGGAAATTCACGTTGTGCACGCCGGCCGGGGCCTCCACTGTGTAGACATTCTCCTGCTCGCAGGAGGGGAAATCCCAGGTAACGGACTGCCGGGAGTACCCCTGGGCATACAGGTGGCTCACCCGCAGGCCCGCGGACGGGCCGGGGTTGCGCCGCACCCGCCCCGAGGCCGTGACACGCGCCAGCAGGCCGTTCTCCACCTGAATCTTGATCCGTGCATTGGCCCCGTCCAGGCTGCGTCCCTTGAGCACATGGTTGAACCACATCCCTCCCAGCTCGTGCTCCGGGTCCGGACTGAACGCAGCCAGCTCCTGCCAGGTGTTTCCGCCGTTCTCTGACAGCGACAACGTCACTTTCGGGCTGCCACCTGTTTCCAGGCGGTGGGCCTCGATTGCCACGCGCAGCTCATCGATCAGACCTTTCTCGCCTGTGCTGAAAACCAGGTTTCCCGGCTTGGCCGTGTCGGTCGGTCCCAGGGTGGCGCTCTCTCCTACCGCGGACAGATTCTCCAGACGTTCATCGGGAAGGTCGCCCTGGCGGCAGGCGTGACGGTCGAGCAGGAAAACCGCGTGCCTGCCGACACTCAGGTGGAACTCGTTCTGGCCTGGCTCCAGGTGCGGAAGGGCCATGGGCGAAAGCTCGGTCCAGGTCTCCAGGGACAACCCCTCCAGGCCGGTCTTGCCTTCCCCGGCCCGGTCCAGCCATTCGAATTTCACCCGGTAGCCATAGCCTCCGTCCACCCGGGCGGTCAGGTCCACGGCGAACGGCACCGCGCCGCAGCGGTTGTTCTCCCAGACAGGCGTCCAGGTGCGGCCGCGGTCCGTGCTCAGGGATATACGGTTCTCGTCCAGCTTGCCACTGCGCCAGAACCAGCCGCGCACCACCGCCCCGCCGGTGTTGTCCTGGAAATTGATCAGGTCGTTCTGGCTCCCGGTGATGACCCAGGGGGTCACAACCTCGAGCACCAGGCTGGACAGCTTGCCCTTGGTCTGCGAGACCAGCTCGGGCTGGGCCTTGCCGGGCTGACTGAGAACATTCACCTGGTCGGGGTTTTCGAGCCTAAACGCAGCGGAGCGCAGGTCGGGCCGGTACTCGAAGCAGCCGTTGCCGTAGGAGGCAGGCACCGTATCGGTCCAGGCCAGCGAACCCAGGCGCTCCGGCCCGTCCAGCCAGTATTGACGCCACTCGGTGGTCAGGCGTTCCTCCAGACCCAGGGGATCGAGGTAGTAGAACCCGCGCTCACGCGGACGGAACCAGCAGGTGACCGCCTCGTGGGTGCGCAGGCTGAGGCCGAAGCTGTGTCCCAAAGAATAGGGGTGATAGTCGTGCCAGCCCTCGGGCTGGATGAAAGCCCTTTTCATCGACTCCGGCGGGTCCCAGGGGAAAAACGGCACCGGACGGCGCGCCCCGGCCCGGGTCCAGAGGTCGGGATCGGCGATCAGCTCGTCCACCGACGCGATGTGCTGCTTGTCGTCCAGGAACACGTAGCCGAACATGTCGGTGTCGATGTAGTTCCACTTGCCCTCGAACCAGACCTCCGGCACCACATGGCCCACCAGGCCGCGGCGGCGGGCCTTGAGGCCGGCCAGGTTGTACAGGGCGCACATGGCCGAGCTGTTGTTGCCGCAGAGGTCGCAGCCGTAGACATTCAGCAGCTTGAGGGCGTCCACCACCAGCTCACCGTTCTCGTACGGCCCGTTGAAATGGATCTGGTGCTTCATCCCGAACTCGTGCAGAGCCAGGGCTTTCTCACGCTCCGAGCCGAGGCCTGCGGTCAGCCCGGCCACTATCTCCTCCAGGCTCCCGCACGCCTGCTGGCCGGTGGCCCGCAGGCGGATGTCGTCCTGGCCAGCCTTGAGCGGAGAGACAGTCAGAAATGTAGCGGCAAGTAAACATCCGAGTCTTATGATTGATCGCATCTAAACACCTCCGGTACATAGCGTTACACTGCGCTGGATTTCTTCTGTTTAATCGCGGACCGCTCAAGTCGAACGGACCTGCCGCCTCCGCAAAGCTCAAAATACGCTCTGGTTTCTTGCCGGAAAAGGAAAAATCCCTCACTTCCGTCTGAACCTTTTGCCTCCGCCCCGGTATTACGGTGTATACCCGACTCTGAGAACTCACGCATTCAGCCATTTAAGCACCAGCAACGCAACGTTTTAAATGCTTTGTAGATTATTTTTTTCTTGATATTGTAGCATATTGTAATTAGGTTTTATCATCCCCGACCAGATACACCAGAATGATGGCAGTCTCTACAAAGAGATAAAGGAGCGGAAGAATGAAAATCCGCAAGGCCGTGATCCCGGCCGCCGGGCTGGGTACACGTTTTCTGCCTGCCACCAAGGCTCTCCCCAAAGAGATGATTCCGATAGTCGACAAGCCGGCCATCCAGTATATCATCGAGGAGATTGTCGACAGCGGGATCGAGGATATCCTGATCATCACCGGTCGCGGCAAGCGCGCGATCGTTGAGCATTTCGACAAGTCGATCGAGCTGAACGAGACCCTGAAGAACAAGGGCCAGGAATCGGTGCTGCGCACCCTGGAGAAAATCGAGCAGTTGGCCGACATCCACTACCTTCAGCAGAAAGAGGCCCTGGGCACCGGACACGCCGTGCTCAAGGCGGCCAATCATATCTCCGGCGAGCCGTTCGCCGTGCTGTTCGGCGATGATTTGATCCAGGGAAAAGAACCGGCGCTCAAGGAACTCATCAACACCTTCGAGAAATACAACAGCACGGTGCTGGGAGTATCGGAGGTCTCGGAGGAGAAAGTCTCGCAGTACGGCATAATCAAGGGCAAGCCGATCAACGGCGAGTACATTGTCGAGGACCTGGTGGAAAAGCCCGACGCAGGCAAGGCCCCCAGCCGCATGGCGCTCCTGGGCCGGATGATTTTCACCCCTGACATTTTCGACTACCTGCGCGAGACCAAGGTTGACCCGAAGCACCAGGAGATACTGCTCACGGACGCGATCCTGGCCATGGCAAAGGAGAAAGTGGTCTACGCCCATATCCTCAAGGGCAAGTGGCACACCGTGGGCGACAAGCTCTCGTTCATCAAGACCACCATCGAGTACGCCCTGGCCCATAAAGACCTGCGCCCCGGGATACAGGAATTCCTCAAGGAATTGAAATTACAGTAACCGTCTGCCGGTACGCGCGGGGGAGAATTGGAGACAGTCTGGCGGACGGTGCTGGAAATTCTCGCTCACACCTGGGCCGTGGTCCTGCCCGCACTCAAGGCCACGGCCGGGCAGTCCCTTCCCCTGCTCATCCCCCTGCTCTGCCTGGGCTGGCTGATCCATCTGGCCGCCTCGCTGCTGGAGACCGACGCCGTGCGCCTTCTGGGCGTGCGCGGGTTCCTCTATGTGCTGGGCTGGCCCGGCACGCTGGTCCATGAGCTGGGCCACGCCCTGTTCTGCCCCCTGTTCGGCCACAAGATCACCAAGATGCAACTGGTCAGTTTCAACCCCAAGGGCGGCAGCGCAGGGTTTGTCTCCCACACGTTCGACCGCCGCAACCCCTGGCACCAGGTGGGCAATTTCTTTATCAGCGTGGGCCCGGTGCTGCTGGGCGCGCTGACCGTGTACCTTCTGCTGCGCTATCTGGCCGGTTTCCCGCTCGAGCTTTCCCGTTTCTATTCCTACGGACAGGTCATCCCGGGCCCCCAGGGTGCGATCTACGAAAGCACCACCGGCTGGGTCCGCCTGTTCTGGAAGTCGCTGCGCCACCTCTGGGCCGCAGTCTCAGGCAGCCTGGACTGGCACAACTGGCGCCTCTACGTGGCCGCCTGGCTCACCCTGGGCGTGGGCAGCGGCATGGTCCTGAGCGGGGCGGATATCAAGCTGGCCTCGCAGGGCCTGGGCGTGCTTCTGGCCGTGCTGTTCCTGGTCAACGTGGTCCTGGTGCTGATGAACGCCGGCACGCCCACCTCGCGTCCGGTGATGCCGGTGGCGGTGGCGTTGTCGTTCCTGATGCTCGTGGTGCTGTGTATCTGCGCAGCCGGAGCGCTGCTGTTCCGCCCGTTGCGGTTGCTTTTCCGTCGCTGATCCCCCACTCTGCGCGCCGACCATCTCATGGCCTACCCCAAGGTACGCGACATAACTCTCGGAATATTGGAGTGCTGCGGGATCACCGCGCCGCCGGTGGAGATTCCCAGGCTGCTGGGCTATTTCCAGGCCAGAGTGCAGGAGACCTCGGGCCTGACCGGCAGCGCTCTGCTCAAGCGGGAGGATGGCTGGATAATCAAGGTGGGACGCGAGCTGCGCGATGAGCGGCGTGCTTTCCGGATCGCTCACGAGCTGGGGCATATCTGGTGGTCCGACCCGGCGCACCACCTGGGCGACCCCGATCTGGGCGGACAGATAGAGCACTACTGCTCCAAGTTCGCCTCGCTGATCCTCTGCCCGCACCAGTGGTTCGTACAGGATGCCCCAGAGGCCGACTACGACCTGTTCCGGCTGAAAAAAATCTACGCCAGCCTGAGCCACGAGGGCCTGGCGATCCGGGCCAGCCATCTGACGGCCCTCGTTGTGACCATTTTTGACAACGGCAAGCTATACCGACGGTTCGGTTCGCCGGGGCTGGCCTTTCCGGCCAAGGAGCTGAAAATGGAGCGGGAGGTCTACGAGGAGGCCGACCTGTACGGCGCTTTCCGCGAGGGGCGTGGCGAGGTTAGCTGGGGAGGCCTGCGGCGGCAGTTGCGCGTGCGGGCCTACCCGGTGTTCAGCCCGGGATTCCGGCGCATAATCCTTCTCTCCTCACCCTCCGGAATGTCACAGCATGGCGAAGCTGAGGATTTCGAGAGCGACATGCCCTACCCATTCCCGGAATATTGAGAGACCACGGGCCGGGTTTATCCGCGTAAATTTAGGGCATAAAACGAAGGGGCGGGTTTGAAACCCGCCCCTTGATTGTTCCGAACCGACGTGAAACCGTTTTGTCCCTGTAGGGGCGCACCCGTGTGTGCGCCCGGGCGGACACATGGGTCCGACCTGCATCTTCCAACATACCGACTTGCAACACCCGCAGACTGTCTCAGGAGATGCTCAGCACCGCGTGGTGTATGTTCAGACTCTGGCCCAGTTTCACGCTGCCGTCCTCCGGAATGGAGGGGTTCCAGCTTCGGATGGCCTGGGTGCTGGTGCCGAAACGGTTGGCAATGGAGATCAGGGTGTCGCCGCGCTGCACGGTGTACTTTTCCTTCTCGATCTGCACCTTGACCTTGGAACTCTTGCCCGCGGGCACCGGCACGTTGATCCGCTGGCCCACCCGCAGTCCCCGTCGCTGGAGCTGGTTGTTGTTCATCGATTCCAGCTTGTCCGGGGTCACGCCCAGGGCCGTGGCGATGCCGAACACGGTGTCACCCTTTCGCACCTGGTAGACCCCCACCTCGGGCACCACTGGCGGAATTGGCTTGGGTTTGGGCTTGGGAGGCTCGGCTTTCTTGACCGGCTCACTCTTTACAGTTGCCTGGGATGGACTCTGCGCGACCGTCTTCTCCGGGGCCGAGCGGACCGGGGTCGCGGCCTGGGTTTCATGTGTCTTGGGCATGACCGGCGCCCCGGCCACCACCGTGCGCTGGGCCACCACCTTGTATCCGGTGGGACTCCATTGCAAATCCTTCACCATCGTGTTACCGTCGTACAGACGGCTGGAGACTGTCAGCACCGGCAGGCTGTCGGCGCCTGTATTGGAGATCGATTCGAGCCTGGCTCCCACGAACTCGCGCGGGTTGTCCTGGTCGTTGACCATCGGGGTGATCTGCCAGGCCCCGTCCTGGGTGCGGTAGAACACGTCGAAATCCAGCAGTTCGCGCGGCCCGA
>CAYLSM010000095.1:0-15712 GCA_964386505.1 uncultured Gemmatimonadales bacterium
GGAATAATACTGTAAACAACACATAAATGTCAAATTAAAAAGCGATAAACCCACAACGCCAAGCCCTGCACCGTCTCGGGTGGGACCGCTTTCATCAGGCTGCGGTCCCGGGTGGGGCTGCTGCGCTGGGTCAATGGGCTGCCTTGGAGAAGGGGACCGATCTGTCAGAGGACGAAATCGTTGAAGAATTCCTTCTCGTTGAACGTCGCGGTGATGTCGTCGTCGATCAACACCATGATTTTGCCCTGCTTGCGCTCCAGGACCGTGACGATCCCGAACTTGGTGTCGAGCTTGTCGAATTTCTTGATCTCCCTGGCCACCGACTTGACGCGCGCCATTCTTACCTCCGTGTAGGCGATTGTTGAAAGTGATAGGTGAATGCCTGACCGGGAACTAAGCAAGTTGCGTACCAGATATCAGATTAAGCGCGAAGGCTTGTAAGTGGCTGGTAATGATGAGGATGGATTGCGAAGGGGTGTGCATGTGGAAAAATTGACCTGGCTCTGGCGATGGTCAGATTTTCCCGGCGGTCATTTCTTTCCCAGCAACACCAGGTCGGCGGAGCGGGCGATCAGCTCGAGACCAGGCAGGCTGTCTTGCAGTTCGGACTGGTAACGGCTGCGGGTGATCACGGTCAGTGGTCTGGGCAGGCTGTCCAGGGCGGCGCACTGGCCCGGTTCAACGAAAGTGACCACCTGCCCGGAATAATAGACCAGGGCGGTCTTGCGGTAGCGGTAGGCGGCCAGGTTCACCTCGGCCGGCCCGCTGTAGCAGCGGGCGCGCTCGATCAGCTCCACCTGCGGCTGCTGGCGCAGGTCCGATACCACCGGCAGAGCGAACAAGGCGATAAAAAGCCCGAACAATACCTGCCCCAACGCCTGCCCGGACAGGGCGGCCACGGGCTTGCCGCGCAGAACGAAAAACAGCGCCAGGAGTGGCCCGGCGGCGAAAACCGCGGCTGCGGGCATGGGGAGCCAGGACGAGACTGACCCGCCCAGTGAGCCGGCGCGTATGAGCAGGAAAGCCCCCGCGCCCGAGGCCAGCGCCGCCCCGATCCAGACCGGGACTTTGAACGCCGCTCCCGTTTTCCCCCTGGCGTAAAGTTTCTGCCAGTAAGCGGCCAGCAGAAGAGCCAGCGGCGGGAAAGCCGGGGTGATGTAGGTGGGCAGCTTGGCCCGCGCGGCGCTGAAAAAGAGCACCACTCCCAGGCACCAGACCAGCGGGAAAAGGCTGGGAAGGGTTGGACGGTCCGCACTGTTACCGCGCACGTACTTTTTTATCGGATCGAAAATCGCCTGCAGGCTGAAGAAGCTCCAGGGCCAGGCCCCGGCCAGAAGCAGCGGCAGGTAGTACCAGAACGGTTCCACGTGCTGCCCGCCGGGGGCCACCTCGCCCGCGAAACGCTGGATGTTGTGCCGGATGATGAACACGCGGAAGAATTCCCAGTCGCTGCGCAGGTTCACCAGAACGTACCAGGGAAGGCAGACCAGAAGGAACAACAGTGTCCCGGAAACCCAGGGCACGCTTTTGAGCCCTTTCCACAGACGCCCGGCCGCCAGCCAGTATACTCCGATTATCGCCGCCGGAAGGACCAGTCCCACCGGGCCCTTGGTAAGCACGGCCAGGCTGCCGGCCAGGAACACTCCCAACCAGTAGAGGCGGGCTTTCCTGCGTTCCGGCTCGCGGTCGGCCAGGAGGAACAACACCAGGCAGGCGCTGAAGAAAAAGGTGAGCGGCATGTCGGTCAGGGCCATGCGTCCCAGGGCCAGGAACTGGAGGCTCAGCGCCAGGACCGCTCCGGCGGCCAGACCAGCCCCCGGCCCGAGAAGGCGTGTGCCCAGAAGGCAGGTGAGCAGCACTGTCCCAGTGGCACAGGCCGCCGCCGGGACCCGCGCCGCCGCCTCCCCGTCGCCCAGCAGCACGATAGCCCCGCCGATCAGCCAGTAGGTCAGCACAGGCTTTTCGAAACGGTACTCGCCATTGAAATATGGCACGCACCAGTCGCCGCTTTTCACCATATGCTGGGCCGTGGCGGCGTAGCGCGGCTCATCCACGTCGAACAGACGGTACCCGCCCAGGTTGGTCAGGTAGAGCAGTGCGCACAACACTGTCAGTGCGGAGTAGCGGTTCCGGATGAGGAATGCGGTCAGACGCTCGAAAAGGGTCACGGGTCCCCGGCCGGTCAAGGTTGGCAACAGCGGAGTTCAGAGGAAATTAGCCTACCTTCCGGGCCGTGTCAATGGGGGCCCGGGCCGGCCGCGCAGCTTGACTTTCACTCTTTGCCTGAGTATATTCCTGCAATTCATTATGTTAGCGTAATTACAGGAGATACGGTTGAAAGAATACTGGCGGCTGCTGGCCTACCTCAAACCCTACTGGCTCCGTCTGAGCGCCACGCTTGCCGCTATCGGCGGCTACTCGCTGAGCGCCGGCGCCAGCCTCACCCTGGCCATGCCGCTGTTGACCGTGCTGTTCAATTCCGAGCAGGTCGAGAACAAGCAGAGCCTGCCGGTAGGGTTTTTCGATTTCCACCAGTACATGCGCTCTTTCCAGGACTTTATCCTGAAAGGCGATTCGCTTTCCGTGCTCGGCCGGATCGTGGTGATCACGGTGGGGCTGTTCCTGCTGAAAAATATTTTCGATTACATCCAGCGCTTCCTCAGCCGCTCGCTCGAGCAACTGGTGGTGCGCGACCTGCGCAACAATCTGTACAACCATCTGCAGGATCTTTCCCTCAATTTTTTCCACAAGAACAAGACAGGCCAGTTGATCTCCTGCATGTCCAATGACGTGGGCATGGTGCGCAGCATGCTCACCGACAGCTTTTCCAAGGTGCTGATGGCAGCGGGACAACTGATGGTGTTTGTGGCCATGCTGCTGGTCACGAGCTGGAAGCTCACCCTGATGGCTTTTCTGCTGATACCGCCGATGGCCGTGCTGGTCACCTGGGTGGCCAAGAAGCTGCGGCGCAAGAACCTCTGGCTGCAGAACGCGATGGGGGAGATCACCGCCATATTCCAGGAGACAGTGAGCGGGATACGGGTGGTCAAGGCTTTCGGCATGGAGGACTTCGAGCGCCGCAAGTTCGCGGGCCAGACCCAGAGATTCTACCGTGAATTCCAGCGCACGAACAAGTACGGAGCGCTCTCCTCGCCGCTGACCGAGGTCCTGATGGCCTCGGCCGGGGGGGCGTTCCTGCTGTACGGGGGCCGTCAGGTGCTTGCCGGGCAGATGCCGGCCCAGGATTTCCTGTTTTTCCTGATGGTGAGCATGATGCTGATGAGCCCGATCAAAGTGTTCGGGAATTTCAACGACGTCATGCAGCAGGGGCTGGCCGCCTGCGATCGCATTTTCGCCATCCTCGACACTCCGCCCAGGATTGTCGACGCGCCGCAGGCCGTGCGTCTGGAGGCTTTCAGGAGCGGGATCCGCTACGAGGGGGTCAGTTTCAGCTACGATGAGGGCGGCGAGGTGCTGCACGGC
The DNA here is from genome assembly GCA_964386505.1 of uncultured Gemmatimonadales bacterium. Lineage (GTDB taxonomy): Bacteria > Gemmatimonadota > Glassbacteria > GWA2-58-10 > GWA2-58-10 > JAJFUG01. The sequence goes on from CAYLSM010000095.1 coordinate 3,484, forward strand.
ATCGACCTCGACATCCGCTGCGGCGAGGCCGTGGCTGTTGTCGGGCCGTCTGGCGCCGGCAAATCGACCCTCATGGACCTGATCCCCAGGTTCTACGACGTGAGCGCAGGACGGTTGACAGTGGACGGACAGGATGTGCGCAACATCCGCCTGGCCGACCTGCGCAGCCTGATCGGGATTGTCACCCAGGAGACGATCCTGTTCAATGACACCGTGCGCAACAACATCGCCTACGGCCTGAGCGGCACACCGCAGAGCGCGGTGGAGGACGCGGCCCGGGCGGCCAACGCGCACGAATTCATCTGCCAGATGGAGGATGGTTACGACACGGTCCTCGGTGAGCGCGGCACGCGCCTGTCCGGCGGCCAGAGACAGCGGATCGCTATCGCACGGGCGATCCTGAAGAACCCGCAGATTCTAATTTTCGACGAGGCGACTTCCTCGCTCGACACGGAGAACGAGCTGCTCGTGCAGCAGGCGATTGAGCGCCTGATGAAAGGCCGCACCAGCCTGGTCATCGCCCACCGTCTCTCCACCATCCAGCACTGCGACCGGATCATTGTGCTGAGCGAGGGCCGTATCGTCGAGTCCGGCAGCCACCGCAGCCTTTTGGCTCAGGACGGCCTTTACCGTCGGCTGCACGAACTCCAGTTCCAGACTACCGATGCGTGACAGGACTTATGAGACCGAAAATCTTTTTCTTCATTCCCGTGTTCAACGAGCAGGAGACAGTTGGAATCCTGCTCTACCGGATCAGCGAGCTTATGCGCGCCCTGCGTTTCGAGTACCGGGTGATCCTGACCCTGGACGGCTGCACGGACGGGTCCCCGGAGGTGGTGTCCCAGTACCTGGCCTCTGTGCCGCTGAGCGTGATCGACCACAGCCGCCGCCAGGGCTACGGCCCCAGCCTGCTGGAGGCCATCCGCCTCGCCCTGCGCGAGAGCGAAAGCCCCAAACGTGACTTTTTCCTGATCCTGGACGGTGATTTCCAGATCGACCTGGTCTGCCTGGAGGAAATGGCCCAGCAGATCGACCGCAACGTGGACCTGTACTGCGCCGACTCTTTCACCGATGTACGTCGTATCCCGCGCTCCCGCCGTCTGGCCCAGTGGCTGGTGCGTCTTATCCTGCGTTTCAAGGGCCTCGAGCCGACGCAGGGCGCCGCGGACCTTCTGACCACTTTCCGCGGCTGCCGGATTCATCTGTTGTCGCGGGCTGAACGCGAGCTGGCGCGCTTGGGCCGTCTGGGCACCGCCGCTCCGCAGGCCGCCTCGCTCCTGTTTTTCCTGAGCCTGCTGCCTCTCAGCCGCAAATACGTGGAAATAAGGATCAAGCAGCGCCGTATCGCGCGCCGCAAGAGCCGTTTCTCGCCGCTTGGACTGGCCTGCTCGCTCCTGTTCTCGAAAGCCCTGAGCGGCAGTGTCGCTGCCCAACCCGCCCGCCAGTCCGCCGAGGGCCGCCCATCCTCGCAGGAGACCGAAGCCCGCGCGGAGAAAGCCGCCGCCCAGCAGCCACGGGGAGGCGGAATCTCCCAGGCTGAGGAAAAGACCGAGGGCCGCAGCTCGAGCCGAAGCCGCCGCCGCCGCCGCAAGAGTTCCGGCGAGGCGCACACCGCCCAGGCTGCCGCTCAGACCGAGCAGAAACCGCGGGAGAAAAAAGAGCCGCAGCCCCAGCGCAGCGAAAGAAAGAAAGCCGAAGCCGCCGCACCGGCCGCCCAGGACCAGGCCCAGGCCGAGTCCGGCGAGTCGAAACCCAAGAGCCGCCGCCGCCGTCGCCGCCGCCGCCCGGCGAATAAAGACGGCCAGGGAACGTCCAACACCGGAGAGAGCGCCAGCTGAAACGGACACCCGCCGGCCGGAAAGTGGCGGGTGCCTCAACCCGGAGGAAAACATGCGAGCGGTCATCGGTTTGCTGGTCCTGCTGAGCGGACTGACAGCCTCCCTCCTGCCGGGAGCGGAGGAAAAATCTTTCCCGCCAACCCCGTTCAAGGTGGGTGAGCGCCTGGAATTCTCGGTCAACTGGACCGTGGGCAATATCGGCACGGCCTACCTGGAAGTGACCGGGATCGACTCGTTCCGTGCCGACCCCTGTTACCGCGTGGTGGCCGAGGCGCAGTCGAACAAGACAATAGACCTGCTCTACCCGGTGCGGGACTATTTCCTCACCCTGATCGACATGAGCTGCCTGTGCAGCCGCAAATACACCAAGATACAGCGTGAGGGCGGACACCAGCGCAACCGCGAGCTGATCTACGACCAGGACCACGGCCTGCGCTACGACCTTGCCCGTGGTGATACCACCGATATACCGCCCGAGGCCCAGGACGAACTGTCCATCTTCTACTATTTCCGCACCCTGGACCTGAAAGTCGGGCAGGGCCTTCTGCTGGAGGGTTTCACCGACAAGCAGGGCAACCCGCTCAAGGTGTCGGTGCTGCGCAAGGAGTGGGTGGATGTGCCGGTGGGACGGTTCAACTGCTGGGTGGTGGAGCCGCAGATTCGCAGCGGCGGTCTGTTCGAGCACAAGGGCGACCTGCTGATCTGGATCACGGACGATGAGCACCGGATTCCGGTCAAGATGACCAGCGACCTGGATTTCGGTAGTGTGGTGGTGCTGCTGGAATCGTACCGTCTGGGCACCGGGCAGCCGGTGACAGGCAAGGCCCAGGTGATGCCGGGGCGGTGATAGGGAGGGCTTTACCTTCCGCTGGACCTGAAATGCAGGAACGCCTCGATCTTGGCCCGCTCGGAGCGCGAAATTGCCCCGTCTATGTCAACATACAGCCCGTTGTGGCGGGCCGCCAGGTGACGGGCCAGAATGTTTTTACTGCAGAAAGTCTGGGCGAAAAACACCGTGGGTACCCCTCGCGGCACCCAGCACTCCAGGTCCATGTCGGCCGGCGTGCGGTTCTCGAAGCAGCGCAGCCAGCCCAGCACCTGGGTCCCGTCCGGGAACAGCGAGTAGACCTCATCATCCGCGCAGGGCACGCCCCAGAACGCCGCGGGCGGAGCAGCGCACGCCTGAAGGCCGCTCAGGTCCTGCGGAGAAACGATCTCATCCAGGATCAGCCCCACCTTTTGCGCCAGCGGCAACGTACTGTCGCAGACCCTAACCCCGGCGCTTTCCAGGTTGTCGTTCTGCGTGCGAATAAGCTTTGTTTCCGGCAGAAGGTCAGTTAGCAGACGGCCCAGGAAACGGGCATTGTCGCACTTGCTGTACCCGTCGTCGAACACGATCACGGCCGGCCGCAGGGCCAGGGCGTTGTCCAGGATGCGCTTGATTATGCGGCAGGTGGTGGCGGGTAGAAGGGTCTCGGACCGGCCGGAGCGCACTCCGGGCTGGACATTGTCCAGGTCCACCAGATGGCAGCCTCGCCAGCGCGAAATCTCCACAGCGGGCGGACAGCCGATAAACCCGACCAGCGGGGGCTGAGTCCGGCTTTCCTGGGTTTTCATGGGTGGGGCCTCGACAGGGTCCGATCTGTTTTATCCGATAGCGATTTCTTTCGCAATGTGTCTTCCTGAGACCGATCTGAGTAGCGGCAGACCTCTGTGCCTGCTGTCCTTGATTCGGGCGGCCACAGGGGGGACGCCCCTACAACGTCCCAATTGGCATGGAACAGGTTTCAGACTGCTGCCGCGCTGAAACGGGAGGCCAGTTCGTACAGCGTGCGCTCGGTGGCGCCCAGGTTGTCCCTGACAACGCCTTGGGCGGCCGCGCCCGCCTGTTTGCAGGCCTCCGGGTCCGCGAGGAGCTTTTCCACAGCGTCCACCGCCGCCGCGCTGGAATCCACCGCGAACGCACCGCCCGCGGCCAGCATCAGGCGCGCCTCGTAGCTGTTGAGGTGCTTCGGCCCGAAAATCACCGGCAGCCCGAAGCAGGCCGGCTCCATCACGTTGTGCACTCCCTTGCCGAAACTTCCGCCCACGTAGACCAGCGAGGCCGCGCGGTAGACCGCTGCCAGCACGCCCACCCGGTCGATCACCACGGCGCGGGTTTCGGGGGCCACTCTCTTGCGGCTCTCAGTACCGGCCCCGAACGAGCTGTAGCTTTCGTAACTCAGCCCCTGGCCGTTCAGGAATCGCCGCAGGTTTTCCAGGTGCTCGGGGGTTGTCTCGTGCGGCACCAGGACAAAGCGCAACTCCGGGTGCGAGGTGGCCAGCGCGGCCACGGCTGGCAGAACGTGCTCCTCGTCCGTGGGCCAGGTGCTGCCCAGGGCGAACACCGTGCGCCTGCCCCAGCCGTGGAACGGCTCCACCAGCGGGTCATCCGGACGCACCTTGGCGGCCCGCTCCCAGGTCTGGTCAAAACGCGTGTCCCCGGTGGTCACGATCCGCTCACGCGGCACACCCAGGCGGGCGAAACTGCCTCCGTCCTGGTCCGAAATAGCGCAGACCAGCTCGAGGTGACGGTAGAAACTGCGGTGGAATGCCCCGGAAAGCCCGCTCAGGCGGCCCGAGTCGGGCGAGAGCGTGGCCGCGGTCACCGCGGTCGGCACACCGGCGGCGCGGCATTCGGTTATGACGTTGGGCCAGAGGTCGAACTTGGAGAACACCATCAGGCCGGGGCGCAACAGCGTGACCAGGCGCCGCATCGCCCAACGGGTGTCCTCGGGCAGGTAGAACGCCAGGTCGCAGCCTTTGAACGCGCGGGCGCGTTCCTCGACCGAGGGTGAGAAGAACGAGAACCAGACCGGGCGTTCCGGACGCGCCGCCCTGAGACGCAGCATCAGCGGCACGGCTTGCAGGAACTCGCCCACCGAGGTGCCGTGGAACCATATCCCTCCGCCGCTCCGCGCGCCTTTGGGCCTGGATTCAAGATAGTGCTGTATCTCGTCGAATGTACCGGCCCGTCCGGCCAGCCCCTGCGAAATCTTGGGTCTGAACGGGGACAGAACGCGGATACCCGCGCGCAGCGCGGGCAGAAGGGCCAGGTCGTAAGCTGTCTGCCAAAGGTCGCTCAAGAGTCGCCTTTCTTACGCACGTACAGCCGCCAGCGCACGCCATCGCGCAGCAAGCCGAGGAACTCGTGCCCGAAGCTTTCGCACCAGGCGGGGAGGTCGGCCTGGATGCCGCCATCGTCGGAAAGCAGCTCCAGCACCTGCCCGGCACGCATTTCCTTGATCCGCTCCGCTGTTTTCACCACCGGCAGCGGACAGTAGAGCCCCATCGCGTCCAGCACCTCATCGGCTGTCAGCGGGGCGCTCAGAATTGTCTCTTTTTTCACTTTCCGCCTTGCTGTATGCGCAGCCGCAGTAGTTCTGACGGTAGAATCCGTAGGGTTTGGCCAGTTGGCAGGTAATTCGCCAGCCGTCCTTTTTCTTGAAATCCTCTTCCAGGAATGTAATCGAGCCTCCGGCCTCGGCCGCCGCGGCCACGCCCTGCGGGTTGACCAGGGCGGCTTTCTTGTGCGGACTGGCGGTCAATGTAGTAGCCACGACCTCGGCCCCCAGTTCCACGGCCTTGCGGCAAAGCTCATCCAACCGCAACCTGTAACACACCACGCAGCGCTCGCCGCCCTCGCCGCTGGAGGCGAACGGCCCCACCTGGTCGAAAAAGCGTTCCGGGTCGTAGGGGCCCTCGACCAGCGGCACCCCCAGGTCGTCACACAGACGGCGCACCTCGGCCAGGCGCAGCTCGTACTCGCCGGGGCCGTGGATATTGGGGTTGTAGAAATAGACGGTCAGATCGTACTGCGCCTTGAGCGTGCGGATCACATGCGGCGAGCAGGGGGCGCAGCAGGCGTGCAGCAGAAGCTTTTTGGGTTTGTCGTCCAACTCACGGGCCTCGAAAACAAAAATGAGTCAGGCCGAGGCTGCGACCGACTCATTCTTGCGGTTCGGATTCACCTGGTTTCCATTTCCCCTGAGGCGCAGGCCGCTGTCAGCTCTGCACCTGTTTCTTGGGGGTGCGCTTGGGGTTCTCGTCCTGGTAGCCCAGGGCGCCCACGGCGTGGATCGACTGGTGCGGGCAGACCGGAATGCAGATGCCGCAGCCGATGCACTTGTCGAACACCACTTTGTGGCGCTTTGCCGGCTCACCCTCGATCGCGCCCTTGATCGGGCAGACTTTCATACACTCCGTGCAGCCATCGCACGAGGTGTCGATCGAGACCTTGGCCCGCACACTGATCCGGTCGACCAGGCTCTTGGTAGGGCACTTGTGCACGGCGATCACCAGGTCGGTGCCCGAGGGGTCGATCACCGGCAGGTTGCCGTCCATCTTGATCGCCCCGCTGGGGGTGACCTTGGCGCAGAGCGTGCAGCCGATGCAGCCCAGCGAGCAGACATCCTTGACCGCCTTGCCCTTGTCCTGGGAGGCGCAGCCCACGTAGACCTGCTGGGTGACCGGGATAAGCTTCATCAGGCTGCGCGGACAGGCGCGCACGCAGGCGCCGCAGGCGGTGCACTTTTCCTCATCCACCACCGGCAGGCCGTTTTCCATCCTGATCGCATCGAACGCACAGGCGCGCATGCAGTCGCCGAACCCCAGACAGCCGTACTGGCAGGCCTTGTGGCCGCCGCCGGTTCGGTGGGCTATAGCGCACGACTGTATCCCGCGGTACTCAAAACGGTCCTTGGCGATACCCTGGCCGCCCTGGCAGCGCAGCATCGCCACCAACGGGGTCATGTCTCCGATCTCGACCCCCAGCAGCTTGGCGATCCGTCCGGCGGTGTCCTTTCCGCCCGGGTTGCAGCCGGTGACCGGGGCCTCACCCTTGAGCACCGCCTCGGCGAAAGCCGAGCAGCCGGGGAACCCGCAGCCGCCGCAGTTGGCGCCGGGCAGGAGTTCGATCACCATGGCCAGGCGCGGGTCGGATTTGACCGCGAACTTGATGGAAGCATAAGCCAGGCCGCCGCCGAATATCAGGCCCAGCAGGCCGAGGGTCAGGTTGGATGTGAGGATTACCGGGTCCATTTCTACTGTTACCTCTGCTCAGGAATTACTGCCGGACGCTGCAGCGCTTCACTGCGCTCCCGAACGGCCGGCAACATTTTCTCAAACTCAGGGGTTAAAATCTTAAGAAATATAACGGAGTGGGGGCGGTTTTTCTACATTTTTCTGTTGATCGGGACCGGCGGAGGTTTATTTTTCAAGGCGGGCGCGTCCTGCTGTGTCCAGCATCGACTGCCGGCGGAGGATGCCGAAGTGAAAAACCAGTACAAGCGCCTGGATGTCTACCGCTGCAAGCTCCAGTCGCACGACTCTTTCGCCGGCCGGGTGAGTGTCTACCACGTGCTCAAGGTCAAGCGCTGCCTGGACGAGGGTTGTTTCTATTTCCACTGGCGCTGCCGCCTTCTGGACAAGGGCGGCACTTGCCGCAAGGGTTACAACTACCCTGGAAAGAACTGCACCGGCTGCCGCTTCTACTACGACATCAAGGAGCATAAGCTGCCGGTCTGCCTTCTGGATGCGGAGGGCAAGGCTCTTTTCGAGCGCGAGCTGGAGGAGTTTGAGCTCTGGCTGCGGGACAAGCTGGGGCGACGGGTCGAGGTGCTGGGAAGGGTCAACCACGTGGGGCCGCTTCTGACCCGCGAGGTGCTGGCGCGTGAGAGCCGGGTCAGCCTGCACGGCTACCTGGTCAATTTCGCCGAGTGCTACCTGGGCTGGACCCATTTCGAGGACTATGTCTACCTGCGCCTGTCCCGGCGCAGCCAGGAGGAATTGCGCCTGGCCCGCGGCGACAGGCTGGAGTTCGAGGCCGAGCTTGGCCTGGATGAGGGACGTCTGGTGCTCACCCGTCCGGGCCGTTTCGATTTCAGCGAGCGGGCCCCGGAACGGTTCAGTCAGGACAGCGACCCGGCCCTGGAGGACACCCGCCGCGCCGTGCCGCTGGAGGGGCAACCCGAAAAATGCCTGCGCTGCGAGCGGGGCCGCCTGGTGGATGTGATCGAGAAGACCAGCCGTTTCGAGCGGCAGACATACCACCGCGAGCTGTATTGCCTGGAGGGGATAGTCGACCCGGACCTGTGCTGCCACCACGCCCTGGCCGGGCTGCGTCTGGGCGCGGGGAGTTTCGAAACCGAGAGCGGGGACTGAATGACTGCGGAGTGTCTCGATGGATGAAAGATGGGCCTTTGTCACTAACTATCTGTCCAGCCAGCGCGAGAAAGACTGCCTGCGCGTGCTGCGCACCCTCTGGCCCGCCGAGGCCAGCAGCCGGGTGACCCTGGACGGCCGCAGCCTGCTCAACCTGGCCACCAACGACTATCTGGGCCTGCACGGCGACCCCCGTCTGGCCGAGGCGGCCTCCCAGGCGGCCTCGCGCTGCGGCATGGGCTCGGGAGGGTCGCGCCTGATCTGCGGCACCACCCCCGCGCACGAGGAGGCCGAGGCCGCGCTGGCGTCTTTCCACGGGGCCGAGGCGGCGCTCACTTTCAGCTCGGGTTATGCCGCCGGAGTGGGTGTGATCGCGGCCCTGGCCGGACGCGGCGACCGTCTGTATCTGGATCGTCTGTGCCACGCCTCCCTGTACGACGGGGCAAGGCTGAGCGGGGCGCGTCTCGAACGCTACCGTCACAACGACCTCGGACACCTGCGCGGTTTTCTGGAGCGCGATCACGGCCAGAGCGGGCGGGCGCTGGTGGTGAGCGACGCCGTGTTCAGCATGGACGGCGACCGGGCTGAGGTGGCAGCCCTGGCCGCGTTGTGCCGCGAGCACGGTGCGCTGTTCATGCTGGATGAGGCCCATTCCATGGCCGTGCTGGGTCCGGGGGGGCGGGGGCTGGCCGCCGAGGCGGACCTTCCGCCGGAGGACGTGCTGGTGCTGGGCACCCTGGGCAAGGCTTTCGGCTTGGCCGGGGCCTACGTGGTCTGCGGCCGCGAGGTGCGCGAATACCTGGTCAACACCTGCCGGCCGTTCATCTACAGCACCGCGCCGCCCGCCCCGCTGGCCGCGGCGGTGGCCTGCTCGGTGTCGATCGCGGCGACCATGGATGACCGCCGGGCTTACCTGGCCGAACTGTCCGAGCGGTTCCGGCAGTTCCTTCATGGTCTGGGTTTCGGAACGCTGAGCAGCAGCACGCAGATCGTGCCGCTTGTCACCCGGACCCCCCAGGCCGCGCTCGACCTGGCCGCCGCCCTGCGTGAGCATGGCGTGCTCGCCCCGGCGGTGCGTCCGCCCACTGTGCCCCAGGGCACCAGCCGGGTGCGTTTCAGTCTGAGCGCCGTGTTGAGTGAGGAGGATTTCGGCCTGCTCTGCGAGGCGGTGAAACAGTCTGGCGGGTCGGATTGATGGCGTTTGGGTGTTTCAGGTTCAACAGCAGAAGAGCGTTTGCAGGGGCACGGCACGCCGTGCCCGTTTTTTTTGAACTCTCCATTTGTTAAAGTGGGGGCTGTCCGGCCGCACGGGCCCACCTGTGGCTGTCAGTCCACACGGTCAGCCAGAAGCCCGCGCACCAGGCTATCCGCCCCGCAATCCGACAGCGCCGCGGCCAGCTCACGGCTGGGGCCAGGTTCCAGGCCTGCCCCGGCGATATGCGGAAGCGGCCCCAGCACTGTCACCCCGCCGATTGACTCGATTGTCGCCCGGTTGTCCTGCTCGATAAGACGCTCCACCCGGTCCGGCTCGCCGGGCAGGGGACGGTTGAGGACGACCGCGGCCAGGCTCAACCCGGCCGCACGAGCGGCCCGCAGGGTGAGCAGGGTGTGGTTAAGAGTGCCCAGGATCGCGCGCGCCACCACGATAAGCGGCAGACCCAGGGCCACGGCCAGGTCCAGCGTGCTGTATTCGCGGGTGAGCGGCACCAGCAGACCGCCGGCGCTCTCCACCAGAAGGCAGTCGTGCTCCACCGCCAGTTCGCGGCAACTGTCCAGGATCAGCTCCGGGTCCACGCTCTGTTTCTCCTGACCGGCAGACAGGTGCGGCGAGGCCGGCAGACGGAAACGGTAGGGGTTCATCCGGCGCCGCAGTTCCGGGCCGGGGTTCAGACCGGCTGCAGCCAGGCAGACCTCCAGGTCACCCGGATCACCCGGGGCGACCCCGGTCTGCACCGGCTTGACCGGGGCCACGCGCAGACCGGCCCGGCCGAGAAGAACGCACAGGGCCGCGGTGACCGCTGTCTTGCCCACGCCGGTGTCTGTGCCGGTGACAAAGAATCCTCTCAGCGGCATTCCAAATCTCCCGCAGGTTTGACCGCAGAGACGAACAGCACCTCGTAACCGGCGAACACCTGGCCGTCCACCTGGAAACTGCGGTCATAGTAGTCTATCACGCCGCGCATCAGACGGCGCTCGGTGTCCAGGCTCATCGGACGGAAATTCGGGTTGCTCGCCCCGAGAGCTTTGATCGAGAGCATGAACTCGCGGCAGCCTGGGAAAAATTCAAGCTTGGGGCGGCTTTCCACCTCGACCCGGCCGAAACCGGCCTCGGCCAGGGCCTGGCGTAGCTCCTCCGCGCCCGGAAGGGCCGGGCCGTAGCGCGAGGCGGCCAGGCGGATGCCAAGTTTCCCGGCCGAGACCCGGTAGGCCTGGCGCAGCTCGCGGAACGTATCCCGTCCCAGGGTGGCTGCAACCAGCCGCCCGCCCGGGCGCAGCAGGCTGTGTACGCCGGCCAGGGTGTCCTCCAGTGACTCCACCCATTGCAGCGTGGTGCTGGAGGCCACCAGATCGAAAGACCCGGCGGCCAGGGGCAGGCGCTCGCAATCTGCGCACAGGCAGCGGACCGAGTCGGCGCCGGAAACATCCTCCAGATTCAGGCGCGTCTGGGCCAGCATGCCCTCGGCCAGGTCCACCGCCACCAGGCGCTCCGGGGCCAGACGGCGCAACAGGTGTCCGGTCAGGAACCCCGTGCCGCAGCCCAGTTCCAGCACGCTGCCGTACTTTCCTTGCCGGGAGGAACTCTCCTCCGGGAAAGACATCTCGGCCAGTTGGAACGCAACCTCACGCTGAAGACGGGCCTCGCGATGATAGCGCGCCGCGCTCTGCGAAAAATGCAGGGCCAGGATTTTCTTGTTCAGGCGATTTTCAGCCATCTTGTTTCCAATCCCTTTCAATCCCATCGATAAAGCCGCCCAGATCCTCCGCCAGCCGCCCGCAACGCGGCCAGAACGGAAGGTGCCCCGCCTGCTCCAGCTCCACAAACCGGGCCGAGGGCAGAGCGCCGGCCAGCTCGCGTCCCAGCTCTACGGCGATAACTCGGTCGGCTGCGCCATGCACGAGCCGCACCGGGACCTGAATCCCGTCCAGGCGCGGGCGAAGGTCAGTCTGCAGCAGGTATTCCAGGCCGGAGTCCAGCCAGACCGGGTTTTGTGCGAGCCACCCGGGCTCAAGTTCGCTGAGCAAGCGGCCTCGGTGTTCTGCCTGCTCCGGCGTGAACAGGCTGTCGTAGAACTCGTCAAGCACGCGCGCGGAGGAGCCGGGCAGACGGCGACGCATCAGGTGCAGCGCACGCGGGTCCTGGCCGTCCGGATTGGTGTCCTCCCGAATGAAGCGGGCGCAGCCGGACAGCAGGACCAGCCCGGCCAGACGTTCTCCCAGGAGCGGGGCGGCCTCCAGGGCCAGCATCGCCCCCAGCGACCAGCCGGCGAGAACGAAAGGTTCCCCGGGACGGACCGCTTTCTCCAATTGAGCGGCCAGGGCTTCGGGCCAGTGCTCCGGGCGCCTGCCTCCCAGCCATTCCTCCAGATTGGGCGCGAGGCACGGGTTGGCCAGGGACGCGGTCAGCGGGGCGAACACCCGGCTGTCCGTGGCCCAGCCGTGCAGCCAGACTGAAAGCATACTCTTCGGCGGTCCTCTCTCCGATAAAAAGGCCCCTTGTCCAGTCTTTGCGCAAGGGGCCTCGTATGGTTCTATTTGTCAGCGCGTTCAGCGCACGGTCACACCGAAAGCCGTGTTCAGGTCGATCTCGCCGCTGGCGCGGTAGCTTTCGATAATCGGAGTGACCCGGGACGACTCGTCCGGGAATGACTTGACGAAACGCTCCAGCACCTGGACGGCTTTCTCCTTGTCGCCGGACTGATTGTAGATCATGAACAGGCTGGCGTAGCCCTCGCGGTAATGCGGGTCGATTTCGAGACCCTTGTCCACGATCCGGGCCGCCTGTTCGTAAGCGCCGTTGTTCACCGCGAACTGGGCGGTCTGGGTGTACCAGGCCGGGATATTCTGTTTCTGGGCCGTGGCGAACGAGTCGAGCATGGCCAGGGCGTTGTCGTACTGCCCGGCGCGGCTGTAAAGCGTGGCCAGGGCGAAATCCCAGCGGTGACGCTCCTGCATGAACGAGCGGGCGCGCA
>CAYLSM010000096.1:0-15606 GCA_964386505.1 uncultured Gemmatimonadales bacterium
GGAGGAGAACCCCTCCATCGCGCGCAAGGTGATCGACAAGGCGGTCAACGCCGCGCACGCGCGCGAGGCGGCGCGCAAGGCGCGCGACCTGACCCGCCGCAAGAACGCCATGGAGAGTTCTGGCCTGCCCGGCAAGCTGGCCGACTGCTCGATCAACGATCCGAAACTCTGTGAAATCTACCTGGTGGAGGGCGACAGCGCCGGCGGCTCGGCCAAGATGGGCCGCGACCGCCGCAACCAGGCCATCCTGCCGCTGCGCGGGAAAATCCTGAACGTGGAGAAGGCCCGTCTGCACAAGATCCTCTCCAACGAGGAAATCCGCACCATGATCACCGCGATCGGCACGGGCGTGGGCGAGGAGGATTTCAACCTGGAGAACGCCCGCTACCACAAGATCATAATCATGACCGATGCCGACGTGGACGGGGCGCACATCCGGATTCTGCTGCTCACGTTTTTCTTCCGCTACATGCAGGAGCTGATCCACCAGGGCATGGTCTACATAGCTCAGCCGCCGCTGTTCCGGGTGTTCAAGGGCAGCCAGGAATTCTACGCCTACACCGAGGCCGAGCGTGCCCAGTACGTGAAGCGCCTGGGCGGGGAGAAGGTGAACATCCAGCGCTACAAGGGCCTGGGCGAGATGAACCCTGACCAGCTCTGGAAAACCACCATGGACCCGGAGACCCGCACGATCCTGCAGGTGAAGATGGACGAGGCCATGGAGGCGGACCGGCTGTTCACCGAGCTGATGGGCGACGAGGTGGAGCCGCGGCGCCAGTTCATCGAGAAGAACGCCCGGTATGTGACGAATCTGGATATCTGAGAAATTAACAGAGATTTCTATCAGGCTTGATGGGCGCGGAATCCCGCGCCCTTTTGTTTTGTGGGGCCTGCGAAGCCATCTTTATAATTTTGAACCTGACATTATTTTCTGCAGTCAGAGCTTTCAGTGGGGATCATACTGTCTGCGCTTGCCGCCGCCCCCTTTCCCAAAGGGGGACCGAGGGGGATTCGCCTTAACCGCAAGGAGTTCAGTCCATGAAAGCCCTGATCCTGTTTGTCGGCTGGTGCATCCTGTTCGTGCTGTCCTGGCCGCTGGCCCTTCTGGCCCTGGCGCTGTTCCCCCTGGTCTGGTTAATCTCGCTTCCGCTTCGGCTTCTGGGTATTACCGTGGGGGCGCTTTTTGCCCTGGTCAAAGCCGTGCTGTTCCTTCCCGCGCGCATTCTGGGCTGGCGTCCCGCCCACTGAGCGCGGCTTTTTCCTCTCGTCTGCTCTTCTTTCCGGCCGCGGCTTGTTTTCCGGCTCGTTCCGGAGCGGGGCCGCCGTTTCCGGCCGGTAGAATCGCTTGTAGCCCTGATCTCCGCGGTCCGGTTCGGCTTTCCCGCGCGTGTTCCGTGACGGGGCATGGCCCGCGGGGCGTGGCTTTTTTCCTTCCGGCGTTCTTCTTTCCGGCCGCGGCTTGTTTTCAGGCTCGTTCCGGAGTGGCGCCGCCGTTTCCGACCGGTGGAAGCGCTTGTAGCCCTGATCTCCGCGGTCCGGCTCGGCTTTCCCTCGCGCGTTCCGTGACGGGGCATGGCCCGCGGGGCGCGTCTTTTTCCTCTCGTCTGCTCTTCTTTCCGGCCGCGGCTTGTTTTCAGGCTCGTTCCGGAGCGGCGCCGCCGTTTCCGAACGGTAGAATCGCTTGTAGCCCTGATCTCCGCGGTCCGGTTCGGCTTTCCCGCGCGTGTTCCGTGACGGGGCATGGCCCGCGGGGCGTGGCTTTTTTCCTTCCGGCGTTCTTCTTTCCGGCCGCGGCTTGTTTTCAGGCTCGTTCCGGAGTGGCGCCGCCGTTTCCGACCGGTGGAAGCGCTTGTAGCCCTGATCTCCGCGGTCCGGCTCGGCTTTCCCGCGCGGGTACCGTGACGGCGTACGGCCCTCGGGGCGCTGCTTGTAATCCGGCTCCGGCCGCGGGCTTTCGCGAGTCTCCTTTTCTACGACGACAGATATTGCCTGACGGTCGCCCTTGTGGGCCGGCGCGCCGAGCAGGCTTTCGAAATACTCCGGCGCCGGGGTCTCGAACGAGAGGCGTTTCCCGCTGGCCGGGTGACTGAAACCGAGCGCGGCGGCGTGCAGGGCCAGGCGCTTGTGCGACTTGTCCGGCTTGCCGTACTTGGAGTCCCCCACCACCGGGTGGCCGATCCCAGCCAGGTGCACCCGGATCTGGTTTTTCCGCCCGGTCTGCGGGTCCACCTCGAGCAGGGAATGGTCCCGGCCCAGGCGCAGCACCCGGTAACCGGTGTGCGAGAGCTTGCCCTTGGCGGCGTCACTGGTCGAGTAGACCACCCCGGCCGCGTTTTCGGCCAGGTAGCTGGTGATCGTGTCCTGCTCTTTCTCGCAGCGTCCGTGCACAATGGCCAGGTATTTCTTGCGGGACTCTTTCCAGTTGCCCTGAAGGGCGGTCTTGGCTTTCATGTTCCGGGCGAACACCAGCAGGCCCGAGGTGTCGCGGTCCAGGCGGTGCACGATGAAAATCCGCTCGCGCGACCAGGAAATCCCCTTGCGAACGTAGTCGGTCAGGGCATAGTAGACCGTGCGGGTCTTCTCTTTGTCCGTGCCCATGGTCAGCATTCCGGCGGGTTTGTCCACCACCAGGATATCCTCATCCTCGTGAAGGATTCTCAGGCCCTTGGGCAGAAACCGTCGGCTGGGTTTGGATTTACCGCTCATAGCGGATTTCCTGTCGTTGAGGTGGGTTCAGTCATGACTATTTTTTTATCCACAGGTAGACCGCCAGTCCGGCCAGGACAAAGGCGAACACGCTCTTGAAAGTCCCGGTGGAAATTCTCTCCACCAGGCGCGCCCCCACCTGAGCCCCTATCACCCCGCCCAGGCCGAGCAGTACACCGTAGCGCCAGTCCACGTTCGCCAGCTTGTTGTGCGCGATCAGGGCTGAGATGGAGATGATCATTATCCCCAGGAACGAGGTCCCCACCGCTTTCTGTGCGCTGAATCCAAGATAGAGAAGGATCGGCACCATCAGGAACCCGCCGCCCAGGCCGGTGAACGAGGCGGCCAGGCCCACCAGCACCCCGGCTCCCAGAATTGCCAGCGACACGCCGCTCATAGGGCGACTCCCTTCGTTGAAAGATGGAAACAGTCCGACAGTCAAACTCAATATTAACGCAAAACGCCCTCCGGCCGCAATGAAAGCCCTCCGGCGCCAGTCCGAATGTTGACTGTGGGACGGGCAAAGTAGTATAATTGTGTTTTACGGCAGTAATTACTGTCCCTGTGGGCCACCGCGCCGGAAACACCCGGCGCTGTAGATAAACCAATCGCAACGGAGTGTCGCATGAACCAGAGCTACAGAAAGCTTGCCCTGATGGTCCTTCTGGCAGTCCTGGCGCTCACTGTCTCGACCGGCAGCCTTCTGGCCGGCGAAAAGGGCCATTACGTGCCCGGAGTCGAGGGAATCAAGGCCGCCAGCCTGCCACCGCCCGGGGTCTACTGGCGCAGCTACAACATATTCTACAATTCCAGCTCGCTGCGCGACGGCAACGGCGATGAGCTGCCGGTTAATTTCGATGTCAGCGTGTTCGCCACAGCCAACCGTTTCATCTGGATGACGGACAAGAAAGTGCTGGGCGGTTTCTTCGGGGTGGACGCGATCATCCCGCTGGTGAGCACGGATATCAAGATCGGCGCGATGCATGTGGATGACAGCCAGTTCGCTCTGGGGGACATTTTCTTCGAATCCACTCTCTCCTGGCACGGTCCGCGCTACGATGTCGGCCTGGGCCTGGGCTGGTACGCCCCGACAGGCAAGTATGACAAGACCGAGCCGGCCAGCGCCGGGATGGATTTCTGGACCACCATGCTGACTTTCGGCGCCACGGCCTACCTGGACCAGGGACGACTGTGGACACTGAGCGCCCTGGGACGCTACGAGATCAACAGCGAGAAGGGCGATACCAAAATCAAGCCGGGACAGGAGTTCCTGTTTGAGTACGGCCTGTCGCGCACGGTGGCCAAGATCTGGGACCTCGGCCTGAGCGGCTATTGCCTCTGGCAGGTCACCGATGACAGCGGTGCGGACATGAACTGGGATGCCAGCGTGCACGACCGGGTGTTCTCAATCGGCCCGGAGGCGAGCGTGTTCATCCCGCCGGCCAAGGCGTTCCTGTCGCTGCGCACCCTGTTCGAGGCCGGGGCGCGCGACCGCACCCAGGGCAACACGGTTACCGTGACTTTCACCAAGATATTCTGAGACAGCCGGGACAGAGGGTTTGAAACGGAAGGGCCGGGCGGAGCGCAGTGGTTAAGGCGCTCTCCCGGCCTTTTCTTGTCAGGGGGTAACGGATAAAGTCTGCGTTCAGAAATTACGCACCAGACGGATGCCGCAGTCAGGGTAGCGCAGCTTGGGTGTGCTGCGGTTGCGGTGGAAACCCCGGCAGAACAGGGTGGAACCTCGCCAGGAGCCGCCGCGGATCACTTTCTCGGTCCCGGTCGCGTTGCCGGAGGGGTTGAAAGTCTGGTCGGGGTTGTAGTCTCCGTTCCAGTCGTTGATCCACTCCATCACGTTGCCCACCAGGTTGTTCACCCCCTCCGGGTTGTTGCCGGACGGGAACGAGCCAGCCGGGGCGCAGTAGCGATAACCGTCCGACTCGTCGAAATACGGACTGTGGCTCTGGCCGTGGTTGGCCCGGTTGCCGTCCCAGGCGTCGCCCCAGGTGTAGGTCCGTCCGGACTGACTTCGGGTGGCGTACTCCCACTGGGCCTCGGAGGGAAGGTTCTTGGCGCGGTAGCGGGCGTAGGCGTAGGCCTCGTACCAGTTCACCCCGACCACGGGCGAGTTGGGCTGGTTGGAGTAGGGGTCGCTCTCCCAGGGGGCGCTTCCTGTGCCCCAATACATCGGCTTGGGATCGCTGGTCTTGAAATTCTGCTCGTTGCTGGTCTGACGCCACTGCCAGCCCTCGTCGGTCCAGAAAGCCTGGTTGTTGTAGCCCCCGGCGTCGATGAACTGCTTGTACTCCACGTTCGTCACCTCGTAGGCGTCCATGTAGAAACTGCTCAGGGTGATCCGGCGCACCGGCTCGAACTCTCCGGCCTCGCCCATGTCGAACACCCCTCCGGGCATGAACACCTCGTGGCTGGTCACCACGCTCGAATCGGCGTTGAGGCCCACGCCGGACACGGTCAGCGAGTCGATCGGACGGAGCTGGTCGTTGGACAGGATCACCACCGCCGCGCTTGCCGTGCCGGCGCTCAGCGGAGTGAACGTGACTATAACGGTCTGCTGTCCGCCGGGCGGGACATTCACCTTGTTGGGCTGGGTCTTGAACTCCGAGCGCGCGGGGTTGATCCCGGTCACCCGCAGGGTGTCCTTGCCCAGGTTGCCGATCACGAAAGTGCTGCTCGCGGAAAGCTGAAGCAGCGACGGGCCCAGGTCGAGGAATCGCGTGGACAGGGTCATCAGGGCCACCTTGGAGGTGGTGTCCACCGCGGCGCCGGTCAGCTTGACAGTCAGGCTGGGATTGGTAGGGTCGTTGCTGGCCACGGACAGGGTGCCCTGGAACAGACCGAGAGCGCTCGGAGTGAAAACCACCTGAACGCTTCCCGAGGACCCGGCCGCCACTTTCAGGGTCGGGGAGCTGACACTGAAAACTCCCGGGCTGGCTGAAAGGGAGGTAACCGAGAGTTCTCCCACCCCGGTGTTACTGAAAGTCAGGGGCGAGTTGCCGGAACTGCCCAGGACCACCGAGCCGAAATCTATCGCGGTCGGGTTGATCTGCATTGCGGGCAGGGGCGGCACGGTGCCCTCTCCGCTGAGCGCCACGCTGACCGAGTCGAATCCCAGGACATTGGTGCGCATCTTCAGGACCCCGCTCACCGTGCCCACGGCGGTAGGGATGAACTCCACCTCCAGCCGGGTCGAATCGTGCGGCGCGACACTGTAGGTTCCGTTGACCACGTGGAACACGCTGGGGCTGGTGCTGAGCTGTGAGAAAGTAATGGCGATGGACGTGGGGTTGACTATGTAGACCCACTTGCGCAGGCTCTGGCCGTTCTGCACCTGCCCGAAGCTCAGGCTCGAGGGATTGATCTGCATGGAAGTGGGCGGCGTGGTGGTGATATTGGCCGTGAGCGGCACGGTCAGACGGGTCTGGAACGGGTCGCTGTTGTAGATCGTGAGCGTGGACTGGACGGTTCCCAGCGTGCTGGCTTTGAGGCTCAGCGTGTAGCTGCGCGACTGCCCCGGCGCCAGGACATCCCCGTTGAACTGCGAGCTGAACAGGGCGTTGCCGAACTGGAACGCGGTGACAATGAGGGTATCGCGCCCCACGTTCTTTATGGTTAGGGTTTTCTGCGCCAGGCTGTCCAGATACACCCGCCCGAAATCCAGGCTGGTCGGGGTGACCTGTATGCCGGATGGCTGGGAGGTGAAACCGCTGCCGGTCATCGGCACCACCAGCGAGGGCTGGTTGGAGGCGTTGCTGGTCACGGTGAGGCTGGCGTTATGCTGAAGCGTGTCCACCGGCGAGAAAGCCACGTTCAGCTCGAGGCCCACTCCCGGCGGTACGCTGGCCTGGGTCAGGCTGATCTTTAAAGTGCTGTCGCTCGAAACGATGGACTGGATTTTCAGGGTGTCGGTGCCGATGTTGTTGAGGGTCAGCTTCAGGCTGGAACTGCTGCCGGAGCGAACCGGGCCGAAGCTAAGGCTGGTGGGCTTGGCCTCGATCTTGGCGGTTCCGCGCACCGAGGCCGTGCCGCTCAGGCTCACCACTATCTTCGGGTTGGTGCTGTCGCTGCTGGTGATTGTCAGCGTGGCGCTGAACGTACCGGCTGCGGTCGGGGTGAACAGGATCGGGAGATAGGCCAGGCTGTCCGGGGCGAGGGACATGGTTTTGACGCTGGAGGTGAACAGGCCGCTCGAAAAGGCGAGCTGGGATACGCTCAGGGTGGCGCCGCCCAGATTACTCAGGCCCAGGTTCAGCGTTTTGCTGTTGCCTATGAAAAGCGAGCCGAAATCCAGGCCCTGGTTCAGCAGAACCAGTTGTGCGCCGGTTGCGGTCATCACGAAATCCTGGCCCGAGACCGCAGTGCTTGTCAGCTCGAGGTTGTGCGCGCCGGGGCTGAACGTGAAACCGCTCTTGAGCGGGGCCACCCGGTACAGGCCGCTGCCGAGGTTGATGAATGAATAGGCGCCCGTGCTGTCGCTAAGCACAGAGGAGCTGTCCTCGCCGGTAAGGCGGAGTTCAATTCCTTTCACCCCGCTGCCCGCACGGGTCACCCGCCCGCTGATAGTCAGGTCCGAAAGACCCTTCGGCGCGGAGGGAGTGTGCTCGCAACGGGTAAACAGGATCACCAGCGAAAGGACCAGCGAGATAAGCCAGGCAATTTTTTTCACTTTCGGGTACATGGGGAATTTAAATCTCCACTTGTCAGTTTCAGAACCGGCAAATCTTTCCCGCCTATGCCGCAGCATGCTGGAGTGTCTGCTTTTCTGTCTCCGCCCTGATACCGCCGGGCTTGGCCCAAATGCTTTAAATAGTCGAGATACGTAGCGAGCGGAGCTTTGCGCCCGACAGTGAATTTGCAATCTTCATGCCGGAGAGGTCGGGTAACTGGATGAAAAAGACAGGCTTGGGCGCGGGCAGCCGCCTGGTGCAGAAAAAAGGGGCGCGCCCACGGACGCGCCCCTTAGCTGCAGAGGTCCCGGCTTGACTCGTTTTCGCTTACTGCGGGTCGTTCAACAGGCGGAAACTTTCGATGGCCCAAGCCCCCACCGGGACCGAGAACCCGAGGCTGTCGTGCGGAAGGGCTTCGAGGCTGTTCTCCAGCAGGTTGGTCCGGTAGACCGCATCGAACGGACAGGCCAGGCTAAGGCGGGCCGTGCAGGCCTTGCCGGCGCTCTCGTAGAGGCGAAGCACAAGGTCATCCGAATCCTCGGCCTTTTTCAGCACGGTCAGGATCACATTCTCCGGCTCAAGGCTGAGGAACGATTTCTGCGCGGGCAGTCCGCCGCCGTGCACGCTCTCGGCGCGTGCAATCAGGGGATTGTTCAGCTCGTAGCCCCGTTTCACCGTACCGGCCCCTCTCCAGTCGCCGCGGTGCGGGTAAAGGGCGTAGCCCACCCGGTGCACTCCGGCCTCATCGGTCACGAACGAGGGGTGGTCAGGGCTGCGCAGCACGCTCAGACGGACCACGCTGCCCCGGATATCGTAGCCGTATCGGTTGTCGTTGACCAGGCTCGCCCCGTAGCCGCCAGCCGAAAGGTCGGCCCACTGCTGGGCGTTCTGCTCCTGGCCCAGGTTCTGGCGGGAGATCGTGCCGTAGGGTATTTCGTAGGTGGCCTGGTCAGCCTTCACGTTCAGCGGGAAAGCCACCTTGACCATCTTGTTGCGGCCCTCCCAGTCCAGAAACAGCCTGAAATCCGCCTGAGCACTCCCGGCGTAGAGGATGATCTCCTGGGTCAGGCGGGCCAGGCCGTATTTCTGTTTCACCCTCAGCACGGCGCGCACCGGGCCGCTCTCGATCAGCTTGATTTCGGGGTTGGGCTCGGTGTCCCAGGACGGGCCGTCCCAGGTGTGAAGGTGCTCGTGGTCGAGGTCCCGGTTGTCCAGGAACCCCTCGGAGTCGCCGTAGTCCTCGATAATCTGGACACGGTTGCCCTCGCCCCCGGCCAGCGACTCACGCCCGGCAGCCTTGTCGTAGACGCTTTTCAGGTTTCCAGTGGCCGGGTTGAGGCTCAGGCGAAGCAGGCCGTTCTCCAGCGACAGGGGTGTGGCCTTGAGTTCCTCGTAGCCGGGAAGGCCGGCCTCATCCGGAAAAACCCGGTAGAGGCTGTAGCCCAGCGAGGGGACCTCCCGGGCCAGGAAAACGAAACTCACCCGGTGGCTGCCCTCCTGGTCCTGCCGCGCGGTGATCTGCACCGGGACATCCTCGCCTTTCGGCCCGCTAAGGCGCAACGACCGCACCGGCCCGTCCAGCTCCAGGCTTGCCTCCACCGGCCCGCTGCGTCGCCAGGCCAGCGGGTTGAACACCACCAGGGGTACGCCCTCGCCTCGGGTGTCCACCTGCGCGGCAATCGCTCCCAGGGCGCGTTCCAGGTGCTCCTGTCCTCCCTGCAGCACCTCCTGGTAGAGCTGAAGGGCATCCGCCTGGGCGGGCGGGATGTCGGTGCCGCTGATCGTGTCGTGGAACTGGTTGAGCATCACCTTTTTCCAGGAGTCGAAAATGTCGCCCTGGGGGTAGCGCTCCAGGGCCCCCATTTTCCAGGCCAGGGCGGAGAATTTCTCCAGGCTCATGAGCAGGCACTCGCTGCGGCGGTTGCCGTCCTTGATCCCGCCGGCGGTGGTATAGACCCCGCGGATCGTGGGCGTGATCTCGCCCGCGAACACCGGGTAACGACCCGGGCGCTCTTTCAGCGCCTTCTCGAAAGTCGAGGGCTTGCTGAACTGCACCGCGGCCGGTTTGGACGAGCCGGCCGTTTCCCGCTCCTGCATGATTGCTTTCATTGTCTCGACATCCGCACGCAGGGCGCCGCCGCCGTGGTTGCCCACCCCGATCAGGGTGATCAGGTCGCGCACGCCGTAGCGGCTCCACAGCTCGGCAAGCTCCTTGTCCAGTTCCTGGCGCGAGGGTAGGATCCCGTCAGGGTAGCGCATCCGTACGGTCAGCACGCGCGAGCCGTCCGGGGCCTCCCACCAGAACATCTTCTCATCGTTGGGGATGCCGCCGCGGGTGAAGAAGTAATTTTCGATACCGGATTTCTTGAAAATCTGAGGGTAGGTCCAGGGGTGGGTCCAGGCGTCCACGCACCAGACCGTTTTCACGTCCACCCCGAAATGGTCCTTGTAGTAGCGCTTGCCGTACATGAGCTGGCGGACCACCGACTCGCCGCAGGGCAGGCTGCCGTCGAACTCGTCCCAGGCTGCGCTGGCGATTTCCAGGCGGCCGTCCCCCTGCGCCTGGGGGTTCCAGATCCTCTCGCCCAACTGGCTGGTCACGTGCTGGAAATAGTGCAGCTTGTAATACAGCCCCGGGTACAGGTCCTCCAGCGGCTCGATGGCCGGCACCTGCAGGAACGCGAAAGTGTAGTCCGGGTACTTGTCCATGTTGTCGAACGCGGTCTCCAGCGTGTGTGTGACCACCACCTTGACCGTGTGCGGCCAGTAGCGCCACCACCAGGCCAGGTCGATATGCGCCTGGGGGATCACGTGGACAGTCATCTCGCCTGACGGCGCGGGCTCTGCGGCCCGCAGGCTCACAGACGGCGCGGTCATGGAAAACAGGGCCGCGACAGCGAGCATCGCGGCGGTGCTCAGAGCGCTGGCTTTCATCTCACCCCCTCCTCCACCTCTGGTTTTCGTAGGACTTCTGCCGGGCTGCATCTGCTGAACTGTATGACAGGACGGATTGAAAAAAAGGCTGGAACAAAGCGCTTGAATGTAATAATATGGGTGGGTCAGAGTGCGATGTTTCACTCCCGCTGCGCCTCCCGACACCGTTGGCACTTTCTCCCCCGCACGCGCATTCAGGTCGATCCGCCACTGCCGCGGCCGTTTTTCCAACCGCCGGGCTTCTAACAGGATGTCGGATCGTTACCGGGCTTGGCCCGATTATCGTCATATTACCGCAGTTTTCCGGCAAGAGCAAGATATTCACGGGTCTTTCCTGACGGCTGATTTTCGGGAAAACGGGTTCCGGTCCACGATGCCGTTGCGCGGCCCGGCCCGCGGCTTTAATATGCTGTGCGTGTGTGATGCAGGGTGCGGAGTTTTTCAATCAATCATTCTCCAGGAGGAACGATGTCCAGGCAGCCCGACCGCAGAACATTCCTCAAATCCGCCGCCGTGGCCTCGGCCGCTTTCACCATCCTGCGGCCCGAGATCGTTTTCGGCACCGCGGCCAACTCCAGCGTGGGCCTGGGCGTTATCGGCTGCGGCAACCGCGGGACCAACGTGGGCAGCGGCCTGGTGACAAACGCCGGGGCGCGGATCACCGCCGTGGCCGACCTGATGCGCGACAAGCTGGTCACCGGACAGCAGAATTTCAACCAGGCCAACCGTGAAAAAGGCTACGCCGAGATTTCGCCCAAGAACCTGTTCTCCGGCTCGGAGGCCTACCAGCGCCTGATCGAGTGCAAGGACGTTGACGCCGTGCTGGTGACCACCCCGGCCGTGTTCCACCCCATGCACATGGAGGCCGCGGTGGAGGCGGGCAAGCACACCTACTGCGAGAAGCCGGTCGGGGTGGATGTCAAGGGCGTGAACCGTTTCCTGCGCGCCGCGGACCGGGCCAATGGGCGCTGCTCCCTGGCCGTGGGGTTTCAGATCCGCCACGCCACACCCTATGTCGAGCTGAAGCAGAAAATAAACGAGGGCCTTATCGGTGATATAGTGAGCGTGCAGGCCTACTATTTCTCGGGCGAGCCGCAGCTTGACTGGCGCGCCGACCGCTCCCGGGACGAGAACCGTCTGCGCTGCTGGTTCTGGTTCCGCGACCTGTCCGGCGATATCCTTGTCGAGCAGGGCATCCACGTGGTGGATATCTGCAACTGGATCCTGGGCCAGCACCCGGTGGCGGCCAGCGGCGTGGGCGGACGCGCCGGTCGCGATGACAAGGGCGACGCCTGGAGCCATTACCAGGTGAATTTCGAGTATCCCTGCGGTGCGCATGTGAATTTCCATTCCACCCAGCTCGATCCGGCCTATGGCGATGTGGCCGAGAAATTTTTCGGCACCAAGGGCATCGCCGAGGCACACTACAGCGGCGGCGTGTTCATCAAGGGAGCCCAGGAGTGGGACAGCGGGGCCAGCCGGGGCGGAGCCACCGAAAGCACCAAGGATAAAGCCGCCGGACGGTTCAGCTCGGCCCTTGAGGATGCCGACCCCAACAAGCAGAAAGCTTTCATCGGCAGTATAACCAGCGGCCAGTTGATCAATGAGGGCCGCGCCGGCGCCGATACGGCCATGTCGGCCATCCTCGGCCGCACCGCGGCCTACTGGGGACGCCGGGTCACCTGGGATGAGGTTGCGGCCTCGGATGACTGTTTCGAGCCGGCTCTCGACCTGCGCCAGTTCGACAAGTAAAAACCATTGAGGAGCAAGAAATGAGCACTCTGGGAAGACGGGATTTCATCCGCTCGGCCTCGCTGGCGGCAGCAGTGTCGGCCACCGGACTTTCGGCTGCCGCTGAAAAACCGGGGAAAGGCTCTGCGGAGCCGGGACGGGATGCCTCGGCCGACATGCAGTTGGGGATCATCATCGAGGCGGATGACCCGGAAAAGGGTCTGGAGCGGGTAAAAAAGCTGGGATTCAGCACCTGTGAGCTGGGGTTGCGGAATTTTTCGGCCGAGCACGCCCAGCGGGTGAAAAAGGCTCTGGCCGCGGCCGGAGTTTCGCCCACCGCCGTGATCAGCAATGGGCCCGGCGAAACACGCTGGAATTTCTACGAGGGTCCGCGCACTATCGGCCTGGTGCCGCGCACCCACCGAGCCGAGCGCATGGCGCGCCTGAAACAGGCGGTGGATTTCTGTGTCGGGGCCGGGATACCGGCGATTAACTCGCATTTCGGGTTCATCCCCGAGGACCCCAACGATCCGCTCTATGGCGAGTTCATCAGCGCGGCCCACGAGGTGGCCAGCTATGCCAAGGGCCACGGCATCCTGGTCCGTTTCGAGACCGGCCAGGAGACCCCGGTCACCCTTCTGCGCGCGATCACCGATATCGGCACCGGCAACCTGGGGGTCAATTACGACACGGCCAACCTGATCCTCTACGGCAAGGCCAACCCGGTGGACGGCCTCGAGGTGCTGGGTCCGCACGTGCAGTCGCTGCACGCCAAGGATGGGACCTACCCGACCGGACCGCGCGATCTGGGCGAGGAGACGCCGATCGGCCAGGGCTGGGTCGATTTCCCGGCTGTGATCCGCAAGCTCAAGAAACTGGGGTTCAAGGGCCATATCACCATCGAGCGCGAGATCGAGGGCGAGGAGCAGACCCGCGACATCCTCGCCTCGAAGGATTACCTGCAGAACCTGATCCGCACCGCCTGAGAGGCGGACGGAGAATAGAACCCCCCGCGTCCGGTTGTACTCTGCCGGGCGCGGGGTTATATTTGCAGGGGAGATTTCTGGCAGGCAGGCGCTGTTTGATGAAGGGTCACGGTGAACCGTGCCCAGATAACCAATCTTCAAGGGAAGAAACATGTTCATCGGACATTTCGGCGTGGGCCTTCTGGCCAAGCGCGCCGCGCCCAAAGCCTCCCTGGGCACGCTGTTTTTCGCGGCCCAGGCGCTGGACCTACTCTGGCCCATCCTTCTGCTGACCGGGGTGGAGGGGGTGCGGATCGCGCCGGGGATAACCGTGGCCTGCCCGCTCGATTTTGTGAACTATCCCTGGAGCCACGGGCTGTTCCCGGTGCTGGTCTGGGCCGCGGCCCTGGCGCTGCTGTACTGGATTTTCCGCCGCTCCCTGGGCACGGGCCTGGTGCTGGGCCTTGTCCTGGCCAGCCACTGGCTGCTCGATTTTGTCACCCACCGCCCGGACCTTCCCCTGGCCCCCGGCGACCCGCGGCGCTACGGCCTGGGGTTGTGGAACTCGCTGCCCGGCTCGCTGGCGGCCGAGGTGGGACTTTTTCTGCTGGGCCTGTGGGTCTACACCAGCGCGACCCGCCCCGAGAACCGCCGGGGGACATGGACGCTCTGGGCCCTGGCGCTTGCCCTGCTGGGGCTCCAGGTGGCCAACTATTTCGGGCCGCCCCCGCCGGATGTGCAGACCTTGGCCTACAGCGCGCTGGGGATCTGGCTGTTCGTGTTCTGGGGCGCCTGGGTGGACAGTAATAGAAGGGCGGTGAAAGGGAGGTGAAATTTATACCTGGTTTTTGAATCGGTTATTATGTATATTATGAATGAAAGCATTTATTTCTTCCGTTAAGAGATGATTTTTCTCTCAGCGAAGACAACAGCCATGCTCAGATCGTTTGTCAGAGTATTCCTGCTCGTCGCTGCGTTCGCTGTTTCCATGTTTCTGGTTTGGTATATTTGCCGCAGTGTGATGCTGCCCGACCCGGACAGCCGCATTACCGCCCTGCCGCCGCAAGGCCCCGGATATAAATACCATATCGCACAAGACGAACCAGCCGTCTCACCGAATCATTCAGACATTCTGGAGTCCGAGGGGTTTCTCCCGGACACGGGGACAGCCGCGCCCAACGCCGCAGGCCGGGCTGGAAGACCGGATTGGCCGGAATTGCTCAAAGACCCCGCCGACCGGGAAATGATCGAAAAAATCAAATCCAGGATGATTGAAAAACGGGGTTACGCCGGTTATTCCCTGCCCGCCCGTCCGGGGTGGGATACTCTGGTCATCGCGAGATTGACTGAATTCGCCGATTCGATCCGGTGGGCGGATTACCGGGCCAGTTGGGGGCCCGACAGCGCCGACCGGAAACGAACCGGGGTCATTAAGAGTATGGACGGTTACGCCGAGATTCGCCGGTCGTATCCGGAAAGCAAAATCGACACGGCGGTCAACATCAGTCCTCTTTTCTATTTCAAGAAGGGGAACGATCCTGAGTGGTGGCCCATCTGGAACATTTATAGGGGATACCCCGACAGCCCACCGGGCCACGGTGCATTTGTGCGCGCTTCCCAGATTGTGGAGTACGATTACAGCGCTTTTCCGCTGCTGGGTGTAATCAGCGACGGAGATACGGCTAGCGGGCTTTTCGCTTTCAGGGCGATGATTTTCGACGAAAAGCCGATCCCGGAATCCGCGCCGTGGCGGGCCGTGTTCAAGGGAAGAGAGCTGAGCCGGTGCCGGGTCAAAGCCGACAGAAGTATCCTTGGCTCCGCAACCCTGGAAAACTTCGATCCCAACCTGTTTTCCGGGGCAGAAAGAATAGCTGACCGTTACAGGCATCCGTTCAGTCACCGCCGATACTTGGTGCTGGGGCATGACAACGCGAAACCGGTGGCCTGGACCCGGGAGGATGTGATCGACTTTTCCGCCCTGTTCGATGACCTGCACCGTCGGGCCGGGTTTCCCTATTCCTCCGGCCAGTTCAGGGAGCAGATCCGCCTGCAGTTGCAGGAGGACCCAAAGGAATTTTCCTACGACGCAGTTGGACGGTTCAGTGTCTCCGGCGGATTCATGCATGACCACCTTATGCGCAAGATGCAATTCCCTTTCGCGGAAGTGATCCAGTACAATCTCAAGGACAGCCGGACCCTATATCTGATCAATATCTGCGTCGACCAGTACAAAGGACGCCCTGAAATATTCACGCTCAACTACCTGTACTATGCCGAGGGAGACAGTATCTGCTGCCTGCGCAACAGCGTTGCCTGGGGGAATGTTTTCTATGCCCGTTTCACTCTGGTGGACGTAGTCGACACGATCGAGCCCGGGAACAGGTTTTTCGTGCTGTACCTCGACGGCTACTGCGATTTCGGCTACTACATCCACGATCTTAAGAACGGTGTCGAGCTGAGAGACCTCTGGCAGGATCATACATAGGCTTGATCTGAGAAGCTGAGGCTGGCGGTGGAATTGAGTTGTGACTGAAGAAAGATAAAGTTTGTGCAGAGATACGATTGTCAGCGGTTGTTATCCCTCCTCC
>CAYLSM010000097.1:0-15514 GCA_964386505.1 uncultured Gemmatimonadales bacterium
CATTCTGCTGATACACCACGTTGCAATTTGGGCGTGCCTCAATGCAAGGGTTACTGATATCGGCCTGTATCGAAGAAACATCCGTCCTTATTTTCTGACTCTCAGCCGGATGAATCCCGGTGAGAGGGCAGTGGTGCTGACTGCTTCTCCGAAAGATGCAGAGATCGATAAGGAACTGGAAAAGAAGTATACCGTTTCCTACCGTTTTGTGGATGAATCCGCGAAAGCGGTACAATTGCTTCAGAGCGACTTGTTCATTCAGATAAGCCGAGAGCGGCTGTTAGAGTCTGCAGACAGCGCAATGAGCATTATTGATTCCCTGCGTTCGGTCGGTGTGAAATATGTCGTAGATGATTGTGGAAATCTGGATGCGGCTGGGGAAACCATAACCAAAGGCCCGTTCGGTTTGAAAGAATGGGCGGATGAATTCATGAGCAAGTGAATAGCTTGGAACTTGCTTGACTGTAGTCGGACAGTCGGCTTTAAAGAATATGGAGAACCCTTATTCGTTTAAGCTCTCAAGTGTACGCGCTTGAAAAATCTGGATGCAGGCCTGCCACAGATCAAGAAGCTCAGGCAATGAAAACCCCGGTTAAACCCGGGGTTTTCTATTCCTGGTGTGGGCGAGGGGATCGGTCCAGCGTGGCTCGGAAAGAGCGGCTGGTCCTGCTTGAAGTTATTCCGTCACTGTCAGGTAGAAATCCGGGGTGTAGTCGATTTCCACCTGTACCTCGTCCAGGGTGCAGTCGAGCAAATGCCCGCCGGTCTGCCCGGACTCATCGATACAATGCAGATGGTAACCCGGGTTGTTTATTTCCTGAATATAATCCGGCATCCGGTAGCCGGCGAGGGTGAAAGATTTGTCGTGCTCCTCGAACACGGTCTGGTCCTTCAGGGCTTCCAGCAACGGGAGATAGGGCTTGCTCTGCTTGGGTACGCTCCTGCGTTTGAGGTAGGAGAACGTTCCGTGGACTTTTATCGCCTGAATGGTGTTGCTGTCTTGAATAATGCTGTCCAGCCTTTGCTGCAGTTGCTGATAGCCGAGGGCTTCTTTCAGCTCGAACACAGTATCGGCGTAAAAGAAAGTCACCATCGCAAAGGGGGCTGTCTGCGTTCCAGGCACAGTATACGAATGACCATCGGACTTGATCTGGTGAAAGATCCCATCCACCAGTATCATCTCTCCGTCCAGCCCGTCGAACGTGCCGATTCCGAAATCGCCATGAGTGGCGAGTTCAGCGTAGCTCAGCGAGCCGTCATAGTGGCCTTCGTACAGTGCACCGAGCGAATTGACCTGGAACAGCACCTCCTTGGCTGAATCCTGCGAGGGAGACAGCAACTGCGTGTTATTGTCATCCGAGCAGCCAAGAAACAGGCTCAGGCATGAAAGCAGGTAAACAGCCGCTGTTTTTCTCAGCAAATCTCTACCGGACATCTTGAATCACACTCCTGTTTAATATCAGCCGATCCTGTTCCATAAAACGACTCGTATCGCGCGGAATGCACTCTGTTTTCCAATCTATTCAGGCTTGACCGCTTGGGAGGCAATTTACCGGTCCAGGCTCGAATTGGCAATACGGTTTTCCGGGCCGGCCTGCATGGAGCTGGGACGGAGGTCTGGTAGAGGGCGGAGGCTGTTTCATTTTCTGGAGCGGGCGATGCAACGCGTCCCGCCTGGTAAGCTGACATTCTACCGCTGAACTACACCTGCCTGGCGTGATTTCCAGAAATAATAGATCACCGGGTACACCGCCAGCTCCATGAGGATCGAGGTGACCACCCCTCCGATCATCGGTGCGGCGATCCGTTTCATCACATCCGCCCCGGCGCCGTGGCTCCACATGATTGGGATCAGCCCGGCGATAATCACCGCGGCGGTCATGATCTTGGGCCGGACGCGCTGCACCGCCCCGTAGTCGATGGCCTCGACCAGGTCCGCCCGGCCGTTGAGGCGTCCATTTTCCCTCCGCTCATTGTACGCGTGCTCCAGATACAGCAGCATCACCACCCCGGTTTCGGCATCCAGCCCGGCCAGGGCGATCAGCCCCACCCAGACCGCGATGGACAGGTTGTAACCCAGCAGGTAAAGGAGCCAGACCGCGCCCACCAGCGAGAACGGCACCGCCAGCAGCACGATGGCGGTCTTGGTCACGGAGCGGGTGTTGAGGTAGATGATGACGAAGATGATGAGCAGGGTGATCGGCACGATGACCAGCAGACGCTGGCGGGCGTGCTGCATGTATTCGAACTCGCCGCTCCAGGCCAGGTTGTAGCCTGCCGGCAGCTTGATTTTGTCCGCAATCGCTTTCTGGGCGTTCCGCACATAGGTGCCCACATCCACGCCCCGGATGTCGATGAAGACCCAGGCGTTGGGACGGGTGTCCTCGGTGCGGATCACCATCGGGCCTTTGACCGTGCGGATCGAGGCCAACTGGCCCAGCGGCACCTGGCCCCCTTCCGGAGTGTCGACCAGCACCCGGCGGATGGCCTCGGGGTTGTCCCGCAGCTCACGGCTGTATCGCAGGTTGACCGGATAGCGCTCCAAGCCCTCCACCGTTGTGGTCAGGCTCATGCCGCCCAGGGCGGTCTCGATCACGTGCTGAATGTCATCCACAGCCAGGCCGTAACGGGCCGCCTCGCTCCGGTCTATCTGGATGTCCAGGTAGTTGCCACCCACAGCGCGCTCGGCGTAAGCGCTCAGGGTGCCGGGCACTGTGCGGACCACCTGTTCCACCTCCTGGCCGATACTTTGAAGAGTCTGAAGGTCCGGCCCTGAAATCTTTATCCCCACCGGCGTCTTGATCCCGGTGCTCAGCATGTCCACCCGGGTCTTGATCGGCATGGTCCAGGCGTTGGTCAGCCCCGGTATCTGGATAGCCCGGTCCAGCTCATCGACAAGTTTCTGCGGAGTCATGCCGGGCCTCCACTCGCTTTCCGGCCGCAGACGGATCGTGGTCTCAAACATGTCCAGCCCGGCCGGATCGGTGGCGGTCTCGGCTCGGCCGGCCTTGCCGAACACCTGTTGCACCTCCGGGAACGAGCGTATGATCTTGTCGGTCTGCTGAAGAAGTTCGCGGGCTTTGGTAATCGAGATTCCCGGCAGAGTGGTCGGCATGTACAGAAGGTCACCCTCGTAAAGGGGGGGCATGAACTCCGAGCCGAGGCGGCTGAACGGGACCCAGCTCACTCCGAGAACAGCAACGGCCAGTATCAACACCCAGACCCCGTGCCGCAGCAGGAACCGCAGAGCGGGACGGTACAGATGGATTAGCAGGCGGTTGACCGGGTTGCGTCCCTCGGGCAGAATCCGTCCCCGGATGAAATAGCCCATCAGCACCGGGACCACAGTGATCGACAGGATCGCGGCAGCGGCCATGGAATAGGTTTTGGTGAACGCCAGGGGCTTGAACAGACGGCCCTCCTGCGAGCCCAGGGTGAACACAGGTATGAAAGAGACGGTTATCACCAGCAGGGAATAGAACAGGGAGGGCCCCACCTCTTTCGAGCTGTCCAGGATCAGTTGCCAGTGGTCCTTTCGCTCGGACGGCGGCTTGAGGGACTCGTGCTCCAGGTGCTTGTGCGCGTTCTCGATCATGATGATCGCGGCGTCCACCATAGCCCCGATAGCAATCGCGATACCGCCCAGCGACATGATGTTGGCGTTGATCCCCTGCCGGTTCATTATGATGAAAGCGATCAGGATGGCCGTGGGCAGAGTGAAGACCGCGATGAACGCGCTCCGGGCGTGCAGAAGGAACAGCAGACAGACCAGGGCGACTATCGCGATCTCCTCGATCAATTTCCCCTTCAGTGTGTCGATTGAGCGCAGGATCAGGCCGGAGCGGTCGTAGGCGGTCTCGATTTTCACATCCTCGGGCAACCCCTGCCGCAGAGACTCAAGCTTGTTCTTGACCCGGCGGATCGTAGCCAATGCATTTTCGCCGTAGCGCATGATCACTATCCCACCCACCACCTCACCCTCGCCGTTCAACTCGGCCAGGCCTCGCCGCATCAGCGGGCCGACTGTAACATCCGCGATGTCCCTGACATAGACCGGCGCACCGCTGGAGCGATTGAGCAGGACCGGGATGTCTCTGATATCCTCGATCGACTTGAGGTACCCCAGCCCGCGAACCATGAACTCCATCTCGCCCATTTCGATAACCTCGCCGCCTACATCCCGGTTCGACCTGGTGATCGCTTCCTCCACTTTCATGAGCGGGATCCCGTAGGCCTGCAACTTCACCGGGTCCACCGTGACCTGGTACTCCTTGACAAACCCTCCGACACTGGCCACCTCCGACACTCCCTCCACCGCGCTCAACTCGTACTTGAGGTACCAGTCCTGAATGGAGCGGAGCTCCTGCAGCGAACGTCTGTCGGAACTCAGGGTGTATTCGTAGACCCAGCCCACCCCGGTGGCATCCGGCCCGATAGTGGGGGTGACATTGGCAGGGAGTCGCTTGCCGGCATAATTCAGGTATTCGAGCACCCGGCTGCGCGCCCAGTAGATGTCGGTCCCGTCCTCGAAAATCACATACACGAGGGAATAGCCGAAGAAAGAGTAGCCGCGCACCGCCTTGGCCCTGGGAACCGAGACCAGGGAGGTGGTCAGGGCATAAGTCACCTGATCCTCCACCGTGCGCGGAGACTGGCCGGGGTACTCGGTGTAGACTATCACCTGCACGTCGCTCAGGTCTGGGATCGCATCCACCGGGATGGTCAGGAGCGAGTGTATCCCCACGCCGATCAGCAGGACCACGCTGAGCAGGACCAGGAACTTGTTGGCTATGGACCATTCGATGATTCTTGTCAGCATCCTGAAATTCCTCGGTCAATCCCTACGGTTTCTTCACGGGAATCAATGTCATGCCGCAGATCGGGCATTTGCCGGGTTTGTCTGTCAATACCTGGGGATGCATGGTGCAGGTATAGAGTTGAACACCTGGCGGAAATGTATCCGCCTTCGCGGAGGAATGTTCCTCGTGAGGGCCCCCTTGCGCTGTGACGGTTTTCCTGGCTGAATCGGGCGCTTTCATCTGCATCCCGGACATGTCGTCTGGCTTGGACGTGGAATCGGGTTTCTGTTCCTCCACCCCAGGTGTGGGCTTGGGCATCCCCATGCCCGTATGGCCGGTCATCTGGCCGACCGCGGCCCGCAGATTGGATTCGGAGTCGATCAGGAACTGGGCGGAAACCACGATGTTCTCTCCAGCCCGGAGGCCCTCCAGCACCTGGACATAGCCCTCCGCGCTCAGGCCCAGTTTCACCTCGCGCGGCTCGAAATAGCCGCCGCCACGGGCCATGACCGCAATATTTCGCTCCCCGGACCGGATGATGGCCTGCTCAGGCACTGCCACGCAGGAGTCAGGGGTGGAGGATTCGAGGCGCACCGAGACATACATTCCTGGTTTCAGCTCGAGGTCGGGGCTGTTAGGCAGTTCGACCCTGAGCCTGGCGCTGCGGGTCTGCGAGTCGAGCTCGGGATAGACATAGGCGACTTTTCCCTGGAACACCCGGCCCGGCAGGTAGGACACCTCGACCCAGGCTGTCTGGCCCGGACTGACCCAGGCCAGCTCGTACTGGTACACCTCGGCCATGACCCAGACCTTGGACAGGTCGGCGACGCGGTACAGCTCGAAGCCGGAGGTCACCCTCTGCCCATCCTGAACGTTTTTCTGCAGGATGATACCGGAGGCGGGGGAGTGGAAAGACAGGGTCCGGCTGGGAGTGCGGTTTCTTTCCAGCGTCGCTATTTGTCCGGGAGGGACATCCCAGTTGAGCAGACGGCTGCGGGCGCTCGAGACAAGCCGCTCGGCCGAGGACAGAACCTCTGTCCCGCTGTCCGTGGCTTGAAGCCTGTCCCGGTAGGCCAGAGCCTGAAGGTACTCCTCCTGGGCGGTGACCAGCTCCGGGCTGTAAAGCTCCATCAGCGCCTGCCCCTTGCGCACCGGCATCCCGGTGTAGTCGGCGTAAAGCTTTTCGACCCAGCCGGAGAACTTGGTGTTGATCGCAAAGGTCCGGGTTTCATCCGGCTGGATGATTCCGGGAGCGCGGACCACCCGTTTCATCCGGTGCAGGGTCACTTCCTCGGTCCTGACCCCGATGTTCTGCACCACCAGCGGGTCGATCCTGACCACGCCCGGCGTGGCGGCCTCGTCCTCGTACACCGGCACCAGGTCCATCCCGCAGTCCGGGGCCTTACCCGGCTTGTCCGAGGTGTACCAGGGATGCATCGGGTCTTTGTAGTAGGCGATTTTTCTCTGAGCCGCTTTTCTGGCAGCGGTGGTCTGGGGTCCCTTTCCGGCTGACGGTTGAGCGTCGCGGTTTGAGGCCAAGTGGTAACCTGCGGCGAGGCCCAGGCCCAGACAGAGAATAACAGTGATCAGGTATCTTTTCATGGTTTCACGCCCCCACCAGAGGGAATCTCGTCGCGTATCCGGGACAGTTCCAGTCCTACCGCCTGTTCAAGGTCGGCCTGACCGGCCATGTAATCCGTAAGACTGGTCTCGTACTGTTCACGCGCGCGAAGTTGTATCCGGGAGGCGTCCAGCACGCTTAGAAAATCGGTGGTGCCGGCCCGGTAGGCCGCCACGGTGGACTGAAGAGTCTGCCCGGCTTGCGGCAGGACATTCCGGCGATAGTATTCGACCTTGTCCCGGCCGGCCTGTACCCTGTAGAAAGCGCTGTGCACCTGGAACAGCACCTGGTTCTGCATGTCCGCCAGTTCCTCCTGGCGGCGCAGGACATCGATCCGGTTTTCCTCGATCCGCGCGCTGTATTTTTTTCTGGACCAGAAAGCCTGGGGCACCGAGAACCCGAACATGGTGGACCAGTAATCATGCCCGGACATCTGCATGTCCTTGAACATCAGTCTAACCATAAAGTCAGGGTAAAGCTCCCGTCGCGCGAGATCCAGCTCCGAGCGGTTCATGTCGACGGAGAAACTGAGCTGCCGCAGCTCGGGACGGCTGATGAGCGCCAGGGAGTCCAACTGCGCCACGCTCCAGGCCGGGAATTCCGTGTCGATTGAATCCGGCGCAGGCAGCGGCGCTCCGGCGGCCCGACCGGCAAGAGTATTCAACCTGGCTTGCGTTATCTGCCCATCCCGTACCAGCTCAAGCGTGTCCGCGGCCAGCATTGAAAGCTCGGTCTGCGCCCGCAGGATGTCCGACTGTGTACCTTCACCCACTTCGTAACGGTGGGAATTGAACTCGATCATTTCCCTGAGCAGGTCCTGTTGGCTCCGGTTGATTTCCAGACGGCGCTCGGCCAGATAAAGCCCGTACCAGGCGACTTTGATGTCCCGGATTACCAGGCGTTCGAGCGCAGAAGTGTTCCACTTTGTCATGGAGGCGTAGCTGCTGGCCGACTTTTCTTTAAGGGTGAGTTTTCCGGGGAACGGGAAGTTCTGCTGGAAGGAGTAATCCATCTCCCGGCCGTCCTTGTTCGGCCAGGGGAACGACTCGATGGGGGTCATGAAGAATTCGATTCCCACCTGCGGGGGGTCGAGAGCACCGGCCTGATCGATTCGGGTCCGTGCGGCCGATTCGGTGTAACGGGCGGTGCGCAACTGCGGGTTGTTTTGCCGGGCTTCCTCTATCAACCGGTCCAGGCCATCCTCGGCCCGGGTCCGGGAGAAGGCTGTTAGGCTCAACACCATAATCAACATGTATCTGTAACCATACATTTCTCAGCTCTTCGAGTTGCGCTGATCCATTAGACTGCCCGAAAACGTCTTACATAACAAGATTATAGTGCGTTTTTATCTTGAGTGCAAAAGAATGTGGACAATTAAGTAGAGAAAAGGTGCGCGGCTTGCTGAACCTTGCAAGCCTGTCACCTGTTGCTCAGAAGAAGGAAGAATGCGATGGATGGAAAGTGCCGTAGAATTCTGGTTGGCTTGAATATCTCGATGGCAATGAACAACCCCGGCCTTTGACCGGGGCTTTTGTATTCTGGAGCGGGCGATGGGACTCGAACCCACGACTGTTTTTGTTCGATGCGCGGGAGAAAAACAAGGTGCTGCTGTTCCGTCAGTTTTTGGAGCAGATGGAGTGAGATTCAGCAAGACGGGTTTTGCTGCCATTCAATCTGTACTTATCAACTGCAGCCTCCAGGCAAGATCGTGGCTACAGCAGAATCCCGTCGAATACTGCCAGTAAAAACAAAAGAACCTGTACAATTATTGAGACAATATATAGTCGATAGAGTTTACTCCGTTTGTTATCTGGGTGCCCAAGATGAATGAAGACGCAGGGGATTATGTAAATGGAGAGGATAGCGATAAAATAATTCAGCACTCCAGACTCGGCGTCCAGGCTCGAAAGGTACTTTTGAATACTGTTCGAAAATCCAAATGGGATACAGGGATCCATTATCACCAAGGACATGGCAACTATAGTCAAAATAAGTCCTTTGAGACGTTCACTCTTGGTTGACTCATTGAACCGCTTGCACCAGTAGAAGGCCGCAAATGGCAAAGAGGCCAATGTCTTTAAGAAAACAAGTATTATAGCAAGCAGTATTGCAGGAACAATACAAATTGGAAAGATGACCGTATCCGCTATCCATTTTATAAGTGGAAGGCAGTCTGTCGATTCTCTCGAAGAAAGGTAAGGGCCGAATAACCAACTGACTAAAACGGAATATGATACAACGAATGTGATGACAAGATGGATTCTTGTGGCCTTGTCACCGGAGGTCATTTGAAATTTCCTTCGTTGCAAGATAGGAGCCATCTCTGCGGTAAAGTACACACTGAGTCAATAGCACAGATTGCACGTTAATCTAATCATGTTAATGTATTTCAGCCCTTGGGTATCACCCAAAGGCGCCAGGCCAGATAGCCTTCTCCGAGATAAAGATACCTTTGTTTGCTACCTTTTTGGACAATCCGTTTGAATTGAACATCGAGGCTTTCGATTTCATTTCCCAATCCTCGCTTGAAAAACGTCACAAGAAGCGCGTCCTTTTCATCCGCGTTCAGGCTTTCGAAGACCTTTCCCATCTCAGCGGGAAGCCGGTAAACATAATCCGCCAGGCAATCCTGTGCCTCACGGATTACGGCGGCCGATAACCGAGTAATATTTATCGAATGAATGTATTCATTCACAGGCCGTACCAATACTGATACTTTTTGTTAACCACCTCACTCAATGCATCCGACAGAGAAGTTGCACTGTATATAAAAATCAATAAATAAACAATCAGTTGAGCCAGTAAATAAAGTCTGTATTTTCTATAAATCCCAAGTAAAGCCAATTGAGGATAACTTAGCCGAATAAGCAAATATGGCATTAGATATACAGATGCAACAATCGAAACGAAAAAGATTACAGACTTCAAGGAGCTCCAAATAGTCAAATCGATCCCCTCACCACATGACAGCATGCAATTAACAATTGGATGAACAAGTATTAATAAAAGGCATATGAGTGTCAGGGTTAGCCCTTTGGCGAAGCCTAATTCCGGTTTTCGTTTTTGGATTAACCAGAATAAACACACATAAGGCATCGAACTGAATGTTCCAAGTGGAAAAGTAAAAAATAAGAACACAATTACAGGCATGAAGTAAAAATACGACAGTAATGTATACCCACCATTCCTAAACATAATTGAGTAATTAGAAATTTCTTCAAGCCCAAAGCACTGAAAGAATATAAACATTACAACAATGGAATAAAACATCGCAAGAGTGTGTAGAAGATGGATCAGAAGAATCTTCGATCCTTTTTCCATCTTAATTCTCCTTTTTCACCCATAGGCGCCAGGCAAGGTAGCCTTCACAAGTGTACAAGTATCTCTGAAGCCTTTTATGCTTAAGCAAATTTTTTAACTGTCTTTCGAGATTTACTCTAAAGTTTTCCATCCCGCGTTTGTAAATGGTCACCAGCAAAGCGTCCTTCTCGTCATTATTAAGATTTTTCATTATCTCACTTTCTTCCTGGGGAAGTGCAGCGATGAAAGAAGTCAACTCATCCTGCGCCTCGCGGATTGCGGCGGCAGTAAACCTGGCGCAACCCCTCTCTGTGCAGAGGTATTTTTTAAATCAGTTTCATCTGGAATATCAATGTCGTACCTGCGCATTAATCTTTTAGCTGTATTCAAATCTACATTGCTAAGACCGTAGTCATTAACATCCCATACTCTTCCATTTATTTCTATCCTAATCCAATTAGTCAACCAGGGAGCAGAATCCTGTAATGCATCAAACCAAATTCTTCTCCCATACTCATCCGCAAAGGCCGCCTCCACCGCCCGCAGGTTGGCCTGGAACTCATGCGCCGCCTCGCTCAGCAGCTCGTGCAGCTCCGCTGCTTTATCCAGTGCCTGGCTGGAGTAGGCCTCCCGCTCAAGCTTCCCGGAGGCCTCTTCCGCCGCTTTCCTCGACAGCCGGTACTTGATCCGGCTGGACTGTCGCTCTGTGTCTGTCAGTACCCACTCGTTCCAGTCCAGGTGGTACTGCTCTACCCGGCCCGCCTCGGCCGCCTGCCGTAGCGCGTCATCCAGGTTCTCCCGGCAGAGAGCGAGCAGCACGCCCTCCCGCTCACTGAGGCTGCGGTCCCCGGCGACAAGGTTTATCTCGCGCACCAGGCGCAGACTGCGTTCAAACTGCTCTCTTAACCGCGCCTCAAGGGCAGCGGGCAGCTCCACCCGGCCCAGAGTGCAGTCGCAATTCGGGTGCAGGGGCGGCTTGCTTTCAGGCTCGCTGTAATGCAACCCGCCGCAGGCCAGGCAGACCTCGCAATCCCCACCCCACCAGAGCCAGACCGTCCGTTTTTCAGTTGCAACTGTCGCTACACCCATCTTCCCCTCCCCGCCGCACACGACATTCGTTTAGAGTGTCAATTTCTACCTGCAACACCGTATCTGTGGCTTCTAAAAATATTTCACACAAAAATAATAAATTAGTATCATGTTGTCCAGCGCGTTTGGTTCGTTTGTTAGCGAATAGGGCGAATAGTGCAAAAAAATTCTGAATGTTAACCTTAGGAACGAGATATTCTGCTTCCTGAGCCTGGCCCTGCTGCTTCTGGGCGTGGTGGCAGGCTGGTCGCTTTTCACTGGAGGCGGTATCTGGTATGCTCTGCCACCTGGAGGCCTGTTACCTGGAAAACCGCGCCCCAGACGCGCTGGCTTTCATGCAGGTGCGCGAGGACATCCGGGGCGAGCGGCGTCCGCACCTGAACTGCTGATCTCGGGCACGTGTACGCAACGACCCTGCGAGACATGGGGATCAGTCTTGACGATGTCCGGGTGCTCCTAAGCCACAAGGACAGATCGACCACGGACAGATACGTGACCTATAACCGGAAGGCGGTGGGGGAGAGGCTAAGCGCGTTGTCGGGTCTGGGGAAATGAAAAACCCCGGCCTTAGACCGGGGCTTTTCTTATTCTGGAGCGGGCGATGGGACTCGAACCCACGACGTCCAGCTTGGGAAGCTGACATTCTACCGCTGAATTACGCCCGCATTTCGCTCTGTGCTGTTTGTCACGACCTGACAGTCCAAACTTATCAGAGTACGGGGCGCTTGTCAATATTTACCGGAAGCGGCAGCGGCGCGATCAGGCAGCCAGGCCATCCGAGGCCAGGTCCAGAGGACGCGGCCCCTTACGGAAGAACCGGCGGTCCTCATCCCCGTTGTGGGAAAGGGCACTGACAGCGTCCACGCACCAAAGGCTCAGAAGAAGGGCCAGGGCCAGGCCCAGCGCTCCCACGATCAGAAATTTCTTGAACATAGACTCCTCCCAGGCGCAGTCAGCTTGCGCGAACTCGTTCCTACTGACATATTTCGGTCGATACGGCCCGGACTTTAGCTAAAGGCTACCCGGAACTTGGGTGACACGGGCTGTTGTTCTGAAATAAGCCAAGACCACACACTGAGCCATAACAGGAGACATCGTGAGTGAACGCTTAGACTCCGGCATGCGGCCGGTCGAGTTCAGCCTGGATTATATCCCGCACGCCGAGGGCTCTTGCCTGGTGACAATGGGACACACGCGGGTGGTCTGCACGGCCACGGTGGAGACGCGGGTGCCCAATTTTCTGCTGGGCCAGAGACGTGGCTGGATCACCGCCGAGTACGGTATGCTGCCCCGCAGCACTGGCACACGCCAGGAGCGCGAGCGCACCCGGGGCAAGCCCAACAGCCGCGCCCTGGAGATCAGCCGCCTGATCGGCCGGGCCTTACGCGCGGTGATCGACCTGGAGGCCCTGGGTGAGCGCACGGTGGTTCTGGACTGCGACGTGATCGAGGCGGATGGCGGTACGCGCTGCGCCTCGGTAAGCGGGGCCGCGGTGGCCCTGCACCAGGCCCTGGCCCGTCTGGTAACAGCAGGCGCGCTGGCTGTTAACCCGCTGCGTCAGCTGGTGGCTGCGGTGAGTGTGGGTCTGATCGAGGGCGTTCCATACCTGGACCTGGATTACAGCCTGGACAGCCGGGCCGGGGTGGACCTCAACGTGGTGATGAGCGCGGATAACTGTCTGATCGAGGTGCAGGGTACGGCCGAGCGCGAGACGTTCAGCCGGGCTCAGTTGGACAGCCTTCTCGACCTGGCCACTTCTGGAATACGAGAGATCAACCGCTTTCAGAACGGAGCGTTGGGCCTTGGATGAAAATGATCTGCTGATCGCCTCGCACAACCGGGGTAAAGTCAAGGAGATAGAGCATATCCTCGCCGGACTGCCGGTGCGGGTGTGCCAGGCGCGTGAACTGGGCCTGGCGGTGCCGGATTTCCCGGAGACAGGCGCGACTTTTCGCGAGAACGCCCTGGCCAAGGCGCAGTCCTGGTCGGCTTTCAGCGGGATGGCCTGTCTGGCCGATGACAGCGGGCTGTGCGTGAGCGCGCTGAATGGCGCCCCCGGGGTCTATTCCGCACGCTACGCCGGCGAGCCGTGCGATGATCACCGCAATAACGGAAAACTGCTTGAAGCCTTGCTTGGTGTCCCGGATGAGAGCCGCCAGGCGCGTTTTGTCTGCTGCCTGGCACTGGTTGTTCCCGGGGCTGAACCGCAGACATTCGAGGCCGAGGTCTGGGGAACGGTCCTGCACGAGCCAGTCGGGGAGGGCGGGTTCGGCTATGACCCGCTGTTTTTCTATCCGCCGCTGGGCCTGGCTTTCGCCCAGCTCGAACCGGAGCAGAAGAACCTGGTCAGCCATCGGGCTTTGGCATTGCAGAAATTACGGGCCTGGGTCGAGTCTCATCCCAGGCTGAGCTGAGACAACATTTTCTGTACGGGGTCTTGACAGACCAGGGGACGCCTGCTTATATTATCATAAAGTCAATCGAATTAGTGATGATTAGATGGTGTGCAAGGCTGGACATCCGGAGGGCGGTGCAGGCTGCCGCAGGGATGAGGACCCCTCCGGCGAGAACAGGTCCGCAGAGGATAAGGCGCAAACGGACCGCACGGGCCGTGAACAGAACCGGGAGGCTTATATGCCAGGCATATATCAGAATATTGCCGAGACTGTCGGCAACACACCGCTGGTGAAACTCAACCGGGTGGCCGAGGGTCTGGGCGCCACGGTGGTGGGCAAGATCGAGGCGTTCAACCCGCTGGGTTCGGTGAAGGACCGGATCGGGCTGAACATGATCGAGGCCGCTGAGAAAGAAGGCAAGCTGAAAAAGGGCACAGTGATCGTGGAGCCCACCAGCGGCAACACCGGGATCGCGCTGGCGTTCGTGGCCGCCTCGCGCGGCTACCGCCTGATCCTCACCATGCCCGATACCATGACCGTGGAACGCCGTCAGATCCTCAAAGCCCTGGGGGCCGAGCTGGTGCTGACCCCCGGCTCAGCGGGCATGAAAGGCGCAATCGAAAAGGCTGAGGAGCTTATAACGGCGACGCCCAAC
Organism: uncultured Gemmatimonadales bacterium; assembly: GCA_964386505.1. GTDB lineage: Bacteria > Gemmatimonadota > Glassbacteria > GWA2-58-10 > GWA2-58-10 > JAJFUG01. The sequence continues at coordinate 13,861 of CAYLSM010000097.1, forward strand.
TCTTTCATGCCGCAGCAGTTCAAGAACCCAGCAAACCCCGAGGTGCACCGTCGCACCACAGCCGAGGAAATCTGGCGCGACACCGAGGGCAAAGTGGATATCTTCGTGGCCGGAGTGGGCACCGGCGGCACGATCACCGGGGTGGCCTCGGTGCTCAAGGCGCGCAAGCCCGGGTTCAAGGCCGTGGCCGTGGAGCCGCTGGAAAGTCCGGTGCTCTCGGGCGGCAGCCCCGGTCCGCACAAGATACAGGGCATCGGGGCGGGTTTTATCCCGGAGGTGCTGGACACGAGCCTCCTGGATGAGGTGATCAAGGTCAGCTCGGACCAGGCTATCGCCATGGCCCGCCGCATGGCGCGCGAGGAGGGTATTTTCGTGGGGGTCTCCTCGGGAGCTGCGGCCCACGCCGCGGTGGAGCTGGCCCGGCGTGCCGAGAACAAGGGCAAGCTGATTGTGGCTATTTTCCCCAGCACCGGCGAGCGGTATCTGTCACACCCGTTGTATGCTGAGGTTTAGACGGTTATATTTTGGCAGGGAAACAGAGGCAGGGGCGGGTCTGTGGCCCGCCCTTTTGCTTGGTAACAATTCATCACCTCAGACGGATTCCAGGGACAGTGGAACTGAACGAGCAGCAGCTTCTGCGCTACAGCCGCAATATCGTGCTGGCCGAGCTGGGGCCCTCCGGCCAGGCCTGTCTGCTTGGTTCTTCGGTCCTGGTGGTGGGGGCGGGCGGGCTGGGCTCGCCGGCGGCGATTTATCTGGCCGCGGCCGGGGTGGGCCGTCTGGGCCTGGTGGACAGCGACCGTGTGGACCTGTCTAACCTTCAGCGCCAGATTCTTCACGACACTTGCTCAGTTGGCAAGGACAAGACTGCCTCCGCCGCTGCCAGGCTCTCCGCGCTCAACCCGGACACTCGGGTCGAGTGCTATCAGATGCGCCTGGACCGGAGCAATGCCGAGCCCCTGATCCGGGACTATGATTGTGTCCTGGATTGCTGTGACAATTTCGACACCAAATTCCTGCTCAACGACCTGTGCGTGCAGCTTCGCATTCCACTGAGCCACGCCGGGGTGCTGGGGTTCCGCGGCCAGTTGCTGACTGTTGTCCCGGGTGCGGAGGGGGCCTGCCTGCGCTGTGTTCTTCCCGAGCCTCCCACAGCCGCCGAGACACCCACCTGCGCTGCATCCGGAGTGCTGGGGGCCGCGGCCGGGGTGCTGGGCTCGCTCCAGGCCGCCGAGGCGATAAAAGTCCTCTGCGGGATCGGCAAGCTGCTCACCGGGCGCCTTCTGAGTCTGGACCTGCTCTCCATGCATTTCCGGGTCTCCTCCGCCCCGGCGGTCGGCTCCTGTCCGGTTTGTGGCGGTGGCAAAGCCGGGATGTGATTATTTGCCGAGGTAGTGCGGTGGAACCCGACCTGAGAATCGATCTGCGCGGCCAGGTCTGCCCGATGAATTTCGTGCGGATCAAGCTGGCCCTGGACAGTCTGGGGCCGGGAAAACTTCTCCTGGCGCGGATCGACCCGGGGCTGGTCGCCGCCGACCTGGAGCGCTCCCTGACTGTACAGGGCTACTGTGTTCATTATCGCCGCGAATCCGCCGGCAGTGCCGAAATCGTTGTCTCTCGCCTTGAATGACTTTTCGATCCCCGCCTGTTTCCC
>CAYLSM010000098.1:0-15448 GCA_964386505.1 uncultured Gemmatimonadales bacterium
CAGGATGCGGCGGATCGAGTCGCGGAACAGGCGTGACACGATCAGCGAAACGCCCAGAGAGACTACGAAAGTCACCGCAAGCAAGGTGATGAACATGTTTCCTCCCCGGAAACGGTTTCCAGCCGCGAGGCCGGCTGTCTCAGCGGCTTTCGAGCTGGCCCACCGGGTCGGTGCTGATAACCAGGTCATCCACCCAGTAGGTGCAGTCGTGCTCGCAGTAATGGATGTAGAGACCGAACTTGAACACGTTGAGCTTCAGGATGTCGCTGTCGCGCCAGCGGATTCCGCTCTGGCTGATCACCTTTGTCCCGTCCACCCAGAGCGCCTGCTCGCCGTCGGCCTTTCCCGGCTCGTTCAGCCGCACCAGCATCTCGAAACAGTACCAGCGCCCGCGCTCTATAAACAGCGGCGGCTCGGAGTAGATGCGGTTGCCCCAGTAGCGGCCATCCGGCGACTGCGCCATGTCGGGCCAGTAGGAGTAGAAACACAACCGGCCGGGAGGCGCCAGGCTGTCCACGCGGGCCGGCTCCACGCTGGTGACGAAACGGTCGGTGCCGTTGGGCCGCTCACCCGCCCGCCCGAACCCCGAGCGCGGGTCATCCGTGCGGTGGCCGCCCAGCCCGCACCAGTGCATCTGGTGGCCCTGGTCGAAATCCGCGGCGAATTTGGCGTACCAGCGCACGTAGACCCGGTCCACGCCGGGCAGGAACCAGGTCTGGATCCAGGAATCCGACTCCTTGTAGGCGTAGCCGTTGATTTTCTGCTCCGGTCCGCTGTGGGCGAACGAGGTCAGACGGTAGGAGCGCCGTCCCGAGTGCACGAACTCGGGCCGGGTCTCGAACGAGGCCCGGGCGCTGTCCTGGCTCAGGCCCTCCCATTTTGCCCCCAGTACGCCGGACTCGAAATCCTCGCTGAAAATAGTTTCAGCCTGCAAGAAGGGGACTGTCGGGACAAGCGGTATCGAAAGTACAAGCGCAGTCAGGGCAGCAAGTGGTGTCAGTCGCATAGGCTCCTCGCCGGGGGCGGAATGGAGGGACCGGAGCGGCGATTTTCGCTGCGCCGGTGCGGAAATTCGGATTATATTTACCAGACAATTCAGGGGCTTTCCCGCAGTCGTTCCGATGAAAGCCCGGACAACAGTCATGTCAACGAACGGAGAGGAAAGGGAAATGCCAGTCTATTTCATCGCCGAGATAGCAGTCAAGGACCCCGAGACCTACAGGAAATATGTCAGCGCCGTACCGGACCTGGTCCGGGCCGCCGGGGGACGTTACCTGAGCCGCGGAGGCGCTGTCGAGAGCGTGTTCGGCGGCTGGCGCCCCGAGCGGCTGATCCTGATCGAGTTCCCCAGCCTGGCCCAGGCCCACGCGTTCCTGGACTCTCCCGAATACAGCCATGTCAAAAAATTCCGGGAGGCGTCCACCGAGAGCCGGGCGATAATAGTCGAGGGCTGCGCGCCGGAACTCTGACCCGCTGCCTGAGCCGGCCTCAGTGTCTGCGGCTCCGCAGCGCGGCCAGTCCGGCGCGGGAGGTCTCGCGGTAGTCGGCGCTCATGTCCTCGCCGGTGCGGCGCATGGTCTCGATCACCTCATCGAAACTTATCCGGTGGGTGCCGTCCCCCTGAAGCGCGTAACCCGCGCTGGTGAACGCCCGGGTCGCCCCGGCGGCGTTGCGCTCGATACAGGGAATCTGCACGTAGCCCAGGATCGGGTCGCAGGTCATGCCCAGGGAGTGCTCCATCGCCATCTCGGCGGCATACTCCACCTGGCGCGGCGTTCCGCCCAGCACCTGGGCCGCGGCGGCCGCGGCCATGCTGCAGGCCGCCCCCACCTCGCCCTGGCAGCCCACCTGCGCGCCGGATATGGAAGCATTGGCCTTGATGAACGCCCCCACCGCACCGGCGGTGATCAGCGCGTTGAGGATATCCGTCTCGGGAACGCCCTCGCGCTCGTGAAGGTAGTAGAGCAGCCCGGGCAGCACCCCGGCCGAGCCGCAGGTGGGCGCGGTCACGATGGTGCCTCCGGCGGCGTTCTCCTCGATCACGGCCAGGGCGTAGGCGCTGATGAACCCGGTCTCGCGCAGGGGGCCTTTCATCTCCGCCGCCCTGCGGAACTTGTCCGGGGCGCGGCGGGTCACCTTGAGCGGCCCGGGCAGCACTCCCTCCAGGCCCAGGCCGCGCTCCACGGACTGGATCATGGCGCGCCAGATTCCGCCCAGCCAGGGACGGATGTCCCCCTCCAGGGCCTCGATCACCTGCCAGATGTGTTTCTGCTCCTCAGCGCAGACCAGCAGAAGGTCATCCAGATGCTGGAACGGATAGACCACCCGCTCGCTCTCGCCCACCACGCCGGTCGCATCGGTCAACTCGCCGCCGCCGGTGGAGAACACGGTCCAGTCGGCGAACACCTTGCCCCGGCTGTCCAGGGCCTCCAGCCGAAGGCCGTTGGGGTGCTGGGGCAGGAAAGCCTCGGGTTTCCAGACAATCTTGCACTCGGTCGGGCGCAGCGCTTCGTGCACCGCGACATCGGTCAGGTGGCCCTTGCCCGTGGCGGCGAGGCTGCCATAGAGCGTGGCCCGGTAGCGCGCGGCTCCCTGGCCCGGGCCGTCCCGGAAAATCTCGGCGGCGCGGCGCGGCCCCATGCTGTGGCTGCTCGAGGGCCCCATGCCGACCCGGTAGATTTCGCGGATGCCGCGCACCGGCGGCTGAATTCTTTCTTCCATAGCTTAATATCTCCATTCCGGCCTCGTGTTGCCGGACCTCAATTTTTGTGCGTTACAATCTGAAACGAGCTTATTATTCTTAACGTGCGGAGAGCCGGATGTCAAACCCCGCGGCGCCAGGGGGCAAGCTTGACCCGCAGCCGTCAGCGTACAATTATAATTATGGCTGGAACTGTATGCCTGTAATGTAGGGGCGGATCCATGTGTCCGCCCGGTCACACACTCGGGTGCGACCCTACATGAACCTGCACGCAGATTTTTCCCACACGCGCCCCAAAAACAACCGCGGTGGCCGGATGCCGCAAAGGCGATCAGATTTCCGCAGAAATGATAGAAGGATTAAAAAGATAATAAGCGCAGAGAGCTTAAATATCTGACTTCTGAAATCTATCCGGTTAAAGGAGGCCCCCATGCTGGCAGTGCATGTTCAGGTACAGGTCAAGCCCGAGGCGGTCGAGGCGTTCAAGGCCGCTACTCTTCTCAACGCCAAAGCCAGCCTGGGCGAGCCGGGCGTGGCGCGGTTCGATATCCTTCAGCGCGCGGATGACCCGACCCGTTTCGTGCTGGTGGAGGTCTACCGAACGGCCGGGGACCCGGCCCTGCACAAGCAGACCGCGCACTACGCCCGCTGGCGGGACACGGTTGAGACCATGATGGCCGCTCCGCGCACGTCCGAAAAATTCGCTAACGTGTTCCCGGGTGAGGACGGCTGGGACAGCACGGTCAAGGGGAGCGCGCGATGAATTTCGAGTTCGCCACCGCAGGCAGGATCGTGTTCGGGCCGGGGACCGCCGCGCAGCTTCCCGCGCTGGTGCAGGGCCTGGGCGGCAGTAAAGTGCTGGCAGTCACCGGCAGCGCGCCGGAACGCTGGAGCGCTCTGCTGGGGGGGCTGGATGCGGCCGGCTGCGCGGTCAGCGTGTTCCCGGTAAGCGGTGAGCCCTCCAGCCTGACCGTAACGGAGGGCCTGGCCCTGGCGCGCCGGGACAACTGCGACTGCGTGGTCGCCCTGGGCGGCGGCAGCGTGATCGACACGGGCAAGGCCGTGGCCGCTCTTCTTACCAACCCCGGCGAGATGCTGGATTACCTGGAGGTGGTGGGTGCGGGCAAGCCGCTCACCCACCGTGCCGCGCCCTGCGTGGCTGTGCCCACCACGTCCGGAACCGGGGCCGAGGTGACCCGCAACTCGGTGCTGGGAATGCCGGGGCAGGGGGTGAAAGTGAGCCTGCGCAGCCCGCTCATGCTGCCCGCCGTGGCTCTGGTCGACCCGGAGCTGACTTTGACGCTTCCTCCCGCGGTCACCGCCGCCACCGGGCTGGATGCCCTGACCCAGTTGTTTGAGGCCTTTGTCTGCCGCCGGGCCAACCCGTTCACGGATGGGTTCTGCCGGGAGGGCCTGGCGCGGGTGAGCCGTTCGCTGCGGCGGGCCTGCCATGACGGGACCGACCGGGCCGCGCGCGAGGACATGTCCCTGGCCGCGCTCCTGGGCGGCCTGGCCCTGGCCAACGCCGGGCTGGGGGCGGTACACGGCCTGGCCGCGCCCCTGGGCGGGATGCTGGGCGCGCCCCACGGCGCGGTCTGCGGCGCGCTCCTGCCCGCGATCATCGAGGCGAACCTGCGCGCGCTGGAAAGGGACCAGCCGGGTTCGGCGGCGCTGGAGCGTTTCCGCGAGGGGCTGTCCTTGATCGGTGTAAAAAGAGAGTCAAGTCCGGAGGATGCGGCGGAGCCTGTCAACGCGCTCTGCCGTGAGCTGGGCCAGCCCGGGCTGGCGGATTTCGGGCTGAAACGGGAGATGATCGGCGAGGTGGTGGAAAAAGGCCTCAAGGCCAGCAGCATGAAAGCCAACCCCGCAACACTCGGCACCGGGGAATTGGCCGCAGTGCTGGAGCGCAGCCTTCAGCCCGCCTGAGCCGCGCCGCCGCTGCCGCGTGCGGACTTCTCCATCCCGCGCAGAAGGCGGCTCAGGTCATCCAGACGGTAGGGTTTGGAAACCACGTCCTTGAACCCCCATTGGGCCGGATTGGAGAGCACCGGGTCATTGGAATAGCCGCTGGAGACTACGGTATAGACCTCCGGGTCCAGTTCGAGCAGCCGCACCACCATCTCCTGGCCGCCCATCCCGCCCGGGACTGTCAGGTCCATGATCACCATCTCGAACGGCTCCCCGCTGGCCTGCGCCGCCTCGAAAAGGCGCAGGGCCGCGCCGCCCTCCTCGGCCTGGCTCACTGTCTGGCCCAGTCGCTCCAGCATCTTCGAGCAGATTTTACGCACCGGGGCCTCATCGTCCATGATCAGTATCCGGTGTGCGCCAGTCGAGCGCTCGGCCTCCTGCGGCGTCTCCGGTTCCGGCTGCGCCTCCGACGCTGGGAGGAAGACACTGAACACCGAGCCTTTGCCGGGTTGCGAGGCCACCTCGATCCAGCCGCCGTGACGTTTGACGATCGAGTAGGCGGTAGCCAGTCCCAGCCCTGTACCGCCCTTGCGCGTGGTGAAATAGGGGTCGAAAATCCGTACAAGATTCTCCTCAGGGATACCCTCGCCCGCATCCTCGACGCTCAGGCGGACAAAACCCGCCGCAGCACTTTCCCCTTCCCCGGCGGGGCCTTTCCTTATATCCCCCGGACAGTTCTCGGCCTGCACAATAACCTTGCCGCCATCCGGCATGGCCTGACGGGCGTTGATAAGAAGGTTGTCCAGCACCTGGACGATCTGCGAGGGATCGCCCTCCACCGGGCGCAGGTCGGGGGCGATCCGGGTCTCGAACGAGACATTCGCTCCGCGCAGGGCGAAACGGACCGCTTCCTCGATCTGGTTTCCCAGGGAGAGCGGGCGCTTGGCCGGCGCGCCGCCCCGGGCGAAAGTCAGGAGCTGCCCGGTCAGGTCTCTGGCCCGCAGTGTGGCGCTTTCACCCTCCTGCAGAATCCGTCCCACCTCGGACTCATCCCCCTCGATCAACCGGGCCAGGCTGATATTGCCCAGAACGGTGGTGAGGATGTTGTTGAAATCGTGCGCGATCCCGCCGGCCAGAAGGCCGATCGATTCGAGCTTGGAGGTGCGGATACGTTCCTCCTCCATCTTCCTGCGATCGGTGATATCTGTCGCAATACCCTCCAGTGCCACCGGACGGCCGTTCTCGTCCCTTATCAGCACGTTGCGCTGCTCGATCCACTTTTCCTCGCCGCTGCGGGTAATGGTCAGGAATGCGATACTCTCCGGAATATTTCCCGCCAGCATCGCCTGCCATGTCTTTTGGAACGACTCGCGCTGAGAGGGAGGGATCAATTTCTCAATCATCTTCGGTGTGTTGTAATATTCCTCCAGACTGTAACCGCTGATTCTTGCCGCGGATGGGTTCAGATATTCGTAACGGCCGTCCGGTAATGACATACGGAAAATGATATCCCGGGCGTTCTCGGCGATGCGGCGAAAACGCTCCTCACTCTCGTGCAGGGCTTTCTGCGATTTCTGTCTTTCGGCCAACTCGCGGCTCAGTTCCGCGGTCCGCAGGGCAACCTGGCGGCGAAGGGAATAGTTCCAGACCACGCTGGCGGCGATAAGCACCAGGAAACCCAGAAGGATGTAGCGCATGTAGCGGAAAATGGGAGAGTAGAGCTGGCCGCTTTTATAGACACCGAACCATTTCATGTAGATGCGGTCGAAACGGTCCATGGTTGTGATCAGGGACAGGCCCTCGTTCAACTTCATCAGCAGGTCACGGTTGCCCTCCCGGACGGCGAAACAGTAATTCAGGCGGGCCAGCGGCTGGCCCACGGGACGGACCCCCTTCAGGCCGAGGTTACGGATGAAATATAAACCCTGCATCCGGGAGACCACAGCGCAATCCCCGTCGCCCATATCCAGCGTGCGCAGGGCCTGCTCCAGGCTGCCGACCCGGATTATGGCGCCGGCCATGGCGCTCCGCGTGACCAGGTCATCCGCGATATCGTCTTCCTGCACTATCACCCGGAGACCTTTCAGGTCAGTCAGGGAGTCGACCCGCAGGTTCTCCCGGGCAAAAGCCATGTAGGAGACCGTGATGAAAGGCACCGAGTAATCGATCAGGCTGTCACGTTCCGGCGAGTAGAACATCCCGGTGATTATGTCTATCCGGCCGGCCTCCAGATCGTGACGCACCTCGTTCCAGGGACCCAGCTCCACACGCAGGTCCAGCCCCATCACCGCGGCCACCTCGCGCAGGAGTTCCACGTTGAAACCGGTCGGGCGGCCCTGGTCATCAAGGTATTCGAATGGTGGGAAAGCGCTGTCACCGCGGACAAGCAGTGGATTGTTCCAGGCCGGAGCAGCCGGTGACTCGTCGAGTGCCAGCAGGCATAGACACAACGGCAGGATAAAACACAATCTGGCCCGCACAGCGGGGGAAAACCGCATTCCGCGCTCCACAGATTTATGGCGGAGACCATTTCAAGGGTGATTTCTTTAAATTATACAATAATTTTGGCAAACAGGATAGTCCGGCCGCTTTTGTTATAACAGAAATGGGATATAACAGCCCGGCCAATCAGAAACTGGATGCTGAATTAACTTGTAATCGGAGGACAACCGCATAATTCTTATGCTCGAACCAGCCGAGACGATGTTATGTAACTGGTGGAATATTTCCGGTTCCCGCACAATTCCCGCACGTTTGCCCGCAACCCGGTCGAGGAGCACGGCAAGATGAGTCCTGAACTGACCAAGCAGAAAAGACTGCTCTCCCTGGATGCCTACCGCGGATTGACCATGTTCCTGATGGTCTCGGCCGGTTTCGGCCTGGACTCGCTGTCCGGAAGCCCCGCCTGGTCCTGGCTGGCCCGTCAGGTGGACCACGTGGCCTGGGAGGGCTGCGTGCTCTGGGACCTGATCCAGCCCTCGTTCATTTTCATCGTGGGCGTGGCCATGCCGTTCGCTTTCGCGATCCGCAGCGGCCGCGGCGAGAGCCGCACGCAGCTTTTCAAACACGCTTTCTGGCGTGCCCTGCTCCTGTTGCTTCTGGGTGTGGGACGGATCTGTATCGACCAGAACGAGCTGGTCTGGAACATGACCACCGTGCTGCAGCAGATCGCGGTGGCCTATTTCCTGGCGTTCTTTGTCCTGGGACGGGGTTGGAAAGTCCAGTTGGCCGCGGTTCTTTTTGTACTGGTCTCCGACTGGGCCCTGTTCCAGTTCTGGCCGGGCGTGGGACCGGGCGGGCCCTACGCGATAAACGCCAACTGGCACAGCGCGGTGGAGCAGTGGGTGTTCGGGCACACCGACCCGGGCGGCTACACGATGATCAACTGCTGGGGCTCCACGGCCACGGTGATCCTGGGGATCATGTCCGGCGAGCTTCTGCACAGCGGGACCGAGGAGCGGAAGAAAGCAGCCGTGCTGATGCTGTTAGGCGCCGCCGCGATAGCCCTGGGGCTGGCACTCAGCCCGTTCATCCCGGTGGTCAAGCGTATCTGGACCCCCTCCTGGGTTGTTTTCAGCGGCGGCTGGGCTGCGCTCACCCTGGGAGTGTTCTACCTTCTGATCGATGTCTGGAACCTGCGACGCTGGCCGTTCGTGTTCACCGTGGTGGGGATGAACTGCATCACGATCTACATGGTGGTCAGTTTCCTGCGCGGCGAGGTCAACGACTGGATCGGCGTATTCACCCGCGGCGTCCTGGAGCCCCTGGGCCCGGCCGGAGTGATCATCCAGTCCTGCCTGGTGCTGGCCGCTTTCTGGTACATGCTCTACTGGATGTACAAGCGCGGGATTTTCCTCAAAGTTGGATGAGAGCCGCAGGAAACAATCGTTGAACCCTATTCAGGAGAGAATCATGGAATTGCGGAGAATCCTCCCCGCTCTGCTGCTCTGCGCCCTTGTCTTCCGGACCGTGCTTCCGGCCCAGGACAACCCGATCTACCCGTTGCCGCACAAGCTCGAGCTGGGCAGCGGAACGCTCGATCTCGAGGGCTGCACGATCCGTTTCGGCAACGGCCCGCGCTGCGAGCTGTCCGCCCTGGCCGAGCGTCTTTCCTCCGAGCTGGCCGCGCGCTACCGTGTGTCGGTGCCGGTCAAGCCCGAGGCGTCCGGGCGCTCCATAGTCCTGGGTCTTCTGTCCGACCCCGTGATCCAGCGCAGCCTGCCCGGCATCCCCGGCGACTCGGTCTGGTATCTGCCCGAGGGCTACCGTCTGGCGGTGACTCCGAGCGGCGCGGTAATCGCCGGGCATGACCTGTCCGGCCTCTATTACGGCATCCAGTCGTTCCTTCAACTGGTCAGCGCGGACAGCAAAGGCGAGGCGAAAGCCCGGGTTGCCACGGTCACTGACGCTCCGGCCAAGCCGTTCCGCGGGGTGCATGTCTACCTCCCGGCGCGCGAGGACCTTCAGTTTTTCAAGAATTACATCCGCACCATGGCGCACTACAAGATCAACACCATGATCCTGGAGGTGGGCGGCGGCATGCGCCTGGACCGTCACCCCGAGATCAACCTGGCCTGGGAGCATTTCTGCCGCTCGTTCTACGACATGGGCGACCTGATGCTTAAGTACGGCGAGCAGACACCGCTGGGCCCGCAGGGACGGTTCCAGGCCTCGGTCCACACCGAGCTGGCCGGAGGAAGCTGGCTGAGCAAGGACGAGGTCCGCGAGATAGTGGAATGCGCCCGCGAAAACTGCATGGAGGTGATCCCCGAAATCCAGTCTCTGACCCACTGCTACTACCTGGCCCTGGCCCACCGCGATATCGCCGAGATTCCCGAGGCCGCCTGGCCCGACTCCTACGACCCGACCAACCCCAAGTCGTACGAGCTGCTGTTCGACGTGATCGACGAGTACCTGGACGTAATCCAGCCCAGGCGCGTGCATATCGGCCACGATGAGTGGCGCTCGGGTGTCAAGGGCGTGCCGGGGATCAACTACGGCAGGGACGTGCTCAAGATTTACAGCTACCTGCGCTCGCGGGGCGTGGGCACCCTGATGTGGGGCGACCACATGATCTCGGGACACAACATGGACGGCAACGTCCCGCCGCCGCCCACCAAGCCCGGCGAGGTCTGGTATGCCTACCCCTCGACCAAGGAGGCCCCTGGTATTGTCTCCGCCAAGGCCAAGGACATCCTTATGCTCAACTGGTCCTGGGGAGTGACCCCCACCTCCTACGACCAACTCGCCTCCAGGGGCTGGAAACAGGTGCTGGGCAATTTCAGCGCTGCAAACCAGTACGACAAGTGGCCGGAGATATTCCGCCGCGAGGATGTACTGGGGGCCGAGATGTCCACCTGGTGCCGCGCGGATGAGTTCAGCTACGGCCAGAACGGGGCAGTGCTGAACATGCTGGCAAGCGAGAACCTGCTCTGGGGCGGCGCCCAGCTCAGCCTTGAAAGGTTGTTCGCGCTGATGTCCGCGCGCATGGTCCAGGTCCGTCAGGAACTGAACGGCCTGGCCCTGCCCTCGCAGGAGGCTGCCGCGGGACGGCCGGGCTACAGCTTCGTCAGCCTGGACCTGAGCGCCGCGGGCAATGCCGCGCCGGGCAAGATGGGCGAGGCCGATCTGAGCCGGGTCAAGGCCGGTAAGTATGAGAGCGGCGGAGTGCCGTTTGCCGTGGCCGCCGGTGAAAAAGCCCTGGCCGCAGCGCTCGAACCGGGTCAGGCCGTGAGCGGGATAGCGGTCGGCTCCAACGCGGCCAGCCTTCTGTTCCTGCAGGTGGCCACCGGTAGCGAGGAATCGACCAACACCTACCAGAGCAACTATCCGCACGACACCGCCCCTCTCGTGGGGTTCTACCGCGTGCACTATGCGGACGGTCTGGAGGAGAGCGTGCCGATCCGCTACGGCCGCAACATCGCGCGCTGGGACGGCGCCTACACGGACCAGGTCTATTACGCCCGCACGGTCAACCTGGGGCAGGACAAAGCAGGCAAGCCCGTACTGGCCTGGGCCATGGAATGGGTCTGCCCGCGGCCCAACCGGAAGATACAGTCCGTGGACCTGGTGGCGGCCGGCGCCTCCAAGGCCCGCCCGGTGCTGCTGGGCCTGACCTTGGTCAAGCCGCCGTTCGAGCAGTGAGCACGCAGGCCACTAACCCGCGGAGGAGCAGGATGAAGACATGCAAACAAGGAGGCCGCCTGGCCACAGCCGCGCTGGTCGTGTTTCTTACGGCCGGGGCCGCCAACTGCGGCGAGGACCCGGTCTCGGCCACAGCCCAGCCGCAGGAGCAGGGGTTCCTGCCCCAGGCGCCGGAGGGCCGGAAATGGCAACTGGCCTGGAGCGACGAGTTCAACGGCACGGCCCTGGACTGGAACACCTGGGAGTGCCCGGAGGGGCCGCGTCGTGACGGCTACTGGTCCAAGGATGACAGTTACCTGAGCGGGGACGGCCTTCTGGTGATCCGCACGCGCAAGGACGGGGACCGGTTCTCCAGCGGGGCGATCCGCACCCGCGGCAAGTTCGAGCATGCTTTCGGCTACTGGGAGGCACGCTGCCGGTTCCACACCCAGGTCGGCCACTGGCCCGCGTTCTGGCTCTACTCGCCGGCGGAGGGACAGATCGGTGACGGAGGCCGGGACGGGACCGAGATCGATATCATGGAAAAGGCCTGGGCCGCCGATGTGGACACCACCAACGTGGCGCTGCACTGGGACGGCTACGGTGCGGAGCACAAAAGCGCCGGAACCAAGGTCTACACCCCGGGGGTGAGCCGCGGCTTCCACACGTTCGGCCTCTGGTGGAGCCCCGAGGAATACGTGTTCTACGTGGATGGGGTCGAAAAGTGGCGCTCCACGGCCGGCGGCGTGTGCCAGGTGCCGCTTTACGTAAAGCTCACCGACGAGATAGGCGACTGGGCCGGAGACATCAAGCAGGCCTCCCTGCCCGATTATTTCTATGTCGATTACGTCCGGGTCTACGACCTGACAGTGAAATAAGACCGTATAGAACGCTGGACGCAGAAGGGGCGGCCTTCGCAGTGCAGGCCGCCCCTTCCTTTTTTCTATCACGGGATAGGCCGGTGAAATCATTACGGCCGTTCCCGATAGAGAGACTCTATTTCCAGCCTCGCGTGCGCGCCTCGTCCAGGATCGCCGCCGTGGCGCTCAGACCCACCCGGCTCACCCCCAGCTCCAGCACGTGCAGAAGGGCGTCCAGGTTGCGCACTCCGCCCGCGGCCTTGATTTTCACCCCGGCCGGGCAGTGCTTGCGCATCAGGATCAGGTCGTGCTCCGTGGCGCCCTCGTAGAAATGCATCCCCGAGGAGTGCTTCTTGAAGCCGTAGCCGGTGGAGGTTTTAACGTAGTCGGTCCCCGCGGCGCTGCACAGCTCGCAGAGACGGATTTTCTGGCTGTCCTCGGGCAGGAAATCGTTCTCGAATATCAGCTTGAGGATCGCCCCGCCGGCGTGGGCGGCCTCGGTCAGGGCGCGGATCTCCGCGTCCACATAGTCCCAGTCGCCGCCCAGGATTTTACCCGCGTTGAGCACGGCATCCAGTTCCATGGCCCCGTCCTGCATGGCCGCTTTGGCCTCGGCCACCTTGATGTCGATCCGGCTGTTGCCGTGCGGGAACCCAACCACCGCGCCCACGGCGGTTTCGGAGCCGGCCAGGATATCGCAGGCCAGGGTCACGGCGTAGGGCTTGATACTGACCGCGACCAGATTGTTGTCGCGGGCGAATTGACATTCCTGGCGCAGCTTCGCGTCAGTCATAGTGGGATGCAGAAGCGAGTGGTCGATCACTTTTGCGATGTCACGGATTGTGCCGGGCATGGTCTGGTTCTCCTGATTGTTGGGTCGCTTCGAGTCAGGTGTATCCGGCCGGCCAGGGGGCGGCCGTGTTCAAATCAAATGTAATCCTTGCCGTTGAGGCTGCGCGCCACCGAGGCCAGCCAGGCCTCCAGCTCGGCGCGCATCCGGCCCGCGCGCTCCGGTTCCCCGGCCAGGCGGTCGCGGCTCTCCTGCGGGTCGGAATCCAGGTTGTACAGCTCCCAGGTTATTGTTCCATCCTCTGCCTGAACGCGGTGCAGTTTCCAGGGCCAGTCGTTCCAGGCGGCGTGGCCGGGGAACGAGTCCTCTGGATACTGCCTGCTTATCACCGCCGACTCCAGCCGCAGGTGGGTCATGTCGCCCAGCATGTCGCCGTGGCGCTGCGCCTCCAGCAGTTCTTCCATCCAGAGCTCGTTGTTGGTGGGGATGCCGCCCTCGGCATGACGCCAGAAACCCATCGGGCGCGGGCGGACGCTCATGGCGCCGTCCAGCAGCGCGGCGAGGCTCACCCCATCCAGCGGCGGCTGCTTCGGAATGCCCACCCCGGCCAGTTCCAGCAGAGTCGGGTAAAGGTCGCAGGTGTTGCAGGGCAGGTCCGTTATTCGCGGCGAGGCCAGACGCGCTGGCCACTCCAGAATCGAGGGCACGCGCAGGCCGCCCTCGTAGATCTGGTCCTTGGCCCCGCGCCCGCCGGTCACTCCCAGGCCCGGCAGGCCGCCGTTATCGCTCATGTACCACAGGAGCGTGTTGTCGCGGATTCCCATTTCACCCAGGGCATCGCGCAGCTTGCCGAACGCGCGGTCCATGCCGGTGATTTCGCCGTAGAAATCGCGGAACTTCTCGGGTTGGTCGTTATAGAGCGCCCGGTCCTCCGGGGCGGCCTGGTGGGGAAGGTGCGGTGAGCCGAAACAGACATAGGCCAGGAACGGCCGCTCGCCGTGGGCATGGCGGCGGATGAAATCCAGGGCCAGATCCACCGTGACCGCCGAGCTTTCGCCGTGGAAAGCCTCGGCCACGCCCTCGCGGCTGAGAAGCGGATCGTTGTCGAAAAAATTCTCCGCCGAGACCCACTCATCGAACCCGCTCGCCCCTGGGTTGACCGGGCTGCCGCGCCGCACTGAGCCAAGGTGCCACTTGCCGAAATGCCCGGTCGCGTAGCCCGCTGTTCGCAGCGCCTCGGCCAGGGTCACCTCCTGCGGACGCAAGGTCCGTCCCCAGCAGAAACAGCCGAAACGGTTGGGATGGCGGCCGGTCAGGATACTGCCGCGGGTGGGCGAGCAGACAGGGGCCGCGGCGTAGAAACGGTCGAAACGCAGGCCGCTGGCGGCCATGCTGTCGAAATTCGGGGTCTTGAGAGCCGGGTGGCCGTAGTAGCCCATGTCGCCCCAGCCCTGGTCATCCGCCAGGACTATAACGATGTTGGGTGGGCGGCCCTCCGCCGCCAGCAGGCGTTCCGGGCGCCCGAGCGCGGAAAGGCAAAGGCCGGTCCCGGCCATACGGATAAAATCGCGGCGCTGTAGCGGCATGGCCGATCTCCCGTTTGCACAGAAAGCGAGGATAATCTGCGGGACTTTATCTTACAGGCAGGCCTGGAGCAACGTTACAACCTTATTTTGAATAATTCAAGCTTTGTGGAACGGGCCGGGAGGGGGCGTGTGAAAAAGATTTTTCAAATATTCTTGACTATTTTTATTTTTGATTTAATTTTATTCAAGTTGTCTTTAATTTTTTTCACCATAGAAGGAACATATGAAAACAAACCTCCCCAGCCTCTGCCCGAGTTGCGGCAGCAGCCTCAAAGTCCGCCGTCTGGCCTGTGACTGCTGCAACACCGCGGTGGAGGGCGATTACGAGCTGCCGTTGCTGGCCCGTCTGGACTCCAGCGACCAGCAGTTCATCCTCAACCTTCTTACCTCAGGGGGCAGTCTCAAGGAGCTGGCCTCACTTTACGGCATCTCCTACCCCACGGTGCGCAACCGCCTGGATGCCCTGATCGAGAAAGTTCAGTCCCTGCAGAACAAGTCACAGCAACCCGGACCCTCCGCGGAGGAATGAAATGGAAGCTGCGTCCGAACTGTCGGAACGTAAAGTCACCCTCTGTCTGTTCAACCCGACCCACTACCTGGCCGGGGGCAAGGCCCTGGGCCTGGGGCTGGCGCTTATCCTGATCACCGCTGCGTTGGCCTCCACCGGCAGAGTGCACCTGGACGGCGTGCTGGACCTGCACGTGGGAAATCCGAGAGTGTTTCCTTTCTGGGTTTTCGCAGCCGAGGGACTTCTTGACTGGCTTGTCTTAGGCCTCCTGCTGATTCTTGCAGGCAAGCTGCTCTCCAAAAGCCGTCCCCGCGCGCTGGATATCCTGGGCACACAGGCCCTGGCGCGCTGGCCGATGCTGTTAAGCGTCTCCCTGGGCCTGATTCCGGCGTTCCAGCTTCACGCCCTGCGGATGATACCCGGGATGCAGGTGGACACTCCCGCCGTCCCGGGTGAAAAACTGATTTTCCTGGCTGTCCTGATCGCCACCATGCTGCTGATAGTCTGGATGGTGGCCCTGATGTACCGGGCTTATGCCGTAAGCTGCAACCTGAAAGGCAGGAAGGCGGCGCTCTCGTTCATTGCGGCTCTGCTGGCGGCAGAAACGCTGTCAAAAGTAGTACTGGTGAAATTCCTGCTGACTTGACTCAATACCATTAATCGATGAGGTGTATTCGATGAAACGCGCAATTTTTCTTTCCCTGCTCCTGTCTTTCAGTCTCTGCGCCGCCGCCCAGGACAGCACCGCGACAGCCGGGAACACCCCTGTCCCGGCGGCCGAAAGCTTTGTCGATCTTCTCGCCGCCGGGCAGTTCGAGAAAGCCGTGGCCGTGATGACTCCTGAAGTGGCAAAAGCCATGCCTGCAGACAAACTGGAACAGACCTGGAAAA
Organism: uncultured Gemmatimonadales bacterium; assembly: GCA_964386505.1. Lineage (GTDB taxonomy): Bacteria > Gemmatimonadota > Glassbacteria > GWA2-58-10 > GWA2-58-10 > JAJFUG01. The sequence goes on from CAYLSM010000098.1 coordinate 15,368, forward strand.
GCATTCAGGCCCAGGCCGGAGCTTTCAAGAAAAGGGAAAGCTCGCGAGCCGAGAAAATGCAGCAGTACGACATTATTCATG
>CAYLSM010000099.1:0-15402 GCA_964386505.1 uncultured Gemmatimonadales bacterium
CTTATCGCAGCCGCCTGCCCCTGGCGGCGCAGATCGGATCGAACACCCGGAGGGTGAGCGACCCGGCGGCCCTGGTGAAGAAGCTGCACGACAACGGGCTTATCGCCTGCGCCCGGGTGGTCTCGTTCAAGGATCCGCTGCTGGCCTCGTATGCCGGGGCGGACAGCAGCTATCCTTACGCCGTGCTCGATTCGGCCAGCGGGCAGCCCTGGAAGCAGAAAAACGGCGAGATGTGGGCCAACCCCTATGACCGCCGGGTGCACGAGTACCTCACCGGGATCGTGGATGAACTTCTCTCGTTCGGCTTCGATCAGGTGCAGATGGATTACATCCGTTTCCCCACCGATGGTGACGTGGGACGGCTGTCGTATCAGGTGGTGCTGGACAGCCTGGAAAAGATCGACGTGATCGGGATGTTCCTGTCCGGGGTGCGTAGGACGGTGGACAGCCATCAGGCTTCGCTGTCAGTGGATGTGTTCGGCTGGGTGCCCTGGCTGCACAAGAACCGCGATTTCAACATCGGGCAGGACTACGACGCAATCGCCCGTCACGCGGATGTGGTATGCCCGATGCTTTATGACTCGCATTTCCCTAAGGCGTTCAAGTCGGAGTACGGAAAGGACCGCGCCTACAATATCGTGCGCGAGGGCACGGCCAAGGGCGTGGAGCGGCGCGGCAAGCGGCTGACCGGGGTGCAGCCGTACATTCAGGGGTTCAGCTGGCACGCGCCCTACTGGGGTACGCGCTACATAATACAGCAGATGCAGGCGGCCGAGGACAGCGGGGCCGTGGGCTGGATTGTCTGGAACGCACGGAACGACTATACCGAGACCTGGAAAGCCCTGGCCGAGAGGCAGGCTCAGCGCGCCAGCGGGGCGCAATGATGAAATTTTTTCCAGTCGGCTGGGAAATATGTTCCCTCAGCTCTGTAATATGCTTGAAAAAAGATTTTTAGGAGTGTACATTAAAACACGCTTTTAAGCCGCGAGCCGGTCCACAGCCGCACAGAACAAGCCGTTATCTGTGGATCTCTTTATACAGCACGGAAATACCTGATATATGGCAGCCGGGGCAGACAGGGCCGTCCTGTGTCGCCAGGTCGATGACAAGCCGTTACCGACAGGAGGAGTGGAAAATGGCCGCGCTTAAAGTCCTTGTTGTCGATGATTCAGCGACGATGCGCAGAATCATTGTAAACACGCTGAAAAGAATAGGTTATGAAGATTTGATCGAAGCGGAGGACGGAGTTGACGCCTACGCCAAGCTGGAGAGCGAGGGCGGCATTAATTTCATCGTGACCGACTGGAACATGCCCAACATGTCTGGTCTGGAATTTGTAAACAAAGTGCGCGAGGGCAGCTTCAAGGAAATCCCCATTCTGATGGTGACCACCCGTTCGATCAAGGAGGACATCATCGAAGCGATGAAAGCCGGGGTGAACAGCTATATCGTCAAGCCTTTCACCCCTCAGACATTGAAAGAAAAAATCGATAAAATTCTCGCCAGCGTCTGAGACCCCTGAATGGATGACAGCATTCTCAAAAACCAGGAGATCGGGAAGTTCGATCAGCGCCAGGACGGCGTTTATCTTTCGGTCTCTCCCGCCCAGAAGGAAAAATACTCCTTTGATGATATCCGCAAGGAGATCATCCGCAAGGGAGTAGTCAATGCCGATTTCAACGTAATCCAGAAGATATGGGACGATGCCAGTGGCAAAGCGGTCAAGATCGCCAATTACTTCGAACGCTACGACACGATCAAGGACAAGTACATCGACGTGTCAATCGCCGACAACCAGATGGAGGCTTACCTCAGTCTGGGAGTGCCGGACGGGATCGAGGAAATTTCGGTCAACGACGTTCTGTACAAGCTGCTGGAAGTGGGAGTGGAAAAGGGCGCGGACGAGCAGCTTATCGAACGCCTGATCAAATCCCGCCAGCCCGTGCACAAGGCCGTGGTCGCCCGGGGCAAGAACCGGGTGGACGGACGGGATGCCGAGATCAAAATGCTGATCGACACGGACGAGACCCCCAAGCCGCTGATCATGGATGACGGTTCGGTCGATTTCAAGAACATCAACCTGATCAAGGTGGTGGACAAGGACCAGCTCCTGGCGGTCAAGGCCCCGGCCACTCCAGGCGAGCGTGGCTACACCGTAACCGGCCGCTATCTGGAACCCCGTCCCGGCGAGGATGGCCCTCTGCCGCGCGGCAAGAACACCTGGTCCACGGAGGACGGCCTCCAGCTGTTCAGCTCACTGATCGGAAACGTTTATGTGAGCGATGGCATGATGCACGTGGAGAATGTCTACGTGGTCCGGGGCAATGTCGATTTCTCCACCGGCAACATCTCCTATCCCGGCGATGTGGTGATCAACGGCGACGTGAAGGCCGATTTCAGCGTGCACACCGAGGGCAATATTGTGGTCCGGGGCACGGTGGAAGCGGCCGAAATCGTTTCCACCGGCGGCAATATCGATGTCAAGAAAGGCATCATCGGCACGCAGAAGGAGAAAAAAGCCAAGATTGTGGCCGAGGGTGCGCTCCGGGCCCTGTTCATTCAGGAATCGGTCATCTCGGCCGGCAAGGACATCGAGGTCGGCAGCTACATCATGAACAGCTCGGTCTATGCCGAGAACGAGGTCCGCGCCCTGCGCGACCGCGGTATGATCGCCGGCAGCAACGTGTTCGCCGGAAGCTGTGTACGGGCCAAGAATATCGGCTCCATGTCCGACACCAAGACCTCGATCAAGGTCGGCCGGATCGTTAAGGATGAGGTCAACGTGAAGTTCCAGCAACTGGAGGAGGAACTCAAGGTCCTGGACGAGGAAGACAAGTTGCTCCGCAAGCGTCTGGACTTCCTGGACCTGCTCAAGAAAAGGCTGCCGCATTTCCCGGCGGACAAGGAAAAGGAACTGGCCGATCTGCTGGACAAATTAAAAAAACTCGAAGAAATAAAGCAGGACACCCTTCAGGACAAAGAAGACTTTCACAAGAAATTCGTAGACCAGTTCGACAAGGAACGCAAGATATACGTGCTCCAGACTCTCTGGCCAGGTGTGCTGCTGGGGATCAACGACATAGTGAAAAAGGTGGATGCCCGTCAGCGCCGGGTGATGGCTGTGCTGGAGGAAAACCAGATCGAGCTCAAGCGCCTGTCGATGAAAGAGGCCACCGGCGGTATGTCGGACATGGAGGACGAGGAGGACGAGGAGTAGGTCGCCAGCCGGTGCTGAACGTACAAGTCACGGCCGGTGCGCGCCGGCAGGAGTCGAGCCGCGGTGAGTCGCTACACGGTGCTGCTTGTTGACAGTGAGGTGTTCAGCCGCGACCTGCTGACCAACCACCTGCGCCACACCGGGTTTTCGGTGGCCGCGGCGTCCGGGGTGCCGGAGGCGGAGAAGCTGATTGCCACGCACAAAGCCTACCCGCTGGCGATCCTCAGCCTGGCGCCGGGGGAAAAAGCTGCCGCGCGACTGACCGGCATGCTGCACGAGTCGGCGCAGGAGACCGTGGTCCTCTTGATCGCACCGCACGCCGGGGCGGCCGAATCGGAACTTCTGGCCCGCACCGGGGCCTGGGATGTGCTGATCAAGCCATTCCGCCTGGAAGAGGTCAAGGTCCGTCTGGCCCAGGCGGTGGAGGTGTTCGAACTGCGGCGCAAGCTGCGCGCGGCCCTCAAGAAACTGGCCGAGAGCGAGGCGCGGCCCCATCGCACCCGTCCGCTGGAGCAGGAGGTCCGAATTCCGGAAGTGAGCGAGCTGCTGGTTGATGAACCGTCAACGTCCGAGGCCGCGGCTGCGGTCAAGGACAGCCCTGAGCGGACGGTGCGGGATGTACCGGGTTCGCAGGTGGAGTCCTCCTACCGCAGGCAGCAGAGAAAGGCCGAGAGCGAGGCGGACACATTCGAGCAGCTCAAGCGTCTGAACGAGCTTTACAAAGCGGGCGTCCTTTCGGACAAAGAGTTCAACGACAAGAAAAAGGAGCTTTTGAGCCGGATATGAGCGCCCCCCGGACAATAGAAGAGATGAGCCTTCCCCCGGCGATCCAGCCGGTGGAAAGCTGTGTCAGCCTGGCCCTGGAGAAGGTGGAGCATGCTATCCTGGCCGTGGACTGCCAGCGGCGGCTTATCCTGTTCAACGAGGCGGCCGAGCGGATCAGCGGGTTTTCACGCAATGAACTGCTGGGCCGTCTGTACGAGGAGTTGCCGTTCAGCCAGGATGGCAACGCTGGAGCGCTGGTCGAGGCCCTGCTCGACGGGCGCCTCGATAGCCCCTGGCGCGGCGAGAAGAGCCTTCTTACCCGCGAGAGCCAGCCACTGGCCGTGGAGGCCCGCCTTGAAGTCGTGCGCGACAGCGACGGCCGGGTTGTCGGGGCGGTGGAGATTCTGACCGACATATCCTCGATCAAGCAGTTGCGCGATGAGGTCTCGCGCTCGCGGACCCTGAGCGCCCTGGGTGAGATGGCGGCCAATGTGGCGCACGAGATACGCAACCCCCTGGGCGGGATCGGCGGGTTCGCCGCGCTGCTGGAGCGCGACCTGGAGGTGGATGATCCGCGCCGCAACCTGGTGAAGAAAATCATCGAGGGTGTGGCCAGCCTGGACCGGATAGTCTCCAACCTGCTGATCTACACCCGTCCGATCAAACCCAGCCTGCGGCGGATTGAGTTGGCCTCGTTCGTGGATGAGGTGCTGGCTTTCCTGGAGGTCGAGATCGAGAACCAGGGTCTGCCGATCCGTATCCGGCGCGATTTCCCCGGTGACCGTCTGGAGGCCAAGATCGACCCCAGCCTGATGCAGCAGGTGCTGCTCAATATCCTGCAGAACGCTGTGCATGCGATGCGCGCCGCCGGCGGCCAGTTGACCATCTCCCTGTCACGGGATGGCAACGGCGACGGAACGCGCCCGCTGCGCCTGGTGGTGGCCGACCAGGGTGTGGGCATGAGCGAGGACGTGCAGAAAAAGATATTCAACCCGTTCTTCACCACCCGTGAGGATGGGACTGGTCTGGGGCTGGCCATCGCCAAGAAAATGATCCAGGAGCAGCAGGGCTCGATCGATGTCCGTTCGCAGTTGGGAGAGGGCACCGAAATCACGATCCTTCTGCCGCTCAGCAGTTAGTTCAGTTGACCGGCGGCCACTGAGCTGTCCGGTATGTGCGGTTTGCCGTGACCCTGTTGTCCGTCGTAGCGGGCCGGGCTGTCACAGCGACATTTTTCAATTCGGGCGTCCGGAATGCGTCTGACTCGCCCTCCCGGAGAAATGCTATGGATTTCAAGCGTGTGCTGGTGGTAGATGACGAGCCGTTGATGCGGGACTTCCTGGTCGAAACCCTGCAGCGCAAGAAATATCTGGTCGAATCTCTCGGCAACGGCGCCCAGGCAATCGAGAAGATGAAGACCGAGTATTTCGACCTCATCATCTCCGACATCCGCATGCCCGAGGTTACGGGCATGGACCTGCTGGAGGCGGTCAAGCGCCAGAGCCCGGAGACGGAGATGATCATGATCACGGCGTTCGGCACCATCGAAAACGCCGTGGAGGCGATGAAGCTGGGGGCCTACGACTACATCACCAAGCCGTTCTCGGCCGATGAGATCGAGATCGTGGTCGAACGGGCCATGGAACGCCAGCGCCTGCGGGACGAGAACCGCACCCTGCGCAGCGACAACACCCAGCTTCGCAATCAGCTCAAGGACAAGTACAGTTTCAGCTCGATTGTCGGCGTGGCCGAGGTGATGCGCAAGGTTTACGACACGATCGAGATGATCGCTCCCAGCCGGGCCACAGTCCTGATCCAGGGCGAAAGCGGCACCGGTAAGGAACTGGTCGCCCGGGCCATCCATTTCAACAGCCCGCGCCAGAACCGTCCGTTCATCAAGCTCAACTGCGCCGCCCTGCCCGAAGGCCTGATGGAGAGCGAGATGTTCGGTCACGAGAAAGGGGCTTTCACCGGGGCGATCCGCACCACCAAGGGACGGTTCGAGCTGGCCGACACAGGCACTCTGCTGCTGGATGAAATCGGCGAGCTGCCGCTCACCCTGCAGAGCAAGCTCCTGCGCGTGCTGCAGGAAAAGGAGTTCGAGCGGGTGGGCAACCCCAGCCCCTTGAGCGTGGATGTGCGGGTGATCGCCACCACCAACCGCGACCTGAAAAAGGAGGTCGAGGAGGGGAATTTCCGCGAGGACCTTTTCTACCGCCTGAACGTGGTGCCGATCTGGCTGCCGCCGCTCCGGGAGCGCAAAGAGGACATCCCCCTGCTGGTGGACCATTTTCTGCGCAAGTACTGCGAGGAGAACGCGCGCAAGATCAACGGGCTGGATGACGAGGCCATGGCGCTGCTGATGGCGCAGGAATGGCGCGGAAATGTCCGTGAACTCGAAAACCACATCGAGCGCTCGGTGGTGCTCTGCCGTGACGATCTGATCGGGGCGCGGCATTTCCAGTTCGAGCACTCTCCGGCCGCCACGAGCACCGGGTTCGGGATGGATGGGATAACGCCCGGAATAACCCTGCACGAAATGGAAAAGAGACTGATCCTGAGCACCTTGACCCAGGAAAGCAACAACCGGACGCGGGCCTCAGAAGTGTTGGGAATAAGCGTCCGCACGCTGCGCAACAAGCTCAACGAATATGCCGGGGAAGGTATTCAGATAAAATAAACCTGGATACAGAAGTTTTTTTACTCGGGAGCCAGAATGGAAAACACACCGGTCGAAAGCGCTGAAGACAGGGAGAGCCACTCTCTGATTCGCGTAAAAAACGTGGCAAAAGAATTGGGTGATAACCTGGCCCGTTTCGAGCAGGGCAATCTGCCCGAGGCCTGCCGGGCAGCTCTCACCGAAACCGCGGCGCGGGCGCACATGCTCGTGAGTGAGATCGAGAACTTCATCAGTAACGTGGTGTCCGATCTCGAATTATCGGAGGAGGAGCTTAAAAAGAGTTCCAAGAAAATCCTCACCCGCGTCTCCGAACAACTGGAGAAGGTGACCGAGTCAACGCAGATGGCGGTCAACAGTGTTCTGAACCGCATCGACCAGATTTGCGAGCGCCAGAACACCATTTTCGAGCAGATTGTCAGCCTGCGGGAAAAGCTTTCCGAGAAGCAGAGCGAGTCCGAGTCCATGATGGAGCTTCTCAGCCGGATCGAGAACCTGGAGAATGAAATTCAGGGCGAGGCCTTCGAGATCATGAACGAGATGCAGTTCCAGGACATAACCACCCAGCAGATCCAGTTGGCCCAGCAGCTCCTGGAAGAGGCCAAGCAGAAACTGCTCGATTTCCGCAAGGTCCTTAACGCGTTCGGCGAGGGTGTCAGTGAGAGCGCCCGAGAGCAGATGCAGGCAGTAAGGAGCACTTTCGACCCCGGCGCAACCATGAAAGACCGCGAGGTCCGTCAGAAACTGGCGGATGATGTTACCTCGGGTTTCGATAACAATTAGAAAGGCTGACAGGCGGCGGCTCGGTGCCGCCCGGTCCATAATTGGATAAAAAAGGGGCACGCCACGGCGTGCCCCTTTTTGTCAGTCAGCTATCGATTTATCTGCGTTTTGGCCTTTTCCGGCCGCCAGCCTCGCAGCCCTTTATTTCTTGCCGATCTCAGCCGAATAGTAGACCCCGGAGTTGTCCCGTCTCAGGCTGCCGCTGGCCACAGCCGACTTCAGGTGCGGGTACAGGTTCTGCACTTTGGTGCCAAGCTGACGGGCCAGTTGCGGGGGGCGGATACCATTCTGTGACTGCTGGACCTTCTCCAGGATTTTCTCCTTTATGTCCATCATGCGCTTGCCCTTGGCCGGTGTGATCTCGATGGCCGTGCCGATTTTGTTCTCGAGCAGGTCGAGGAGCTGGGTCACTCTGTCGGTCAGCGCACTAACCTTTTCGATCAGCTCGCGCTGGCTGCCGCCTGTCTGCTCGGAAATGTTCACGTGGTCGCGCATGGTCTTGGCAAATTCTTCCATTCCGGTGAAGAAACCCTTCAATATATCGGACATCGGGAGCCCCCAGCTTCAAAGGACACGAATGCTGAACCGAAAAACGATTTTAGCTGTACTTTTTCGGGCGCGTGAACAGCTAACGAAACGTTTGATTTCTTGATCTGATTGCCGGACTATCTGTTGCAGGTATTCCGATTAATAGAATTAACTAAAAATAATATAAGGAAAATGTTATCGCAACACTCTTCCCGCGGCTGCACAATAAGCGGAAATATTTAATTGGCACATCTGCCGGTTTGATCTGCTGTGATTCAGGTCTGGAAAGAGGGGGGACGCAGGCAGCGGAATAGTTTTCCGCAGCGGAACCAATTGCCTGATCCAGGGTGGAGGGCTGTGCGTAACTTGTAATAATATAAATAATTAATGGGCAGGCGCCGCTGGCATGGATGTTGCTATTTTGACGGCAGACTATCCAGGCTTGCGCCGAAGGACGGCGCCGGCCGAGGGCCTAATAGAGAGAAAGGATGCCCGCGATGCTCAACCAGTTCCTGTTCGAGCAGACCAACCTGCCGCTGCTGCAGAAGGGCCTCGACACCTATGCCATGCGCCAGAAAGCCTCGGCGCACAATATCGCCAATGTCAACACCCACGGATTCAAGCGCACCGAGGTTTCTTTCGAGGACGAACTGCGCAAGGCCCTGGACTATGACCGCGGTATCACCGGCGAGCGTACCGATGACGCGCATATGAAGATCGGCGCGGGGACGTTGGATGAGGTCAAGCCCGTACCCTACATGCCGGACGACACCGACATGCATTCCGGGGTCAACAACGTGGACATCGACGAGGAGATGGTCCGTCTGGCCAAGGCCCAGCTCTCGTTTGACTTCGCCTCCAAGATGGCAAACCGGACTTTCTCCGCGCTGCGCAGCTCGATCCGCGGCGAAACCTCCACCTGATAGGCCGTAAGGGAGCCCGGACATGCCCCTGGAACGCATATTCTCCTCGCTGAACATAAGCGCCACCGGCCTGAGCGCCCAGCGCCGCCGGATGGACCAGATCGCCCAGAACATCGCCAACGCCGAAACCACGCGCACGCAGGAGGGCGGGCCGTACAAGCGCAAGTTCGTGGTCACGGCAGAGGCTCCGGTCACCGTTTTCCCCAAGTATTTCGAGAACGCTGTCCACATGGAGCGCACCTCCGGCACCCATTTCAAGGATGAGCCGATCCGGGACCAGATGCCTGTGCCCAGCGGCACCCAGGTTGTCGAGACCGCAGTGGACCAGTCGCCCCCGCGCCTGGTGTACGATCCGACCCACCCGGACGCCGATGCCCAGGGCTATGTGGCGATGCCCAACGTGAACGTCCTGACCGAAATGGTGGACATGATCAGCGCCACGCGCGCCTACGAAGCCAACACCACGGCGCTCAACGCGAGCAAGGACATGACCAGGAAGGCGCTCGAAATCTGAGCGTGACGGCCGCGCGGCCTTAAGCTGCGGCGGCCCCGGGAGCTGCAATGAGAATTCTGCCCTATTTCAACGCGCAGCCGCAGGTCCAGAAAGCCTCGCTCAGGGCTCAGGCTGCCAGGACTGACGCATCGGGCCAGGCTCCGGCCGAGGCGTTCAGCCTGCCGGAGGAGCCGGAACGCACGGCGCAACCGCAGGCAAGCAAGGGCCAGGACCATTTCATCCCGGCCAGTCCGGTCACCGGAGTGGTCTACTCGCTGTCGAGCGAGGCGCGCTCGCACCTGGAGGCGGTCGATGCCGCCGCACCGGAGGAGCGCACCGCGGGGGTGGTCAAGTCGGGGCAGTACGGTTTCTACCGTCTGGATGGCCGCCTGGGTGGCGCCAATCCCGCGGTCAAAGGTGAAAAACTCGATCTTCTGAGCTAAAGTCGGCACAGCCCGAGGAGCAACAAGATGGCGGATTTCCGGATCAACCCCCTGCAGCCCGAGCTGCCGTTTGCCCAGACCAGCCCGATCAAGCCCGGCACTATCCTGCCCGAATCCGAGCGCGCCGACGGCAACCCGGTCGAGCCGACCGAGATGTCGTTCCGCGACACGATCCGCAACTTTGTTCATGACGTGGACTCGATGCAGAAAGATTCGGCCAGGAAGGTGCAGGATTTCATGGCCGGAGAGATAACGGACGTGCACGACGTGATGATGACTGTGGAGAAAGCCGGCACCAGTTTCCAGCTCCTGATGGAGCTGCGCAACAAGATGATGGATGCCTATCAGGAGATCAAACGGATGTCGCTCTGACATCCCTGGCAAAGATAAAGTTCGGTTCAATGGAGATGAGGCCGGTCGATGAATGAGTTCTTCCAGCAGTTCCTGACCCAGGCCCGCGATTTGTGGGGCAAGCTTTCGCCGAACCAGAAATTCGCGATGCTGGGGGTGACTTTCGCCACCATCGTGGGCATGATTTTCCTGCTGATCTGGGTCCAGCGGCCCAAGTACGAGCTGCTGTATTCCCGCCTGACCGAGGAAGATGCCAACAATATCGTCAACGAGCTGTCCGCCAACAAAGTCCCCTACAAGCTGGACCAGAACGGCACCGCGATCCTGGTGCCCAGCAAGAATGTACCCGAGACCCGTCTCCAACTGGCCGGTAAGGGACTGCCCCGCACCAGCGGCGTGGGCTACGAGATTTTCGACAAGGTCAATATCGGTGTGACCGACTTTGTCCAGAAGATCAACTACCGCCGCGCCCTGGAGGGCGAGCTGACCCGGTCTATCGAGACCGTGGCCGATGTGGACAAGGCCCGCGTGCACATAGTCATTCCCGAGGAGCGCCTGTTCACCGAGGACCAGAAGAAACCGACCGCCTCGGTGATGCTCAAGCTCAAACCCTCGGCCAAGCTTTCCGAGCAGCAGATCGTGGGCATCACCCACCTGATCTCCAGCAGCATCGAGGGCCTCGACCCCGAGAACATCACCATTGTCGACTCTTACGGCAACATGCTCTCCTCGATCCAGTCGGTCGACCCGATGGTCAAGCTGACCGCACACCAGCTTGAGCTGCGCCAGCACACCGAGGATTACCTGACCAAGAAAGTCCAGACCCTGCTCAACGGAGTGCTGGGCAACGGCAACACCATCGTGCGTGTCTCGGCCGAGGTGGATTTCAAGAAGGTCGACCAGACCATCCGCACCTTCGACCCCAACAACACCGTGGTCAAGAGCGAGCAGCGCAACGAAAACGTCACCTCCGACAACAAGAACAACACCTCGACCACGGATGAAAGCTCGATCACCAATTTCGAGATCAACGAGACCATGGAGCACGTGGTCCAGGAAAGCGGCAACATCCGCCGTATCACCGTGGCAGTCTTTGTCAACCAGGCCACCCAGATGGCCCCTCCTGCCGGCGGCGGCGAACCCGTGCTACAGCACGTGCCGCGCACCCAGGAGGAGCTTGACAATATCCGCGTAATTGTACAGAATTCAGTAGGATACGACCCGGCGCGCGGCGATCAGGTGGCGATCAACCAGTTCAGTTTCGACACCTCGCAGGTGGACCAGGAGCGCAAGCAGCTCGAGGACGCCGAGCGGCGCGAGTTCTGGTACAGCGTGGCCCAGAAGATGCTGCTGGTCATCTCGATCCTGATCTTCGTGCTCTTTGCCCGCAGCCTGCTGCGCTCACTCAAGATCCTGCCTCCCAAGGAGGCGGCTGAGGAGGGCATCGAGGCCGCGGTGCCGATCGAGGAGGAAATCTCGATCGAGGCGCAGAAACGGGCCCAGATTCAGGAGCAGGTGATGATCTTTGCCAAGGAAAAGCCGGCCAACGTGGCCAAGCTGCTTAAAACGTGGATGGTTGAAGAAGATTCGGGGGATTAAGCATGGACCTCACCTACGAGAGCCTCAACGGTCTGCAGAAAGCCTCGATCCTGGTGGTAGCTCTGGGCGTGGAGGCCTCAAGCCTGATTTTCAAGAACCTGGGTGAGCGCGACATCGAGCGCCTGTCCATCGAGGTCGCCAACATGCAGGACATCCCCTCGGCCGTGACCGACGCCGTGGTGGAAGAGTTCTACCAGATGGTGCTGGCCCAGGAGTATATCGCCCAGGGCGGCATGGAATACGCGCGCAGCGTGCTGGAACAGGCCCTGGGAGGCCCGCGGGCGGCCCAGATTCTGGCCAAGGTCCAGAGCGCCCTGCACGTCTCGGGCTTCAAGCTGCTCAAGAGGGTCGACCCGGCCCAGCTTCTGAACTTCATCATGAACGAACACCCGCAGACCGTGGCCGTGATCATGGCCCATCTGGATGCCAGCCAGGCCGCCTCGATTCTGGCCGAGCTGCCCGAGCAGCTCCAGAACGAGATTGTCTACCGTATAGCCACCATGGGCAAGATCAGCCCCGAGCTTCTTAACGACGTTGAAAAGGTGCTGGAAAGCCAGCTCGAAAGCGTGCTGGGACAGGACCTGAGCCAGGCCGGCGGCGCCAGCACAGTGGCCGAAATCCTGAACCTGGCCGACCGCGCCACCGAGCGCAAAATCCTGGATAACCTCGTTCAGAAAGACCCCGAGCTGGCTACCGAGGTCAAGAACCTGATGTTCGTGTTCGACGATATCCTTCTGCTCGACGACAAGAGCATGCAGCGCGTGCTCAAGGAGATCGATGTCAAGGACCTCTCCATGGCGCTCAAGGGCGCGGCCGAGGAACTCAAGACCAAGGTGTTCCACAACGTGTCCGAGCGCGTGGCCCAGCTTATCCAGGAAGAGATAGATTTCATGGGCCCGGTGCGTCTGCGTGACGTGGAGGAGGTCCAGCAGCGCGTGGTGGATGTTGTGCGCTCCCTGGAGGAGGACGGCGAAATCGTCATCAGCGGCAAGGGCGGCGCCGAGGACACCCTGGTGGAGTAACCGCCGCGGAATGCGGCTGAGAACGGAAGAATGCGATGACCGTCATAACGACAGGCAGGCCCCTGCGCAAAGTGTTCCTCAAGACAGGCGAGGAAATTGTCGCCCAGGAGGGCGAGTTCCAGGAGGCGGATTTCGGCGCCCTGGAGAGCGTGCCCCAGGCCGAACTTTTCGACCGGGAGGGACTCGATCGCGCGGTGGAGGAACATCTGGCCGCAGAGCGTGCCCAGTGGCAGGCCGAAACTGAGCGGCTGAAAGGCGAGGCCTTGGAGCAGGGACGCTCCGAGGGCCGCGCCGAGGCCGAGAAAGGCCTGGCCGCCCGCGCCAAGGTGATCGAGAACCTGCTGTCCTCGCTGGCCGATGAGCGCGAGAAAGTCCTGCGAGAGGCCGAGTCGGAGGCGGTCGACCTGGCCCTGGCCATTGCGCGGCGTTTCATGGACCTGGCCGCCGCGACCGGCAGCGAGGTGATCAAGCAGTCGATCAAATCGGCGGTGAGGCTGGTGACAGAGAAAGACAAGCTGGTGCTGCGGGTCAATCCGGAGGACCTGGAGGAGGTCCGCGGGCACCAGGACGATATCATATTTATCGGCGATGGGATCGGGCGGCTGGATGTGCGGGCGGACAAGCAGGTCCGACGCGGCGGCTGCGTGATCGAGACCGGGGCCGGTAATATCGACGCGCGGGTGGACACCCGCATGGCCGAGATCGAAAAAGCCCTCAGGCAGGCGCTCTATGCCGGGCGTGAGGCCTCCCAGGAGCAGGATGATGCCGCCGCTGAGCACGGACACGACTGAACAGCGGCTCGGCCGCTGCTTCCAGGCTCTGGACCACTGCGAGGACATAGTCCTCAACGGCAAGGTGAGCCAGGTGGTGGGCCTGGTTATCGAGTCCATCGGACCCTCGGTCTCGATGGGTCAGATCTGCCGTATCCGCAGCCGCGAGGACGGGCGCGAGGACAAGGCCGAGGTGGTGGGGTTCAAGGATAATAAGGTCCTGCTGATGCCGTTGGGCAGCATGCAGGGTATCGCCCCGGGCTGCGAGGTGGTGGGCGACCGCTCGATGTTTGCGGTGCCGGCCGGGCAGAAGCTTCTCGGGCGGGTGCTGGACGGCCTGGGCAACCCGATCGACGGTCTGGGGCCGCTGGAGCTGGCCGATTCCGCGCCGGTCTACCGTGAGCCTCCCAGCCCGATGGCCCGCGCCCGGATCAAGGAACCCATCGCCACCGGCATACGCACGATAGACAGCCTGCTCACCTGCGGCAAGGGCCAGCGCGTGGGCATTTTCGCCGGCAGCGGCGTGGGCAAGTCGGTCCTTCTGGGCATGATCGCCCGCAACACCGCCGCGGATGTGAATGTGATCGCCCTGATCGGTGAGCGCGGCCGCGAGGTGCGCGACTTCATAGAGCGTGACCTGGGGGAGGCGGGACTCAAGCGCTCCGTGGTCATCGTGGCCACCTCTGACCGCCCGGCCCTGGTGCGCCTCAAGGGCGCTTTTGTCGCCACCGCCATTGCCGAGTATTTCCGCGACCGCGGCGAGGACGTGATGCTGCTGATGGATTCTGTCACCCGCATGGCCATGGCCCAGCGCGAAATCGGCCTGGCCGTGGGCGAGCCGCCCACCACCAAGGGCTACACCCCCTCGGTGTTCGCCATGATGCCCAAGCTGCTGGAACGGGCGGGCAAGCTGGAGCGGGGGAGCATCACCGGCCTCTATACCGTGCTGGTGGACCAGGACGACATGGACGAGCCTATCGCGGACGCCATGCGCTCGATCCTGGACGGGCATATCGTGCTCAGCCGTCGCCTGGCCTCGATGAACCACTATCCGGCCATTGACGTGCTGCCCTCGATCAGCCGCGTGATGACCGACGTGGTCCCGCGCGAGCACCGCACCAAGGCCCATGCCATACTCGAAACCCTGGCGGTCTACCGCGAGGCCGAGGACCTGATCAATATCGGCGCCTATCAGCCGGGCTCCAACCCGCGGATCGACCGCGCCCTGCGCGTGATCGACGCGGTTAACGCTTTCCTGCGCCAGGATATCAACGAGCATACCGGCTGGGAGAAGACCCTGGAGAACCTTGACCAGCTTTACGCGCGTATCCAGCAGGCCGGGCAGGCCGTGTCGGCCGAGGCGCAGGCCGCCCAGAGCGCCGCTGGGGCCGGACGGGCCTATCGGGCCTCCTGAGACATGACAGGGAGCGAGAGTAGATGAAGCAGTTCCAGTTCCGCCTGCAGAAAGTGATGGAAACTACCATGACCCGCGAGGAGGTGCAGAAGCGGGAACTGGCCGAGGCATTCGGCCGGCTGCGCAGGTGCGAGGAGGAACTGGAGGCCATGCTCGAACGCCTGGAGAAGCAGATCGCCGAGTTCGAGTCCGCGGCGGACCAGGCACGCTCGGTGCGGGTGTCCGAGCTGATGAACTACAGCGGCTGGACCGAGGTCCTGGCCGGCGAGATACGCTCACAACGGGTGCGAATCGAAAAGCAGAACGAGGAGGTCCGTGTTCACCGCGAGCGCCTGCTCGAAATCACCAGGGACAAGAAGGTACTTGAAAAGCTGAAAGATAAAAAGTATGCTGAATTCAAGAAGAAACTGCGCAACA